>DTYH01000308.1 GCA_012961955.1 Desulfobacterales bacterium | reverse complement strand
GTGCCCTTGGATATTGCAGGGCGGAAGAGGGGGATATACCCCTTGAAAATGAGGACATACGCTACATCATCGGAACCGACGGGAGGAGCTTAGGTCTTGTGGACAAACGAACGGGCAAGGATTACCTCGCCCCTGGACCGCATGAGGTTTTCATAACATTGAAAAAGAACGGCAGGGAACATAAGCCCTCCGTCTGTTCCTTCGCCGATGGTAAGATCGCCGTCGAATTCAAGGAGCTGAACTTCAGGGCGACGATCGGGATCAGAACTGAAAATCGTTATCTCGTCTTCGAGCTCGATTCGGTAAGCGATGAGGATGTTGACGAGCTGGCCTTCCTGATCCTTCGGGTTAAACCGATGAAGCGTGTCAGCGGGATCTCCGGCGTGGCGGCGGACGACGACTTCGCCATATGCTTGAGGGCTTTGAACTTACAGGTAGGGGTACACATAGGCGGCTCTCCCCCGATCCTGCGCGCCGTATGTTACCCCAGATACGGCCTTAAAGGGGCCAAGGTCGCCCTGATCGGCTGTCCTGTTCGGGATCTGCGTTCCGTTCTCAAGGAGGTGGTGCGAAGGGAAGGATTGCCCTACTCCCCGCTTGGAGGGCCGTTCGCCATGGATGCGGAGGAGAACCGTCTTTCCTATATCTTCGCCACGGTCTCCGAACGGAACGTGGACGAATGGATCAAGCTGGCCCGAAAGGCCGGCATGGGGATCATCCATATCATCGGCTGGTGGCACACTTTGGGGCATTATGAGCCGAGATCGGATCTGTTTCCCAACGGTCTGGAGGGTATGAAGGAGGTCGTCGCTAAGATCCACGACGCCGGCCTATTGGCGGGAATGCACACCCTAACAGGGTTCATATCCCCAAATGATCCGTGGGTGACGCCTGTCCCCGATAAACGCCTGGCGAAGGACGCCACCTTCACTCTCGCTGAGAGGATCGACGAGAAAGCTCAGATCATCCCAACTCTTGAGCCGCCGGGCGACTTGGATACCGTCTGGGCTTCCCACAGCAGGGGAAACGTGATTCAAATCGGCGACGAACTCATTCAATACACGGGGCTTTCACAGGAACCCCCTTATGGATTTACCGGTTGCAAGAGAGGTGCTTTTGGGACGAAGGAGCGACCTCATCGGCAGGGGACGCCGGTATATCACCTCTTCAGCCGTTGGGCCGTCTTCTTCCCCGATATGGACTCGACGCTGGTGGACGAGCTGGCGGAGCGGATCGCCCATGTCTTCAACACCTGCAACTTCGACATGATCTATCAGGACGGCGCCGAGGTCTCCCCAGATGGGTGGCACGGCGTGGCGAAGATGCGCCAGGCCATATTCTCCAGGCTGAAGGGAAGGGTGCGTGTGGAGGCGAGCACCTGGAACCACCACTCCTGGCCTTTCCACTCCTGCCTCGGCGCGTGGGATCATCCCCAGTGGGCATATAAACGGTTCACAGACATCCACCTCCGGAATCTTCAGGCGGTCCGCGAAAGCAGCTTGCTGCCGTATCAGTTGGGATGGTGGGTGATCAAAGGCCCTTCGGTGGACTCACGCGCCATGTTTCCGGATGAGATGGAGTATCTCTGCCTCAAAAGCCTAGCCTGGGATGCGCCCCTCTCATTACAAGGGGTGAACCCCGGGCCGAATCCTCCGAATGCCAGACAGGGGGAATACCTGGCGATGCTCGGTCAATACGAACGCCTCGAACATTGCACGCTCAAGTGCCGGGTTCAGCGCATTCAGCACGTCCGGGCGGTTGAGGGTGATGACCGCCAGATGGCCTTCAACCTCAAGGAGGGCGGCATAGCCAAGTGGTAAGGCAGCGGTCTGCAAAACCGTTACACACCGGTTCGAATCCGGTTGCCGCCTCCATTCCCTCGCCGTTCTTATGGCATATTCCCCCAGGAAAGCGAATAATCGTTGATTGTGCGGAGCATGTCAGGGAAGAATCCTTAGGCACTACGTTGCTCAACCGGACTGTCAGAGGAACCTTGTACCAGTCTAACCTTTTGCAATTGAAGGCCACCAGGGAAGGTCTGAGGTTAAAGGATGAAATGAGGTCTTTGCTCAACCCCTTTTCACGCTCCCTATGATCTTTTTTCCCGTCCATGGACTCTTGGAGACCCGTTCCTGAAAACTGGATCTTGCAGCCTCAAAGAGTTCAGGATTCGCCTAGTGCCGTGGCCGTTTACCCCGTTAAATTACCCGAGGGAAACCCTATTGAGCAGGGTCAACTTCGCCCAGAAGGGTCTCCTCAAAAAGCTCACAATTGTCGTTCAAAGGAGTTGAACCAAAGATTAAAAATGTTACAATAATACATTTTCCATTCTCCCATATCTAAAAGACGGAAGGAGGAAAGATGGTGCAGGCAAAGAATGGTGATACTTTGGGGGTTCACTGTACGGGGCAGACTGGAGGACGGCACCATATTCGATTCCTCCACTAATCACGGTCCTGTGGGGTTTACGATTGGCGAGGGTCAGTAAATCACGGGCTTTGAAGAAGCCGTCGTGGGGATGAATCCCGGCGAATCAAAAACCACTAAAATCCCAGCGGAAAAAGCATTTGGTCAATACCTCAAGGAAATGGCTATGGTGACAGATCGAAACCAGCTTCTACTGTATTTGAGACCAAGGGTTGGTCAAATATTACAAACCCATCAGGCAGATGGCCAGCCAGTAGTGGTCAGGCTCACTGAAGTGTCCAAATCCGGTGTGACATTCGATGCCAACCATCCTTTGGCTGGGAAGGATCTGACTTTCGATATCCAGCTCAAACAGGTAGTCTAACTCGCCCAACACCGCTCTCCGGGGTGTGCTGTTCTGACGAGCAGTTAAGAGACGATGGTTTCGCAAAAAGTCATTTTGCAAGCGACATAGGGGAATTTGGGAGAAGGTTCGGAATAAACCTGGTGTTAAAAATTTCAGACTGTTCGATGACGAAAGCCTGAGTTTTTGAAGTTTAGCCAGGCAAATTCTGAATCCCAAAATTGCTCACCCCGTGGGAAAAATTATTTACAGGGTATTACATCAATCAAAGTGGAATTTCCTATTATAAGAGGCAAATTGAATCCCGCGCGACTATGTAAAATTCTAACGGATCTCACGGAGAGAACAAAATTAGACTTTCTTCGAGACCGTCAAGGATAACAAGGAGTTGAAAATGAAGGGTTACGTGCAGGTCTATACAGGAAATGGTAAGGGTAAGACGACAGCAGCCCTGGGGCTTGCTTTACGCGCCGCTGGTGCCGGCCTTAAGGTATACATCGCCCAGTTTGTCAAAGGGATGAAATACAATGAGCATGATGTCCTGGCCAGGCTCTCAGACTTCATTACACTAAAACAATACGGCAGGAACTGCTTCATCCGTAGAGTCCCCCAGGAGGGAGACATCTTGGCCGCACAGCAGGGTCTCAAAGAGGTCAGGGATGTCATGTGTTCCGGAGAGTATCAGGTCATCATCCTCGATGAGGCCAATATTGCAACCTACTACAATCTCTTCTCAGTAGAAGATTTGCTTGACTTCATTCGTGCAAAACCGGAAGGGGTGGAGCTAGTGATTACTGGCAGAATGGCAGATCCACGGATTATCGATGAGGCTGATCTGGTGACCGAGATGAAAGAGGTAAAACACTACTACCAAAACGGTGTAAATGCAAGGGATGGAATCGAGAAATAGAAATATGGCCCTAAACCAACCCATAGAAAGCCGATACAAGGAGGGGGAGTCACAAAAGGAATCCGGAACGGTAGGAACAGATAAAGAAGGATTTAAAACTCCTTCAGGACCTAATCAACCAATTAAACGAGGCTATATTTGTCACAGATCCTGAAACGGGCTACTTTTTGGACGTAAACGAGAGAGACAGCATGCACCCCCCTTTGCTACAGACGGGAAGAGCTTCTTAACATGTCATTTGTTCATATTGATGCAGCCATACCCGACCGTTCATCATATAAGGAGCATGTAAAGAAGGTTTAAGAAAAAGGGTATATTATTTTTGAAAGTAAACATAGAGGTAAAGACGGCACAACGTTTCCGGTTGAGGAAAGCGTGAAGCTTGTTTCACAGGATGATAATGCTTATATCAACGGCGGTAGTTCGGGACATCTCCCGGCACAAGCGGGCTGGGAACGCCTTGAGGGAAAGTGAAACCAAATATCTCTCCCTCTTTGAAAATTCCAAAGACGTGGTTTTCATATCTTCCGAAAATGGCTATCTCATAGACATCAACTCCGCTGCCCTTGATATCCTCGGTTATGCCAGGGAAGAAGAATTCCCCACTAGATTCGATCTCTTGTGCTCAACACCTTCGGACAGGATAGAACTGTTGTCAAGAATCTAGAAGCAGGGCTTCCTCAAACATTATCCGGTTGATCTAAGGAAGAAGGGTAACACGATCCTCCGCACCCTGGTCAGTGCTGTAGCTTGAAAGGAAAAAGATCCCAAGATTCTGAGTACAGTGGTATCAATTCGAGATGTAACTGAATTAAAGCGTAACGAGGAGGAACTGAAGCGAACATTAAATGATTCGCGAAGGGCTCTGGAAGTCACCATCCACGCCATTGCATTGACCGTTGAAATTAGGGATCCTCATACGGCCGGTCATCGATGACGTGTGGCCGATCTTGCTCGTTCGATAGCCAAAGAGATGTGCCTTGTGGTGGATCAAATAGATGGAATCCTCACGTGGTAGATCCTTGCCTGAAGCTCTTTGTCGAAAAAGGGTATACTATGTGAGCTTGTACGGGTTGGCATTTCACATGAACTCAGATGGAAAACATCCACTTTTAATACTAGCCTCTCTCTCCCCGAGACGACGTTATCTCCTTGAACAGGCCGGTTTGAAGTTTAAGGTGGTTTCAAGTAAGATCGACGAAACTCAAGGGCTTGGCTCCTCACCTCAGGATTATGTCCGTTCAATTGCAGAGGCCAAGGCAACGAATGTTGCCAGGGCATATCCAGAAAGCTGGGTTATAGGAGCCGATACTATTGTTTTGGTTGATAATACCATATTGGGAAAACCAGTCTCTGTGGGTGAGGCCCGGGACATGTTGACTAAATTAAGCGGGAAAATGCATTCTGTCCTGACAGGTTACTGTATATGTTGCCTGAAACAAAACCAGTTCTTCTCGGATGTAGTAAGAACCAACATCCTTTTCAAGGAGTTGACCAAGGAGGAAATAGAATGGTATATCAGATCCGGTGAACCATTCGATAAGGCTGGGGCATATGCCATTCAGGGAAAAGGAGGCAGTTTTGTCAAACGAGTCGAGGGCTCGTATACCAATGTTGTCGGCCTTCCAGTATGTGAGGTGCTCGAATTCTTAACCCGGGAAGTGGTTTCGAAGCTTCCCAATAAGGAAAATATCTATCTCACATAGCTTCCATCGAGCCCCCCTGTAAGGCAAGGCCTGCAGGAAGTAGCCGCTCATGAGAAGCTTTAGTCACCTGCCCCAAAGAAAGAAGTAACTACACAGACTGTGTCGGCTGCCGGCGGTGGGTGTCCGTAGTCGGTTAACCGAGACGCATGACCGAGACTGACCGGCGACCGCGGCTTTTCGGCCGTGTTGCCCGGCTTCTCAAGATCGTTCTAAAAAAGCTTTTTACCGCGTCATTCTGAACGAGGCGAAGCGGAATGAAGGATCTCCTGAGGTGCTTCGCTTACGCTCAGCATCACGGGAAGAGGAGTCAGTATAGTCATATAATATAGTCAGGATCTCGGCAGGATGCCTCTGGCCTGAATAGTTAGAGAAAGAAAAAAATGAACGAAGACTCCGTTGCTACAAGATTTTACCTGATTAAGGAAAGGATACGGAAGGCAGCCCTTAGTTGCGGTCGCGATCCGAGCGGGATAAAGCTTGTTGCTGTGAGTAAAACCGTCCCTGTTGAGCGTATACAGGAGGCTATTGCAGCAGGGGCTACTATCTTAGGAGAAAACTATGTCCAGGAAGCCAGGGCCAAGATCGAGTCCCTGGGAGCAGACTCGATCTCATGGCACTTCATAGGTCATCTTCAGACCAACAAGGCCAAGTATGCTGTCCGGCTATTTGATCTCATTCATTCAGTGGATAGTCTGAAACTTGCGCAGGAGCTGGATAAGAGGGCAAAAGGTATAGGAAAGGTGCAGGATATCCTGATCCAGGTCAATCTCTCCCGTGAAATGACTAAATCGGGAATAGATCCTAAAGAAACGATCGACCTGATCCGGTCAATTGCCCCTCTGGAAAACGTGTCAATTCGGGGTTTGATGACCATACCGCCATACTTCAACGATCCAGAAAGGGCGCGCCCATTTTTCCGTGCTTTGAAAGAGCTACGAGCACTCATAGTCGAGGAAAACATTCCTAACGTTCAGATGACCGAACTCTCGATGGGTATGACTGGCGACTTTGAAACAGCCATCTCTGAGGAAGCTACCATTGTCCGTATCGGAACGGCCATCTTTGGAAAAAGGCCTGAAAGATGATAACATTGCTCGAGTCTCGCACCGCCCTTTCAGCCAAAGATCCTCAAATATGCTGACAAAAAGGGCTGAAATACATGAACAAAAGAATCCAGAATCCAGGAGTCAAAAGCAAGTATAAAATATGTTGATCTCCTTCGTATATTCTGAATTCCGGCCGCAAAACATCTTTTAGTGCCAAAAAGCTTTGTCTGTAGTACGGTATCGTGAACTTCTGGTGTGAAACTCATGGTACTATGAACAACTTGAAACAGCTAAAATGAAAGTTCTCCTCCATATCTGTTGCGCCCCCTGCACAATCTATCCTCTTAGAGTCCTCCGTGCCGAAGGATTTGAAGTGATGGGATTTTTTTCAAACCCTAATATACATCCATATCAGGAATATCTGAGGCGCAAAAACGCCCTTGAGGATTACTCTCAGGAAGTGGACCTCCGCATAATCTACGAGAAAGGCTATGACCTTGAAGGATTTTTGCAAAATGTAGTATTTCGGGAGGCGAATCGATGTCTCTACTGCTATCACTCTCGTCTCAAGGCAGCTGTCACTGTTGCCCGGCGAGGCCGCTTCAATTATTTCACCACCACGCTCCTCTACAGTAAATTTCAAAAGCACGAAGTTATCCGCTCTGTCGGAGAAGGTCTGGGAAAGGAATACGGACTTCCCTTTCTGTACAGGGACTTTCGGGATGGCTGGAAAGAAGGGATTGCCATCTCAAAAGAATTGAATATGTACCGGCAGGAGTACTGTGGGTGCATCTATAGCGAGAAAAAACGCTATTTTTTGGCCTCCAGGAAACAAGGACCAGGTTTAAACCATCTCAAGTGATAGGTCTCCTGTGCCTTCTTCAACGATTCCGGCGTATCCACACCCATCACCTCAGCCTCATCCTCTGCAAGGACGTACCCTGTTTTCAGTCCTGCTCTGTATATAAGTTCCACAAGGTCTGTGACGAAAAACTCCTCAATCGTGACAATCTTGCCATCTCTTTCTTTCAGCACTTCATGAGGGTGACATTTAAGCTTATCCATAAATGTGAGGAGCACATCCCGCCTGAAGCCATATATACCGGCATTAAAAATGGTTAAGCTTTCTTTTTTTTCACGTGAATATTCCTTCCAGTACTTCCATTCTACAATCTTCACTGGACGGTCTTTGCAAAGCTCAACAGCTCCATATTGCGCCTTGTTTTTCGGCTTAAATCCCAACACCACTCCGTCTGCCTCATCTAATCCTTCCAGGAGCTTCATGTAAGTCTCTCTTTTTACCAGAGGGACATCTCCCATCGTAATCAGGACCTTATCCTGGACGACTCCTTCCAGAAAAAACCGGGCTGCCAGGAGCGCCCCTCCTGTTCCATTTGCCATCTCCTGTTTACAGTATGTAACTCGAAAGGCCTGGGTAGCTGCAATCACATCCTCTTTTCTATGATGAACAACAATCGCTTTAGGACCAGGCGGTAGGACTTTAAGCACGTGACACAGGATCGGCAAATCCCCTTGAAATGGAGAGGAATTAGGAATCAAAGGGAGGAGGGTCTTGTTTCCTTCATATCCCTTCATGCGGCTCCCTTTTCCAGCTGCCAGTATAACAGATGCCGATTCCAATTTTTAACCAATCAAAGACTCTGAGTTTCTTATCATCCGCAGAAACTCCTCAGCCGTCAAACCTGCCCCGATGGCAACCTTTTCTGCCCACCTCTTGGTAATTAGATCCTCTGGTTCATGGGCATCTGAATTCAGGACCAGCTCTGCCCCAAGCTCGCGGGCCAGTCTTGCCACATGCCCATTGGTCAAGGAGTGGCCCTTCCGAGCAGATATCTCCAAAAACACACCCCTCTCCCTGGCTTCTTTCACGTCGTCTTCAGTGATCAGGCCCGGATGAGCCAGAATATCTATATCGGCAAGGATTGCAGCACGATTGGTACCCGAGGCTACTGGCTCGGCTATTGTCTCGCCATGTACGATTACTATCTTGGCGCCAAGAGCACGTGCCTTTTGGACCATGGGAGCTATAAGAGCTGGAGGTAAGTGAGTCAGTTCTATCCCCGGGACGACCCTCACCTGGCTAACATGGTTCAATTCTTCTGCAGCTGCCCTTATACGGGGTATGATGAAATCGATATTCGAACAGTCAGCATGATCAGTAATGGCCACAGCATCAAGACCAAGGACTTCACATCGCCTGATAAGCTCGGCCGGGATAAGAACTCCGTCACTAAAAATTGAGTGAGTATGAAGATCGATCACGTTAAGTGTATCTACATCTTGTATTTACCGAAATCTTCAGGAGAAAGCTTCTCTAAATATTCCGTCCACTTCTGAGCCTCTCTGGTTTTATCCATTACCTCTGCCTGTCCGTCCAGCTGTTTCGATTTAATGATTACCTTTTCATTTACATAGATTGGCGATTCAGTTCTTAAGGCCAAGGCAATGGCATCGCTGGGACGCGCATCCATATCGAATGTGCGGTCTCCCACAATAAAATGTATCCTAGCAAAATAGGTGTTCTCACGCAGGTCACACACCTCGATCTTTGATATCTTTATGTCCAAAATGTCGAGAAAATTCTTAAACAGATCATGAGTCATAGGACGGGAAAATCGAATTTTTTCCAGCTCCGTAGCGATGGCAGTAGCTTCAAGTAGACCAATCCATATTGGAATGGCCTGATCCCCGTCCTCCTCCTTAAGGATAATAATGGGCGCATTTGTTGTGGGGTCTATTGTAATACCTGTCACTTTCATCTTAAACAACATATGATACTCCTTCCCTGGCGTGGCGCCAGACAGAATTGTTCTTTCCAACTCGTCCCTTAAGGGAATGGGAAAACGCTCTTTCAATCTCAACCAGTACCAGCTGACCAACAGTAACGTCTGTTGGTGCTGTAAAGTTTACAACCCTGTTACAGGGAGTTCTTCCCGTCCATTCCATTTCTGATCTTTTACTGGGACCTTCTACCAGGACAGGTTGAACCGTGCCCACTAATGCACGGTTTTTTTCAAGGGTAATGCTACTCTGGAGCTCGAGT
>DTYH01000307.1 GCA_012961955.1 Desulfobacterales bacterium | reverse complement strand
GTCCTGTACCCCACGACCACCTCAGACTTTTCCAAGGCCATCCTTGCTTTTGCAGTCAGGTGGCAAGGGTTTCCCGGACCGAGGCTGATCACACTAAACCCTTATATAAACCCTATCCCCAGGGCAACGGCGAATAGAAGCAGCATCACCCCAACCATGACCTGGATGATGCGCATCGTGATCTTTTTAAGCAGCTTCGAACCGATGAAAGCCCCAAGAAATGCTGCCAATGACCCCGCGATGACAAGTTCCAGCCCGCCCTGGTTTTTCAAGACTTCAAACTCCCGGAAAAAGAAGGTCATTCCATAGATGATAAGACGACAAGTATCCACTGCAACAGCCGAAACAACCATTGTACCGATAAAGACTTCCTTCTGGAGGCCTGCCCGAATCAGGAAGGCCGCGCGTAATGCACCCTGATGACCCGACAGCCCTCCAAAAAACCCGGAGAGCGCTCCTCCAAGTGGGATGAATTTGTTGTCGAAGGCAAGTTTTTCAAGGGTCGGGTTCAATTCGATGTATGCGAAACCTACGATTAGGACCGCGATAACCAGCTTTACTGGGGTGACGCTGCAAACACGACTGGCAAAGGTGTACTGGGCAATAGGCTGAATGTTCGTAAAGTAATTTAAAAGCAGGGCACCAACCATGGCCATAACTGCCGCTGGTAGGGCAAATTTCAAGACAATCCCGAGCTCCGCCCTCTTACCCACAAGGCCCAGTTTGAAAATGTTGTTGGCTAAATGAACAATCGCCGTTGCGGCAATCGCCACCTCGATGGGGAAAAATAGGGCAAAGGCAGGCATGAGTAAAGTGCCTAAGCCAAAGCCAGAAAAGAGGGTCAGCCCTGAGACAGCGAATGCCACCGTACAGATAACCAGGTAATTCATCTATCCTCCACAACCTCGGCGTATAATTCCCTTATTTTGGCCTTGACCTTCTCCAGTTCTCTTAGGCCTCCAGGCGTGATCCGATAGTATTTTCTCTGCTTGTGGTTCACGGTTCTCGTCTCAAAGGTCAAAAGTCCCATTCGGACCATTTTGGACAGAGTGGGATAAAGGGTGCCGAAACTCAGTTTATACCCGTGCCGGCCAAGTTCCTCAATTAAACCGACACCATAAACCTCTTCCTTAGAGGCGTGGTAAAGGATATGAAGCTTGATAAAAGCCAGGTCAATTTCTCTAAGCATACCGCACCCGAATATTATCGATAATCGATATCGCTTTATATTATCAATATACAATATTGTCAAGAAAAGATATTTGTAAGTACTAATCTTACCCTATGATTACCCTATGAAACCCATTTCGCTCACATACCCGATCCCAACACATCTTTAAGAATGTTTGAAGTACCTGCCTATAGAAAGGTAAGTTTCCTGTAGCCAAGACGGCTTCTCAAAAGACACTTGCAGTTCCTATATAGTTGTGAAAAAAATCAGAGTTATACATGCAATCTTGCAGTCAGGCCTCGTAAATTGCACAATTAATAATAACCGATATCCTCCCTCCACAAAAATCGAGACCCCGTCTATACGTCCGGGATAATCCCGGTTAAACCTTAACCAGATCTTAACCCCGTCGTAATCATACCGTGATAAGAGTTTGTTATTAAAACGATCCGCGTCGGGAAAAACACACAAGGGAGGATTGGCGGTGAAATATCACTTTGTTGAAGAAGACGGTTTCTTTCTCATAAGAATCTCAGGTGAGACGAGAAAGAATGAGGCCATCCTCCCCAAAGGACTTCTTTCCACTTATCCCAACCAAGGAAACAGGCGTCAGGTTAATTATGGATCTGAAGGAGCTAGAAAAGCTTGAACCAATCAGTCTCCTGGGAGTTTCGGACGGAATCAGAAAGGAGATTGACCTTTTAGTGAGGAGGCTTGAAGCTATCTTCCTTGAAACGAGAGATACTGACCTATCTTAAGAAAAATCGATTGGATCACGTCTTTCAGATCTATGAGGATGAGGAAAGGGCCAGGAAGGGTGAATGGAGGAATTATCGTAAAAAATGATCGGGATTATACGATTGCAACCTAACATATTTTCTGGCTTAAGGGGAAGAATACCAGCAGCCACAGCTATCTGGGCAGGGGTGAATACAAAAATGTCCTCATCAATTCGGGAGAGGACAAGAACTTCGCCAGCTTGCAAAAGGTCCTCCTCATGGTGGGGCTCAAGGCAGGGATCTCCACATAGTAATCAATGTTCACAAGCACTTTGACCATATAAGAGCCAATCGTTATTTTCAGGATTATGCCTGATTACCGCATGTCGTTGCTGCTATGAAGCTTATCGTAGGCGCAGATATGTTGCTATGTATAAATCAGGCTACCTCAACGAGCCTTCCCATAAGGTCCATCTCTTGCTGGAAAATGGATTTCGATTTGATCTGGAAAAACTACAGCCTCGAAGTGGTGCACACCCCTGGACTTACTTCTTATTGAATCTGCATCTATGAGCTCACCTGGAGGATCCTCTTTACCGGACATACTCCCTTTGAGGGAAGAACTCTCTCCTAGGTTGGCGAGTCTGGAAGTGTCGGTGATTACATCAATTCCATCAACTCCTGGAGCAAGGAAGATAAACGAACTGTATCCGGGGAAACGGACGGTTTCAAAGACGCCCGAAGAAGATATGCAAAAGGCTACCCTGAATGCCAGGTCGCTTGTGAAGGACGAGGAGTCAGTAAAGATCACCCATTTTCGGGAAGTCACTCAAGTTTTAATCAGACCTTTACCCAATGGTAATCAACTTGCGACAGGACTAACGTAAAAGAGATTATCGATCGGATAAACTGTGTTTTAAGGTAATTATCATCTATACGACTACTTAAGCAGGGAGGATATTGTGATGGACCCTATTCCAATCCCCAGACAGGACACCCCCCAAACTTAACCATTCGCACAAGCTTTGATCGCTTTTGGTAGAGGACAGGAAAAACGTATCTATACTATCCCGCCATTTACGCAAGTAGGGCCGCCTGCTTTTAAGGATATACCTTCTGAGGTTAGAACATCAGGGAGGGGCACGATGCAGTCGGTGCGGAGCAATAGACGCCTTTATGGACGAAATACCGGATGAAAAGGGCGGCCCCGCTTACTTGTTTTGGACGAACCGACAGCAAGTCTTGTTGGCTAGCCCATCGAGCGCTTTCTGGCTCCCTTAGAAAGCATTCGTGAACAAGGGAGAAAATATGGGGGCGCCTTTCACAACCCGGACTTGATCCGTCACTGGCAACCCAGGTAATAGAGGTAAGGTCTAATGGACTGGAGACAGGATGATGGAAAAGACGGTTTCTTTATGTGCAGGCCCCCTCTTTGACGTGGAGCAAATCTTAGAGCAGGGCACGATTATTTTTAACGAACACGGGATTAAATCAATAGAGATAGGAAGGATAAGAAGGGGTTGATTGTGCCATAGATTTTAACGGAACGCTCATTGCCCCGGGACTGGTCGGCCTTCATTCCGACCCCTTAGAAAAGTGCATCGATATCAGGCCTGGGATCTATCTTGACGCGGAATTTCCCTTACGAAACCGTGGCCGGAGGCTTGCTCCGTGCGGTATTCACAAGCCTTTGCCATGCCATAAGTTTTGCGCAACACGTGTTTGGTCTTCGTACTTGAAAAGAAGCAGAAAGATTGGCCCATCTGACCATAACTTTAATAAGTCAAATGAGGCTATGCTCCATAACTTAGTTCATGGGCGTTTCGAGATAGGCACCCCGGGAGGGGAATCAATCCTGGCCCGGCTCATCAGTGAAGACCTGATAGACATTGTCTCCCTGATGGACCATACCCCGAGATATGGACAGTTCAAGATACTTGAGGCATATACGGCCTATCACACCAGGACATGTAAGGCTACACACCAGTTTTGGAGCCATGATGACGATACTGAAGGGAAGGCCTCCGCTTTTCGAAACTTGCGAGTTGATGCAAGTGAGTTCCCCGTTTTAATGGGAGGCAACACCGGCGGCCAAAAGATTCAACCTGAAGGGCTTTACGGAGGCTCCGAATCTAATCCGCGGTTGTTCATCGAACAACCATCTGAGGGCATCAGATACACTGATGGGAGAGAATATGCGAGCGCTGATCAGTGACTACTATCCGGAATGTCTCCTCCAAGCCCCTTTTACGGCCACCAGCAAAAGGTACCGCCTTGTTCTCCATCAGAGACTGAAATCAGTGACATCAAACCCTGGGGATTATCAGAAGCAAAGGACTGTGGGAGACACGCTCCCTGGATGCCAGCAGCAGTGGGTGGCTATTGCACGGGCAATGGCCCAGGAGCTGAAAGTTTTTTTGGCTGATGAGCCAATTGCCAGCCTTGACCCACCCCGTCCTGAAAAGGTGATGCACGTCTTGTTTAAGACCAGCCAAACGCAAGGAATCTCGGTTATTGTAAATCCGCACCATATTGATTTTGCGCTCCCTTAAAGCAAACGTGTCATTAGGAATGGCCGTTAGAATACGATCAGTGTAAAAACAACAAAAATCGGAATCAGGATTCCGACAGAATACTTCATATAACCTAAGAAGCTGGGCATGTTGACGCCCTGTTC
>DTYH01000306.1 GCA_012961955.1 Desulfobacterales bacterium | reverse complement strand
TCCGAACACGGAAGTTAAGCTCTTCAGCGCCGATGGTACTGCTCGGGTGACCGGGTGGGAGAGTAGGTCGCTGCCGAGATCTACCTTATATTATGAGCCCGGACCGAGTTATTCGGTCTGGGTTTTTTATTGGTTCAGCTTGAACCCTTTCTCTTTAAGACCATCTTACTATCGGCTCCTACGCATCCTTCACCCTCTGGATAGACTATCAACGGATTTATGTCCAGCTCAACGATTTCTGGATGATCTGTGATGAGCTGAGACAGTCCTGGGATACAATCGACGGCCGTTGTGTCTGCGTGCGGTTTTCCCCTCATACCCTTTAGGATGTTGTAGGCCTTTATGGATTGGATCATAATCTCTGCACTGATCTCCCACATAGGGGCCAGACGAAATGTCACATCCTTTATACCTTTATACCTTCGACGAAAGCGCCTCCAAGGACGAACACACAGATTGGTCCGAATTTTAGGTCGCCTTGTGCCCCCAGTATAACCTCCACTCCACCCTTTGCCATCTTCTCGACCAGAACACCGTGAATTTCGGCGTAGGGATTATATCTTAGCGAATTCTATTAAAGGCGTCTCTTGCCTCCTGTACGCTTCTGTTCTTAAGGTGGACCCCACCAGCGTCAAACTTATAGAAGATACCTCGAAAGCATATCTTCATTGGTACGGCGGGGACGGATGTCGGACAAGGTCTGTTCGAGTTCGTCCTCACTTCTTACTAATCGACTGGGGAGAATAGGGAAGCCATAACAGGCAAGTATTTTATTGGACTCTCCTTCAGGGAGATGGATCTTCTCATGTCCGTCAAGCTTTGCATGGATTAGTTGAGTTGCTTCCTTTATGTCTGCCTGTATCTCCTGACGTCTCTCCTTTCTGTGGTGACAGGACTTGAGTAAACCTGACCATGGAGGCAAAGGCCCTCACTGCTGTTTCTGGGAATGTATAATTTGGTATTCCATTTTCCTGGAGATGTCGAACTCCCTCGGATACATCCACAAACCCCATGAATGAACAGAGTACCGGTTTGTGCATTCGGCTGCTTGCTTTGGGCACAACCTGGGCTGTCTCCGGTATGTCGGTCATCTACTGGGGAGATAGCGTTAGACTCCCCCGCGGACATTGTCATCTTCCAGTACCGCGCGGATGGCCGCTTCATACTTATGGTAGTCCGCATCCCCCATGATATCCACAGGGTTATGGATACTGGCTGTGGCTGACAGCCTATTAACAAGTTTATTGGTTGTATCTTCATTGAACGCGGCAAGCTTAAGGCCGTACCGGATCGATACGTCAGTGGCCATGATACCCGTACCTCCGGCATTTGTGACAATAGCGATTTGGTTACTCTTGGGAAGAGACATGTTTGCGAAAGCAGTGGCATGATGGAACATTTCATTCACTCCTTCCACGGGCTGGATCC
Source organism: Desulfobacterales bacterium (assembly GCA_012961955.1). Classification (GTDB taxonomy): domain Bacteria; phylum Desulfobacterota; class Desulfobacteria; order Desulfobacterales; family DTYH01; genus DTYH01. The sequence goes on along the minus strand of DTYH01000306.1, from coordinate 13,096 downwards.
CGCCCTGAAAGATTATGGCATCATATGCTGTATCAGAGTTGGCAAGGGATCCAGTATGCGAAAATACGGCTATGGCTCCCTCTTTTGATCGACCCGACTTGATGGCAAGCATGGGCTTTTTGCACTTCGATGTGATGTCTCTAGCAACCTCGATAAATCGACTACCGTTACTGATATCTTCCAGATACATGAGGAGTACATCGGTAGCCGAATCATCGGCAAGGTACTGTAGAAGCTGGATCTCGTTGACATCGGCCTTGTTACCAAGGGAGATGAACTTGGAAAAGCCGATGTTTCTACCACGAGCTAAATCGAGTATCGAGGTGCAATGTGCCCCTGACTGGGATATAAAGGCTATATTGCCCGGTTTAGGCATCGCCTGAGCAAAACTGGCGTTCATGCTTACGTTAGGGTCTGTATTATAATTACTCCCAGACAATTGGGCCCGATTAATCGAATACCGTCTTCATTAACAAATGCGTTGAGCTCATCTTTTAGCACTACGCCTTGGCCTCCAACCTCGTTAAATCCTGCAGTAATAAAACCACAACCCCGCTAACCCCTCTGTCTGCCGTTTCACATACAACCTTGAGCACAAGCTGGGCAGGAACGATGACTACTGCCATGTCTAGGTCGTCCGGTATATCGCGGGTACTCGGGTACGTGCGTAGGCTCATAACTGATCGAGCCCTTGTATTGACCGGGTATAGTATTCCCTGGAAACCTCCTTCGAGGATATTGGTAAAGATAGCACGACCTACACTCCCTTCACGATTAGTGGCACCAATTACGGCTACGGCGATCGATCTACGTTCCAAAACGGCTCTTATTGAGCCTTGCATGGTTTACCCCTTTCATGTATCATCTTATATCAGGAATTTATGACCGGGTCATGAACAAATTTTACTTGAAAAAACCTGTCTTTCGTTTTATAATATAAATAATCTTAGTCAAGGGAGGTACAAACATGGAAGTAACTAAAATAGCACATATTGGCATTGCAGTGGCTGATTTGGAAGCGACCAAGAAATTCTATACAGACGTGTTGGGTCTCAAAGTAGACCATGAGGAGACCCTTGAAGATATGAAAGTCGCTTTTGTTCCTGTTGGCGAAACAAATTTAGAATTAATTCAGTCAACTACTCCCGATGGAGTTATTGCCAAATATGTCGCCAAAAAAGGTGAGGGTATTCATCACATCGCTTATGAAGTGACTGATATCTCATCTGCGCTGGAGGAGATGAAGCAAAAGGGGGCAAAATTGGTGGACGAAGTACCTCGGGATGGTGCACACGGTATGAAGGTAGCCTTCGTTCATCCTAAAAGCAGTTATGGGGTGCTTACCGAACTTGTGTGTAAGGAGTAGCAACATCTTTGCCATTTAAACGTCTTCTCAGACAAATACATCGGGGCTGTAGCTCAGATGGGAGAGCGCATGACTGGCAGTCATGAGGTCAGGGGTTCGATTCCCCTCAGCTCCACCAAAGATTCAAATCCGTATAGTATAAGGGGGGTTAGCCATCTCCGCTAACCCCTTATTTTCTAGTTTTTTGTGTACATAGGATTAAGAATCCAGAATCTTTTTCAAAAGTTCGTTTACTTTCTTGGGATTTGCCTTTCCCTTGGTCTCCTTCATCACCTGACCTACGAAATATCCGAAGAGTTTTGTTTTGCCACCCTTATAGTCTGCGACCTCTTTAGGATGATTATTAAGAACCTCCTCTATGACTGAGCTTATCGCCCCTTCATCCGTGACTTGTACCAAACCTTTTTCCTCCACAATAGCCGTGGGCGATTTGCCTGTGGATACCATGTCATCAAATACAGTCTTGGCTATCTTGCCGCTAATCACGCCGGAGTCTATCAATGTTAGGAGTTCAACCAACTGTGCAGGGGATACAGGCGACTCTTCAATGGTTTTATTGCTCGCGTTTAAAATCCCTAAAAGGGGACCCATTATCCAGTTGCTCACGGTCTTTGGTTGAGGAAACCTTTCCACGCATGTCTCAAAATAGTCTGCTAACGCCCTGGAACTGGTAAGGATTCCAGCATCATACGAGGGGAGGTCATACTCCTTAATAAACCGCTCCTTTTTAGCGTCCGGAAGCTCTGGAAGAGACTTTTGCACTTCGGCAATCCAGGCTTCTTCTATTACTACTGGGATAAGATCAGGGTCGGGAAAGTAGCGGTAGTCATGGGCTTCTTCTTTGCCCCGCATAGAAACGGTTATACCCTTTACCGGATCCCAAAGGCGTGTCTCCTGAATTACCTCACCCCCTCCTTCAATTACCATTTTTTGACGTTCAATCTCATATGCCAGCGCTTTCTCTACGTTCTTAAAAGAATTCATGTTCTTTAGCTCGGTTCTTGGACCAAACGTTTGTGACCCTTTGATGCGGATGGAAATATTGGCATCACAACGAAAGCTTCCCTCTTCCATATTTCCGTCACAGATTTCTAAATACCGAAGAATATCTCGAAGCTGCTTGAGGTACTGGCTCGCCTCGTGCGGGGTGCGTAAATCCGGTTCACTAACGATCTCTATCAAAGGTACGCCTGTACGGTTAAAATCGATCATGCTCACAGATCTATAAGGATCATGGATTAGCTTTCCGGCATCTTCCTCCATATGTATTCTTCTAATTCCGATCCGTTTCTTTTTGCCATCAACTTCGATATCTACATACCCATGTTGTGCAATTGGTAGTTTATACTGGGATATCTGATAACCCTTAGGGAGATCAGGATAGAAATAATTCTTGCGGGCAAACCTACTCAAGGGAGAGATGGTGCAACGCGTCGCTAAGGCCATTCGCAATGTAAACTCCACAACTTTACGGTTCAGTACCGGGAGGGAGCCCGGCATACCCAGACAGACCGGACATGTATGGGTGTTTGGCGGTGCTCCAAACTCGGTGGAACAGTTACAGAAGATCTTGGTATTAGTTCGAAGCTGGGCATGCACCTCAAGTCCAATAACTGCTTCATACTTCATATTGCCCTTTTCCTCCTACTTTTTAGATTAATAGTAGCTTTTTAAGATTTATGTTGTTTCGCGTCAAGTTAGTTTACAAATCTTGTGTCTATTTTGCCGACTCTAACTCATATGGGAGTGTGGATAGATTTTTTTAACCGTTCACGCAATGAAGTTCTTCTTCTCACTACTATGACTCCAACCTTTACACGAACTTTAATATCAATATCCGGCTTGTAGCCTCAAAGAGTTAAGGATTTGCCCGCTGTAACGGGCCGTTCGCCCCGTTAATTCTGCGGCGGAAACCCTAATTTACCGGGGTAGAATTCTAATACGGTATTCCTTGTGCTATTAGTAATTGACAGTATAATCGATTGATGTTACTGAAGTCATCAATTTTATGAAGGATCTCAGAAAGGGCTTTTTGGTTGTCGGATAATTCACGTCATGCATGTTAAACCCTCATTAATCATAATCTTAGGCCCCACTGGCGTAGGAAAGACAAGCACCGCCCTAGAAATTATAGAGCCACTAGACGGAGAAATAATAAGTGCAGACTCTATGCAGGTATACCGACGTATGAATATAGGGACAGCAAAGCCTACACCCGAGGAACAGGCACGGGTCCGTCACAATTTGATAGACGTAGTCGATCCTGATCAAGAATTCAATGCGGCCATGTTTAAAGATTTGGCTGATAGGGTCATACACAATCTTTATCGAAAAGGCAAACCTATTTTTGTGGTCGGGGGAACAGGGCTTTATATCCGCGCACTCATTCAAGGTCTTTTCCCTGGGGCTGAGGGAGACGAAACGATCCGACAGGCCCTTCGTAAAGAGGCAGAATCGATGGGAGCGACAGCCCTTTACACACGTCTTGAAAGGATAGATCCAGTAGCGGCGAAAAGGATTCATCACAATGACATGTATAGAATCGTTAGGGCTCTGGAGGTTTTTGAGGTTACAGGTCGGAGACTCTCAGAACTTCATAGGTCACACAATTTTGGACAAGAGAGATATCATACGCTGAAGATTGGATTAACGGTTGAGAGGGGAGTGTTGTACCAAAGAATAGATCGTAGGGTAGACCAAATGATAGAGTCAGGCCTATTGAGAGAGGTTAAAGACCTCCTAAATGATGGTTATCTACCGAACCTGAAACCTATGAGATCTATCGGATATCGTCATATGTGCGAATATTGCGAGGGAAAACTATCCTGGAACGAGGCGGTCCGTACGTTCAAGAGAGACACGAGGCATTATGCAAAGAGGCAATTAACGTGGTTTAGAAGAGACCATGACATACTATGGTTTGAGCCGAGACAGATTGACGAGATACGAATGCAGATAGACAAATTTTTGTCAGTTCGGAAGAAGGAATAAGAAGGTGTATGCGTACCTATCCTAGAGGTTTGATATGCTCTGCTCCGTCATATTATGTGTTAGGCAAATGCATTTTTCTTGACAATTGACGTGTAACATTTTAAAAGGGGGTTATTGTTACTAGCCTGATTGATCTATATTTTGAATAGATTATGACAGGAATCAGACTTGATCTTAACCTGCGGGTTAGGCTTTCGGTCATGGAGCCTACAGGTCGTACAGAAAGACAGGGCCGAGTACAGTTTACCCCATTAGAAAAGCCCCGGGCGGTAGGACGGGGTCAGAATCGATATATACCTCTCTTTTCACGCGGGGCCTGGAACAGACCGAAGGTCTTGGGGGGAGGTTAATGCTGCGTGTGAAATTCTAACCAGGTTTACTAACCTAAAGCATTTTGCATGCACGAAGCTGAATGAGATTTGACAGACAAACAAGTAAATGGCGTTAGAGCGTTATATGCGTTGAGATACGATTACTGCAAATATAACTGAAATCGTAACTGTTCACGGGGTGAAGATTTTCTTTTCACTCCAATGTCTCCAACCTTTGTTTTTCCAGTGGCTTGATAGGAGGGAACGTTCTCCCCCTCCACATTCCATCTCAGCCTCTGTCTCGCCTGTGTGGTCTGTTTGGTCAACCAAACGACGAGATCAACGAGGTCAACGACGACATCCATATAGGCAAGTGCGGTGGCTGCGGTTTTCCCCGCTTTCAAGTCACGGAAAGACTAGACGCTTCTGCCAACTCGCTCTAACAAAACCTTCGCGCCGTGAACAGTTACATGAAATCGATCCGTAGGTGATAGCCTATCGCAATTAAGCAAGGACAATAACCATGAACAATAAGCGTAAAATTTTGGTTAGGTCCATGGAGAAGATCTATTCTTTTTATTCTCCGTTTTACGATTTCATATTCGGAAAGACCCTTCAGCCTGGAAGAGAGCTGGCATTTTCCTATCTTAATAAGGATCCATACCAGAAGATACTAGAGATTGGTGTGGGAACAGGGATTACTTTTACTCTATATCCAAAGCAATCCCATATTGTGGGAATTGATATTTCTCCGAAGATGATTGAACGTGCCAAAAAGAAGGCCGCTATTAGCTCTAATGGACATAAGATTTCCTTATACGTTATGGATGCTTGTAACCTGGAATTTGAGGATGAATCCTTTGATGCAGTCATTTCTCCTTATGTGATTACTACAGTAAAGGACCCTCTTAAGCTCTGCCATGAAATGCATCGGGTGTGCAAGATAGGAGGACAAATCATTATCGTCAACCACTCCAAGAGCCCACACGGCCTCCGCTCCAGGTTTGAGGAATGGCTTTCTCCTTTTTTTGCCCGGGTGGGGTTCGTTACAGATTTGGATGTCGTGGAGCTTGTTTCTTCCACAGAAATTCAGGTGGAGAAGGTTGTAGATTGTAACATATTCAATTTGCACAAAGTGATCGTGGGCCTAAAGAAATGAATAAGTCGTAGGATTGTTTGGGCAAGCATTGAGGTCTGGCAGGTTTCCGGTCACGGATCACAAAGGGATTTTTTAAGGAGGTGTGAAAGATGGGAAATATTTCTATTAGGTGGTTAAGCCATGCTGGCTTTAGGATTAATTCAAAGAATGATAAAACAATAATCATAGATCCTTGGATAGTAGATAATCCCTTATGTCCTATCAGTTTGGACGAGATAGACTCGGCTGATATAGTAGCAGTCACTCATGACCACTTTGACCATGCAGCAAACGCGGTAGATATCGCCAAGAAGACGGAAGCTATTGTCGTATGTATGCCAGAGACGGCGAACAGGTTCAAATCGGATTTGGGTTTGCCTGACAAAAAAGTCGTCTTTGGCGGGACTGGTATGAATATTGGTGGAAGTGCGATTATAGAGGGAATAACCATTACTATGACCCAGGCCTTTCACTCTTCTCAGACAGGGTCTCCCTGTGGGTATATCATTAAATTAGAAAATGGGACCACTATTTATCATGCAGGTGACACCGGTATATTTGAAGGCATGAAGACACTTGGTGATTTATATAGTATAGATATTGCCCTTCTTCCCATTGGTAGCTGTTTCACCATGGACACTGTACAGGCTGTCCATGCCCTAAAGCTTCTCCGCCCCAGAAAGGTTATTCCTATGCATTACAGGACATTTCCTATCCTTGAGCAGGACGCTGGCAGATTTGCGGGTTTGGCAAGAAAGGAGGTACCCCATGTAGAGGTAATAGTTCTGGAGCCGGGAGAGGAATATGAGTATTCTGGGTGATCCGAAAGAAATTTATATGCCGAAGATATCCTTTTCCGCTCTACGAACTTCCTGGATAAATTTTTTTACTTTTTCATAGTCCTTCTTGAACCTTATGGACTTTCCATTCTTGTTTAATTCGTTGGTCTTACTGCAGCTATCTACGCCAAAAGGTTTTACCGCAAGAAGGCCGTTGTACACATTCTTGGGGGATATTCCTCCAGCCAGGATTACAGGGATTGAACTTGTCTTGACCAGTCTTCTTGCCATCTCCCAATTGCAGATTCTACCAGTAAGGCCAATGAATCCTTCAACTGGTCCCCTTCCCAGCCAGGTATCGACAAGGAAATAGTCGCTCGAAGACTCAAAACATTTGGCGATCTCTAAGGTTGGTACCTTGTTTGATCTTCCACGGGGAGGAAGAGGAAGGGACCGCATAATCTCTATATCAGGAAAACCTTCTTTTACTGACATCTGGAGCCTGATCAAAGAATCGTATTGTTTCATACACCCATTATCATCAATTAACGCGTCACAGAAGTGAATAATATGAGGCTGATAATATTCGATTACACGCAAGATCGTCTCTTTTTTACGGAACAGAGGGATCAAGCAGTTTTTTACTTGCGATTTCTTGCAAAAAGAGATCGTCTCTTTTATTGCTGGAACCTTCCAGTCTCTTTCAGACAGAAGAACACTCCCAATATGATCTACCCCAAGATCGATTAGTCTTTCAGCTTCTTTGGGGCTTTGTATTTCGTAAATCTGAACAATTATTCTTCCCATTTGTAACACTTTAGCTCCCTCAAAGAATGTTGTGATCAGTTTATCTTGTTCACGGAAATGAGCAAGATTAACTGATCACAACATTATCAGTCGGTTTTTTTCAAAACGCTAACTAAATTGTTACTCCCATTTTAGTTCATACACTGGCAACTAGCGGTCTTTGTAGGCGAGGGACCGGAGCTTTTCATAGCCAAAGAGTTCATCCCTGACCAAATTTCCATCCGTAATCTCCACCCCAAACTCCTTCTCCACTCTTCTTGTCACACATTCCTTTATTCGATCCCATGAAGGGCGCTCGCCTGCCTCTTCCTGTACAGAGGTGAGGGGTTCCAGCATCTTGTCTCGTATCTCATGTGGTACCCAGACAACTCGGAGAAAATCGTTTATGTCGAGTGGAGTTAAGAAGACTATTACATTAATCAGATACATGTCTTCGATTTCAGAGATTACAAAAGCCGCGATCTTATCTCCGCGTACCCTTATACTTCCGCGGTGTTTGTACCAGGGATCGTCTACCCCTAACGACCTCACAATATCAAGCATTAGGTTTCCTATTCTACCATAAGCATGGTCGAGATCCTCCATTTGGTTCTTCTGCAGGATGAGCTGAATAAACACAGTACTTTCTGGATGAGCAAAGATCAGATTCCGCTCCCCTGTTAAGATTACATGCTCGAGCTCAGGGAGTTCTGGTATTAGCTCGTTGATCATAGGGGCAAAATTGGTTAATGAAATGAGCGCCTTTGACCCGGAATCCTCTAGGATGTGGAGGATCTCTCCTCCTTTATAAAGGGTATTGAACGGAACAGCAACCGCGCCAATCCTTAGGATTGCGAAGAATGAATAAACAAACTCCGGGATATTCGGAAGCATAATGGCCACCCTGTCCCCTTTTTTAATACCTAATGCGGTGAGGCCGTTGGCTACCCTGTTGACCTCTCGATTTAACTGACTGTAGGTAATCTTTTCCCCAGCAAAGATAAGGGCGGGCAACTCCGGATCAGACAAGGCCCACTTTTCGATCAATCTTTCCAGTCTGAACCCCCCCTTTCAATCTTACGCCTGTCCTTGTATCCGTCCTTAAGTTGCGTTTTCATTACCTTTCCGGTTATGGTCTTTGGGAGAACATCCCGGAACTGGATGGCATCAGGCACCTTAAAAGAAGCCAGATACCTCTGACAATGGTTTATGATTTCCTTTTCTTCAGTCCCCTTTTCGGCTACAACAAATGCCACGATCTCTTCTCTTTCCCCCCTTTTTCTGGCTAATACAGCGGCTTCCTTGATGGGAGGATAAGACAAAAGCACCTCTTCTACCTCACGAGGAGAGATGTTAAAACCCCCTTTTATTATTATCTCCTTTTTTCTATCAGTAAGAAAAAAGTAGCCCTCATCATCACAGTAGCCCAGATCGCCGGTAAACAACCACCCGTCTTTGATTGATTCCTTAGTCTCTTGAGGAAGGTTATAGTAGCCCATCATGACGGACTCTCCTTTCACGGCAATTTCTCCTACTTTTCCTGGTGGAAGCTCGTTTCCTTCTTCATCACATACCTTCATCTCGATCCCGGGGAGTGGAAGTCCGATGGAGCCAGGCTTACTTATTCCTTCGGGTGGGTTCAGGCAGCATGAAGACGTCGTTTCTGTAAGGCCATATCCCTCGATAAGCCTTATGCCAGACTTTTCTTTGAATTGCTCTATGATTTCTTGAGGGAGTGGCGCTCCGCCAGACACGCATAGACGCATGGTATGAGGAAGCCGTGAGCCTCTTCTGCGCAATAATCTGAGTAGATGGAGAAACATGGTCGGAATTGCCATCAAAAAAGAGGTATTATTCTCTGTGATGGTCTTTAATAGGGTGGTAGGGTTGTATTGTGGCACCAACAAAATGGTTGCCCCATGGACAAGCCCACCAATGAGAACATTGGAAAGGCCAAAAACATGGAAGAAGGGAAGGACACCAACGATCTGATCCCCTTTTCCTAATTTTATGACCTTTTGTGTAAATTCCTGGACCTTAAGAAAATTCTTACGGGAGAGCATCACCCCTTTAGGAGGTCCTGTAGTGCCTGACGTATAAATGATACAGGCCAGGTCTTCAGGATCGTTGGTGGGTGGTTCAAACCGATCACTGGCGTCTAAGACCATGTCCTCAAAAGAGATTGTTCCTGCAGGGCGAAGTCCTGCCCTGCCGCTTCTGGGCTGGTAGGCTATGTCTATTTGGTACTTTTCAACAGCCTCTCTGTCTACTGATACATCCACACCAGCAAGCACCCCCTTCTTGGCCACCCCCTGAATGATAAGAGTGCTCTGAAACCCGGTAGAAGAGAGGAGGTAACGACCCGCAACCCTACCTTCCACAACGGCTCCGGGAAGGGCCATTATGTCAGATACATCTCCGCGTGGCCTGAAGATCAGACGCCACCTCTTCTTACCCTTTTTTCGCGAGAAAATCCTCCACTTCATCAAAGAAAACCCTGATTGTCCTGTCAGGAGGGGGCGGAGTGAGTAGGCTTACCGCCAACATAAGAATAATGTTTAGGAAAAGGGTGGGAATTGCCGGGTGAAGGCCCAAGAGCAATGGAGGATATAAGAAACCAGATATCAGGTAGAGTGAGCCTGAAAGAGTGCCTGCGATTGCTCCCGCCTTTGTAGCCCTTTTCCACAGGATTCCTGCTACCAAGCAAGGGGCCCACTGGGCAAATCCAGGGATTGCAATCCCAACCAAATAGAGGGGAAGTTCAACAGGATACCAGCAGGCTATTCCAATACTCAAAACAAGCATAAGAACCACTGACGCCTTGGTGAGTCGGATGAGAATCCGATCTTCTCCCCTGGGCAAAAAGAAGCCATGGATCAGATCCCGGGCCACAATAATGCTTGAAGTCATCAATTGAACTGCGGCAGTGGAGATGCCAGCAGCAATAACACCCATTAGTACGAATACCGAAAACCAGGAGGGGAGATAACGAGTCACAATCAACTGAATAATATAGTCCGCTTCTTTGTCCTTCAAAAGGGGTACTTTAGCTAAGCTCATGTGACTAACGGCTGGCGCTACCAAGGATCCCCACACAAAAGGAATAGTGTAAAACAGAATACCTCCCACGACCAGTGCAAGTCCGGGTAGCCACTTGAACAGTGATTTGTCCTGGGCAGTCATGGTACTGATCACAATGTGCGGCCAGGAGAATGCAAGAAACCCGACTATGAATATAGCCGAGGTAATCACCGGAGAAAACATCCCTTTAGGACCTGGGATACAGAGCAGGTCGGGTTCTCTATCCTTAAGTATCTGAGCTGCATCTGTGATTCCTCCGGGGAAGACCTTGTAAATAATCCATAATAGTGAACCGAGAAATGCTGCTGTATAAATCAGCCCTAGGAGGACGTTAACCCATGCGGTCATGCGCATTCCTCCAAGTAATACGATAAGCATCAAGATCAAAGAAGTATAAATGATTCCAACAACGGGCGGAAAGCCAAATATGGCCTTAAAGCCAAGACCCACGCCTAGCGACTGATCAGCAATGTAAGGTACGATGGAGGCCAGAAGCACCAAGCTGACGATTAGCCTTAATCCCGGGGATTGATACCTTTCGCCAAGGGCCTCGACAGGAGACAAGAATCGATTCAATTTACATACAGCCCAGAGGCGTGGTCCGAGAAACATGTAAAGGGAGCTGAAGCCTGCTACGCAGCCCCAGATAAAATAGACAAATCCCGGACCGTGACGATAGAGATAGCTAGGATAGGCATAGAACGTCCAAACGCTGGAGATGGCAAACAGAGCAAAGAAAAACATTACTGTTATACCGATGCCTCTTCCAGCCAGCAGATAGTCTTCGGCAGTCCTGGCCGAAATCTTATAGCCGTATACGGCCATGAGGAGGACTAACAAACCAAATCCGACCAATATTAGTACAGCCATGTTTAAACCCGTGTCCAGTTAACTGTCCGAAGCCAATAGACCCTCTGCCCAGTCACAAATTGCATAAGACTAGACCTGCCACTCCAACCCTTTATCTCTTACCGGAAAGGCCAGTACCTGAAGAAGTATATTAAATAGGCCATAAGCCATACAAGAATGAACGCAATTCCTGCTGCAAATGGAAGGGTGATCCATCCGACCAATACGACAGGGATTGTAAGAAAGGGAGTGGTCGCGAGGAGAGACAGTGTCGCCAAAAGGAGTACAAGCAAGAAAATCTTTCCTGGCCGATGATTCATGATCTCTCTCATACACATTTTCCTATATAATGGTTAATGGTCCGCAAAGAGTTAACAAATATTTTTCGAGAACCTTTTGTTGTTCATAAGCATGTGTTCCTTTTTTAACTCTCTTACTAACCTGTAAGGTATGTTCAGATTTCCCCGCCCAACACCTATCCTGACCCCGGGCTTTCTTTCACCGTGAAAATCTGTTCCACCAGTTATCAAAAGGTCATAACGTTTGGCAAGCCTCAGGTACTGTAAAGTGTGCTTGCTCTTGTGGTCAGAATAGTATACCTCAATCCCTTTTAGGCCCTCCTGAACTAAATCATAGACCACTCTATCAAGGGTCTTTTCCTCTTCTATTTCTAGGGTAAAAGGGTGCGCCAGGACAGGAATCCCTCCCGCCTCTAAGATGAGCTGAATCGCCTTGGTAGGAGAGAGTCTAAACTTCTCCACGTAGGCCGGTCCTCTTGTGTTTAAATATCGATCAAAGGCCTCATTGATATCACTTACTACCCCTTTTTTTACTAACACATGGGCAATGTGAGGTCTTCCAACCTGACCCCCGTCCGCTACCCTAAGGACCTCCTCATAAGTTATATCGATTCCGAGTTCCCTCAGTCTTTGGATTATTTTAGGGTTTCTATCTTTCCGGGCATTTTGAAGAACCTTAAGGGTATTGTCCAATACGGGGTGATCCAAGGAGATCAGATAACCTAAAATATGTAGGGTCCCCGGGGTAAACGACGTGCTGATTTCAACACCGGAAAGAACTTCAATCTGAGGGAAGCTGGCTTCACAGGCGCAGCGAGAACCCTCAATGGTGTCGTGATCAGTAATAGAAATGGCCTTGAGCCCAGCATTGCGGGCGAGCTCAAGTATTTCCAGTGGAGAAAAAGTTCCGTCAGAGGCATTAGAATGAATATGTAAGTCGACAGTTTGACGCAATAGAGGAGAATTTTTCATCAAGCTGGCCTTCTATATACCAAGGACTTTCTCCATCTCTTCTTCTTTTGTTTTACATTTTATGCAAAGGGTGGTTACGGGCCTCACTTTTAGACGCTTGATAGAAATCTCCTCACCGCAGTTTTCGCATATTCCATATGTACCGTCTTCTATTCGTTCAAGGGCTTCTTCTATCTTCATGATCAGTTTGCGTTCCCTGTCCCGAATCCGGAGCATGAAGTTTCGATCCGATTCCAGGGATGCCCGATCTGTTGGATCCGGAAAATTCTCCTTCTGGTCGCTCATCCCTGAGACAGTCTGCTCAGCCCGAGCCAACAGAGTGTCTAATCGTTCCGTTAAAAGTTTTTTAAAGTATTCAAGAATGATTTAAATGAATTTAGAACACCAGCCTGTTCTTGAGCTGATTTTAACGATAAGTTAATTGATGTCGCCGTTGTTGGCTCTGATCTCACGGATGCTGCTGATGAATATTCCCCAACCGGCTGAGGAGATATAGTCGACCCCGGCGAGGTCGATGATGATAT
>DTYH01000305.1 GCA_012961955.1 Desulfobacterales bacterium | reverse complement strand
CGCTGACCCATCCCCATCCGGTCTGCCTGCAGGCCAACGCACTGTTCGCGATGGCGATTGCCCATGCCATTCGGACTCGAATTGGGGCCCAGGACCTCCACGATCAAATCGTGCTCTGGGCCGACGAGATGGACGCGGACCACTCACTCATGGAGGTGATCACCGGTTCTGCAGAAGCACCACCCGAGGATTACGTCCACCAGCAGGCATGGATCTTGATCGCTTTCCGGAACGCCTTGTGGCAGCTTCTCCATCCCTTGAACCTGGAGGAAGCCATAGTGGACACCGTCATGAGAGGCGGAGACACCGACGGAGCCATCTCTGCAGCGCTTCTTGGCGCTGTGTGCGGTCGGGAGGCCATTCCCGAGCAATGGATCGGACGCTTGCTGAACTGCCGTCCTGCGGCCGGACAGGCGCATGTACGCCATCCACGCCTGGAGTGCTTCTGGCCGGTGGTTGCCCTGATACTGGCGAAGCAGCTTTTGAGCTGCACTCGAACCAAGAATATGGAGGTATGAAATGCCGAAAAAAGCGGATCTCACCATGTGGTTCCCAACAATGCCGACGGTGGCTGGGACGTGAAGTAGGCGGTTCAAGCCGGGCCAGCGGTCATTTCGACACAAAGCAAAAGGCCATCGATGCTGGGTGGGAGATTAGCCGTAACCAGGGAACGGAGTTCTTCATCCATGGCAAGGACGGCAAAATCCAGCGCAAATACACCCATGGCAATGATCCATTCTCACCGAAAGTGTGAGCCAGAGGCTGGAGACTCGGGTTATGATATCACCGCGTTTGATTGGCAGCGGGAAGCGAACCCGCGCCTGCCTGTGAGTACCCGCACGCAGATATGACCATTCTCTGTTTGGGGAAAACACGGAGAAAAACGTTCCCGCCTTGGGACGAGGAGAGCGGTAGTTGAAATCTAGTAAGGCGTTGTATATTAAGGACTTTCGCTGTGTTGGCGCTGGAGAGACTGGATTTGTCGAACGCGGCGAACCGTCCACCAGAAATAAGGATAGATCGTAGGACACTTTTGCATACGATCAGCACAGAGCTTTTTGATTTGGATTGACCACTTTTCTAAGAATGCCAGCTTTTCAATAAAAAAGATTGACAGAATAAGAAAGAATATGGTATATTACATTTAACGTATGATAAATATCGCTAGGGGTGGCTTACTGAGAGTCTTAAAGACAACCCTTTGAACCTGATCTGGATAATTCCAGCGTAGGGAAGCGGTAGGAAGCTGTTTAAACGTTGACGCCGTTTTCCATACCGGTCGGAAAATGGCGCTTTTTTTATTAACTACTGACGCTCCCGTAAAAAGTCTAATTTTCCTCTCTCCGTGAGCAATCCTGGGATTCAGAAGTCCCCTGGCTAGATCTCGAAAACTCAAACACTTTGCAATTTTTAATGCCAGGACCATTCTGAATCTTCTTCCAAAATTGTTCAATCTCGTTCGCAAGATGACTTTTTACAAAACCATCAATATTGGCCATTCCCAAGAACGCGCCATTTACTGATGAGAACTCTTTACTTGCTCGTAACTTATAATAGGGACCACAGGATTTTTTAATAGACAGCCCCTGGCAGGCCCTGGGATGCTAAAAGGCTGAACTGTTACTAGGTTCGTAATTGGTTAACGTCAGTTACTTCAATAGAAAGGGAGAACAACTATGGAGTTAAATGAAATTACTATTACTAAGGGAATTATCGATCGATTTTCCAAGAAACTCATGGAGTGTACAAAAGTTGATGTGGCTATTGTAGGCGGAGGTCCGGCTGGCCTGGTGGCTGCCTATTTCCTGGCCTCCGCAAGAAAAAGAGTGGTCCTGTTTGAACGGAAATTGAGTATTGGTGGCGGTATGTGGGGTGGAGGGATGATGTTTAACGAAATCGTCGTCCAGGAAGAAGGTAAATCGATACTAGATGGTTTTGGAATAAATACCGTTGAGTACGAACCCGGTTATTATACCGCCGATTCCGTAGAATCTATCTCTACCATATGTTCCTTCGCAGTAAAGGCTGGAGCGAGGATTTTCAACCTTATGAGCGTTGAAGATGTGATGATACGTGATGGCCACGTTGTCGGTCTGGTTATCAACTGGACTGCGGTAGAGATGGCAGGGCTTCACGTAGACCCCCTTGCAATATCATCAAAGTACATCATTGATGCCACTGGACATGACACTGAAGTCGTCAAGGTTATTGAAAGAAAAGCCGATGTCTCTCTAAATACACCCACTGGTAAACTTATGGGTGAGCGATCATTATGGGCAGAAAAGGGTGAGCGATTGACCATTGAAAATACAAAAGAGATTTGTCCGGGCGTTTTTGTTGCCGGGATGTCCGCAAATGCAGCCTTTGGCGGACCAAGGATGGGGCCCATCTTCGGGGGGATGCTCCTTTCAGGAAAAAGAGCGGCAGAATTGATCATTGAAAAGGACGCTTCCCATTGACACCTGTCAAAAGTGATGGTAACTGGTGGCCGTTCACTGGCTGGTTTTTTGTAACTGTTCACGGGGTGAAACCTTTCTTGAAATGACTTGTTGGATATATTTATCTTTTCTGTAAATTAGTTAGAAACAGAGGGAAGCGCTAGTGGAACGTGAAGGCAGCGGAGCACCCCCATTGATGGCTCGCAGGAGAAACAGGGGCTGGAGATATCGGAGTTTAAAGAAAAGCTTCACCCCGTGAACAGTTACGATTTCGCCTCTCCATGAACGATTGGTTGTTTATGACACTTTTTCTCTAACTTTCTCCAATATGGCGGACATGACCTCTCCGGCCTTGCCATGCAATACCAGGTCGGCCATGCTATCCTGGTCAGTAGGGGTAAAATTTACTATTATCAGCTTGGCCCCACTCCTTTTGGCTATAATCGGTAGTTGTGCTGCTGGATACACGACCAAGGAGGAACCAATCACGATAAAGAGATCACATTCGCGCGAAGCTTTTTCTGCTTCATACATCTCTTTTTGTGGCATGGCTTCTCCGAACGAGATAGTCGCCGCTTTGAGTAGGCCTCCACACACTTCACAGTGGGGGTCCTCATCTCCGTTCTTGATCCGCTGGAGTACATCCGTGATGGGAAATCTCTTGTCGCATTCCAGACACTTGGCGAACTTAATTGTGCCATGGATCTCTATGACTCTATCTGGCGAATTGCCAGCGGCTTGATGTAGACCATCTATATTTTGAGTGATGACGCATCTAAGCTTACCCATTCGTTCCAGGTCGGCTATTGCTATATGGGCTGGATTGGGCTGATAATTTGCCGCTATGAGTTCTTCCCTGAGTCGCCAATTCCTCTTTCTGGCCTCCTTACTGGCAATAAACCTTTGTATGGTAAAATCCTCAGGATCATAACGAGACCAGATTCCGTCAGGACTCCTGAAATCCGGAATCCCCGATTCTGTGCTCACCCCGGCGCCAGTGAACACAACCACCTCTCTTGCGGCGAGGATCATTTGCGCTGCTTTTTCAATATCCTGTTGATTCATTGTCTTTCCTCCGTATCTGTTTAGCTGTTTGTAACCTACAATATTGCGGCAAAGAGGATCTTTTTTAAAGGATGTCACCCTTGCCGGAATTCAATTACATAAGGAAAGCCGTTACTTTTTTCTGAGACCTTTGCATAACCACTTTGAACGGGGTTATAAGCTTTTTGGGGCACCATCCGAGAGAGCTTCATCCCTTTGAATAGCGTTCCCTCCGGAAATTTAGCGGGGTGAACGGCCTAGTGCGGTAAACTGTTCGAGGCTACAGGATCGAGTTTTCAGGATTTAGTAAGCGACTCCACGGATGGGTCAAAAAAGCTCATAGCAACGAGTGAAAACGGGGTTTGTACAAAGGCCTCCGTACAACGAACGATTTTGCAGAGGATTTTAAAAATCCGACTTGAAAAATTGATCCGGCTTTGTAGCTAAGCCGGGTTTCTTTGTATACTCTGTGGGTACCGTTCCTTCTTTAAAGCATTCAAAAAAGGTCTGTTCCGACTCAGGAATGGCTAGAAGTCCTGTCTTCGCATCTATCTTTGCAAATACCACATTGTCTGGAACAGGAAAAACGCGGATAGGTTTGTCTTTTAGCACCCTTTTCATAAAACCCAACCATATAGGGGCCGCTGCTCGAGAGCCTGTTTCGTTTTTCCCCAGGGACCGCTCATCGTCAAACCCGACCCAGACGCCTGTAATGTAGCGAGGAGTAAATCCAACAAACCAGGCATCCACGAGATTGTTTGTTGTGCCGGTCTTGCCTGCTGCAGGCCGGTTTAGCTTCCTCACCCGACGACCCGTTCCTTCTCTTACTACTCCCTGAAGGAGGTTGGTCATGATGAAAGCGGTACTCTTTTCTATAACCCGCTTTCGCTGGGGCAAATTTTCCTCCAAGATATTTCCGTATCTATCGATTATCTTAGTAACAAATATTGGTTTTACAAGTTGGCCTTGATTAACAAAGACAGAGTAAGCGCGAACCAGTTCCAGGAGAGATACGCCCGAGGAACCCAGCGCTATGGACAAGTCCCGACTTATAGGGGATGTAATCCCCAGCTTTCTGGCATATTGAATGACATAGTCGATTCCAATATCTTTAAGTATCTTGATCGTAACTATGTTACGAGAATGAATCAAAGCCGATCTGAATATCGTCGGCCCGTAGAATTTCTCTTCATAGTTTTTCGGCTTCCAAACGAAATCCCTTTCTGAATCTTGAAATACTAACGGCGAATCAATGATGATTGTAGCCGGGGTATATCCTTTGTCGAGTGCGGCCGCATAGATGATAGGCTTAAACGCGGAACCTGGCTGACGTCGCGATTGTATGGCCCGGTTAAACTCACTCACCTTGAAATCCCTGCCACCAACTAAGACCTTCACATAACCTGTATCAGCTTCCATGCAAAGTAGAGCACCCTCAACCAAAGGCGTTTGCTCTAAAGCTAGGTTCCAAACTCCCCCCCCTTTCACCCTACCCTTGACTCTTACCAAAATCACATCTCCAATACTCAATGCGTCACCTGGATGTTTTACCCGAGCCTCTCTATAATCTATCTCAGGATCAGGTTTTCGAGCCCATCTCATATCACGGAGCAAGATAATCCCCTCTTCGTCTCCTATACAAACCGTAACCTTGCCTTTTTCGTTGTCTATTCCCGTAACTACGCCCTTTACTGTTTCCCCTTCTTTAACGGGTCCTTCGAGATTCTGTTGCAGTTCTCTACAAAAGGTGTCAATCTCTTCATGGTCTAGATGCTTCAGGGGCCCCCTGTACCCCATTCTTTTGTCCAGGGCTTTAAGTCCTTTATTAAGTTCGGCTGTACCCACCTTTTGCATCTCGATGTTCACTCCAGTATAGATCCTAAGGCCTTCATTATAGAGAACATCTCGTCCATATTTCTTTTGTACATATTGTCGCACATATTCAGTATAGTACGGTACTTCATCGGTATATAGATTTCGCCTTGGTTTTATCTCCAGCTTTGTATCTAGTGCTTCCTGGGCCTCGGCTTCAGTTATATAACCTTCTTCCACCATACGCTTAAGCACATACGCCTGTCGCTCCCTGGCACGCTCAGGATGTTTGAAGGGAGAATATCGACTGGGAGCACGTGGGAGTCCGGCAAGCATTGCGCACTCCGCCAGATTAAGTTCTGAAACAGATTTACCAAAGTAGTTTTCCGCTGCGGCCTCCACTCCATATGAGCCATCTCCTAAGTATATCTGGTTTAGATATAGGAAGAGTATTTCGTCTTTGGTAAGTCTGTTGTCTAACCGATAGGCAAGGATAGCCTCACGCACCTTCCTCGAATAGCTTCTCTCCGGGGTAAGGAAGAGAGATTTTGTTACCTGTTGCGTAATGGTACTGCCGCCCTGAACAATCGTACCGGCCTCAATATTTTTGAAAAATGCTCGAATAATGCTTAAAATATCGATCCCTTTATGTTTATAGAAACGAGCATCTTCAGCAGCAATAAATGCATGAATGAGCATTCTTGGCATCTTGGAGAGTGGGACAACGATCCGACGCTCGTTAAAGAACTCTGCGATTACACGGCCGTCATCAGAGTATACCGTAGATACAATCGGTGGCCGATAGTCTTCAATCGAGCTGATTTTGGGAAGGTCGTGTGTAAAATAGAGGTAGGTTGCTCCTAGAAAGATTCCGGCCACAAGGAAAAGTGTAACGAAGAGTCCATAAAGAAACCAAAATATTCTACTCCAGGCCTTCCTCTTTGCACGCCTTGATATTATTTTCCTGGTAGTGAACCCGCTATGAGTTGAAATCATCGAAGCCCTTTCTGGAGATATATAAGCCTATTTATGGCTCAGCCGTCATATGTTTCTGTCCTGGTCACCTTCAGTCTTTCTATCAAAAAAGGGAATAAAATACAAGAGATTGAAATAGACTTGACAATAAACATTCTTTTCTGATTAATACTACAACAAAACATTTTTTGCAGCCCGCTTTGGCTTTGGAACCTTATTTAGTCTCCTGTCATTTTATAGGTTGTTTGTGGATGGGTAATAAATAACGATCACGCGAAATTTAATAGCTTGTAACATTTTAGCATTTTGAAACAAGCCGGCTACATCACATTCAAGCTGAAGTTGCGACACGGGATACATGATCCGCTGGGCGGGGATACATTGCCCGTAAACCTCGTTGGAATTTCATACGGGACCGTGTAGAAACAAGGTATAGTATTTTGATTTTAACCCCGTGCTCCGCACGGGGTTTTTCCTAACGGGGGTAAATATATAGTTATCTGCGCAACCCTCTTATAAGCAAAACCAAGTGGGGCGTGGTATTCCATATGCCACCGAAATTGCGGGTGTAAAATTCCGCCGCAAATCCTGTCAACTCACGAAGGATATGGCTCTTTGCTCTATTATCGCGTTTTGCACGAAGCGCGTAATTATAACGACTCTTGCCTGATACTGTATAATCTCGTATGTATCCTGCATCCTGTATCGTATATTCGGTACTCGGGTTGACTTTTGACGCGGCCAGGTTTGTTTCAAGAGGCTAAATTGTTACAACAACTTAAGTTTCGCACCCCCTGG
>DTYH01000304.1 GCA_012961955.1 Desulfobacterales bacterium | reverse complement strand
GATATATTATCGACCCAAAGAGCGCCGTCCTTCTCGACCTAGACTCAATAAAAAGACCGATGATGCGGTCGGGTTTGTTTCAAGAGGCTAAAGTGTTACGAAATCTCAAATAGGAGGGATTTGATTTGGGCAGAGAAGATGATTACAGGAAGGCCCTGGAATTGGCGATGGAAAGGCTAAAACACATGGAGATAGTTACATGCTGCAAAAATGCAGGGCTTGAGATAAAAGCCGTGTCTCAGGATGAAAAACAGATAGAAATTCCATACTTAGATCGCAGTTATAAACTGATAATAACCAGTGATAAGATCGATTTTGATCAGGCACTCGGGACGCCTAGGCTCCCGGATCAGGTAACTATACTCCACTATCTTGTTACAGCGCAGGGGGAATATATACGTGACGATTGGATTACCTTCCGTCAGGTTCCCTCTGGGGAGTTCTATTACCACGCATTTCGCAAGCGGGCCATAGATCCCCTTGTCAGGTCATTTGGTTCCCAATCGGAGCTGCTTGATCAGGTTTCAAAGCGTATGGGCGAGATGGTTCCATCTCCTGGCGATAAAGCTTTGAAAGTAATGGCCTTACCGCGTATCCCGATAATTCTTGCATTATGGGAAGGGGATGACGAGTTTCCTCCGGAGGGGAATATTTACTTTGACGCTTCCATATCTTCTTATCTACCTACGGAGGATATCGCCTATTTGGCAGGTGCCACTGTGTACAGGGCGATAGCCATATCTAAAGGCTGGTAAAAAGAGAAGTATGATGAGAATTACAATACTCGGCTCTGGGACGTGTGTGCCATCGTTGAAGAGGAGTGCCTGTTCCATGTTACTCCGCGTGAAGGATAATCTCCTCCTATTCGATTCCGGGCCGGGTACGATAAGGAGGCTCCTTGAAGCGGGGGTGCATATCCATGACATTAACTATATCTTTTACAGCCATTTCCATCCAGATCATACAGGAGAGTTAGCTTCTTTTCTGTTCGCTACCAAATATCCTCCCGTATACCAGCGTCGAGGGCCGTTCACCATAGTTGCAGCCAGGGGGTTCACAAGGTTTTACAGAGGTCTTAAGACGGCATATGGGGAATGGATTGAATTGGCCCCAGGTCTTTTAAGGATAATAGAACTGGACAACCAGGGGGCGGACCACATTACATGCGGGGAATTTGATGTGGACACCCTTCCGGTAGAGCACATCGATTCAAGCATTGCATACCGTATCACCTCTCCGGATGGCGCCTCAATCGTATATTCAGGAGACACTGATTTTTGTCCAAACCTTATAACCATTTCAAAGGGTGTTGATGTCCTTGTTTGTGAGTGTGCTCTGCCAGATAGTAGTAAGGTTTCGGGCCATTTGACTCCATCCTTGGTTGGAAAGATCGCAAGTGAAGCAGGGGTAAAAAAGCTGGTCATGACTCACTTCTATCCAGAGTGCGATAATGTAGATATAAGAGGGGAGTGTCAAAAGTTTTATAGTGGACCTATTGTTTTGGCAGAAGATTTGCAAGAGATTGAGGTCTGCGTGGAAAGAGGGATTCATCGCCCTGAAATTTGAAGTTCTGAGACGCGAAGGGTAGGGGAACCAAAAGAGCCATAAAACCTCAAATCGTTTCCCACCCCATCTACATTCTTAAAGATATCGAGAATATTCCCAGATATGGCGACGCCTTTAACAGGAAAGGCGATCTCTCCTCCTTGTATCCAGAGCCCTGATGCTCCTACTGAAAACTGGCCGGAGATAGGATCTGCGGTATGGATACCCATGATATCCATTACCATGAAACCTTTGGTGATCGAGGACAGGAGTTCCTCAACCGAAAGCTGTCCTTTCTTGATGTAGAAATTAGTGTTGGTTACCGAGGGGGGAGTCTTGATGCTGGCACGCCCGGCATTTCCTGTGGAGCTGGTGCTGGATTTGTTGGCCGTGTATTGGTC
>DTYH01000303.1 GCA_012961955.1 Desulfobacterales bacterium | reverse complement strand
TGGGATCATCTATCGCCTGAGAACGTTTGGCATAAGGCTAGGCCTGGAAACAATCAATTTCCTCATGCAGGGGCTCGGAAATCCGCAGAATCGATTCTCGTCAATTCATATTGCCGGCACAAACGGCAAAGGATCAATCGCAGCTATGCTTTCCTCAGTACTTTCCAAGTCTGGTTTCAGGGTGGGACTTTACACCTCTCCGCACCTAAGAAGGTTCAATGAACGGATACAGATAAATGGAGAACCTATCTCAGACGAAAAGGCGATCCGGGTAGCTGAAACCGTGCAAAAGATATATACTCGAAGCGCACCTCCAACATTCTTTGAATGTGTAACAGCAATGGCCCTTTACCATTTTGCCACCGAAGGAGTAGACTGGGCTGTTCTTGAGACAGGGATGGGAGGACGGCTTGATGCCACAAATTGTGTCAGGCCCAACCTATGTATTATCTCTAATATCCATCTTGACCACCAGGAATACCTTGGCCAGACCTTGGAGAGTATTGCCAGAGAAAAGGCCGGAATCATTAAGGAGGGGTGTCCTGTTATTACGGGCGTAAGACAAAAGAAGCCCCTTTCAGTAATTCAGGATATTGCCCAAAAGAAGTCAGCCCCCCTGTATCGTTTAGGTAAGGATTTCCGCGTGAGAAGGAATGGGGACGGGTCGTTCAACTATCTTGGGCTGGATCATAGGTGGAGTTCAATCCGAGTAGGACTGAAAGGGGATCATCAGGTCCAAAACGCAAGCCTGGTAATCGCAGCCGTGGAGCTACTGAAACGGAACGGAGTCACAATCCCAGATGCAGCTATTGTGGATGGCCTTGCCAGCACTGTGTGGCCTGGTCGTCTAGAAATCATATCGAAGAATCCAACCATTCTTTTGGATGGTGCTCACAACACTTCTGGTATACACGCCCTTAATAAGTTCTTGTCGACAGAGTTTGGACAGAGGCCAAAGATATTCGTTGTTGGGATCATGGCGGATAAGCCATGTTCAGCCATGCTGAATCGTCTATCTCCTATGGCCGATCATCTCATCCTAACAAGGCCACGGAACAGTCGCTCGGCTGACCCCAAAGCGCTATACAATCTAATCTCTCAGAAAACAGACAAAAGGGTAGATATAATCTTCAACCTGAAGCAGGCCATTGACAGGGCTCTGGAAGAGGCTGAAGCCGACCATTTGATCTGTATCACCGGCTCTCTTTTTACCGTTGGTGAGGCGAGAGAATACCTGATTAACGAAATAGTAAATCCCGTTAGGGTTTCACACCGAGGATTAAACTCCGCCCTGTAAAGACCTTGGGTCTCTCACAGGGCCCGCCTGAAAATGAGGTATAACGTATTGTAACTGTTAACGGGGTGACGCTTTTCTTAAAAGGACTTGGGGGGAAACCTTTAGTTTCTCCACCAACTTGAGAGTGGGGGAAACCCCAGCCACCGGAGCGTAAGGAAGGTGGAACGCGGAGGGGGCAGAGCATCCCCCGTTCTTAAGTCACTGGAAAAACAAAGCTTGGAGGCATCGGAATGAAAAGAAAAGCGTTACCCCCAGTGAACAGTTACAATATATCGCTTTTGACCCCGCGCTTTCCTGCAGGGCTTTTTTTACGAAGTATCTTAACGGGGTAAAGCTTGAAGCGGATCAGGGCTCAGCCCATATCAAGAACTTGAGAAAGACGTTGTATCTGAAGTAGCTACTTGTAATCCATATACCTGTTATCTCCCAAGAAGAATGGTGGCAAGTTCCAAATCCGAACGTCATTGGTATGCAATTCACACCAGGAGTCGCCATGAGCGGGTGGTGGAAACCGGCCTTGCGGGCAAATCACTGGAGTCGTTTTTACCCTTGGTTTCCGCAATGAGTAAACGCCGGGACCGCAAGGTACGGATCCGTATCCCTCTCTTTCCCGGCTATGTGTTTGTAAAAACTGATCTTAGTCCTAATGAATATATTGAGATATTGAAGACATTCGGCGTCGTAAGGCTTGTGGGGAATATAGATGGCCCTATACCTGTTCCTGATGAGTCAATAGATTCGCTCCGCATAATGCTGGAGGGAGACCAACCTATCATTACAGGCTCCAGGCTGAAAAAAGGGGACAGGGTAATGGTGATAGCAGGGCCTTTTGCCGGTGTGGTAGGCACATTTGTACGTTACAGGGGGCACCAACGCGTAGTGGTGAATATCGAAGCGTTAGGTCGGTTCGCAGCAGTAGATATTGCCGAGCAAGATGTAGAAAAACTTCCCCTGGTAGGAGTGAAAAGTTAAAAAAGTTAAGAGTGAAGAATAAACACTCAAAAATGGTCCTTCATGGGATGATCACATTATTCTCTTCCCTGCAAACGTCCTTCACTCTTGACTCTTGATTCTTCACTCTTTTTAAGCATCCTTGTCATAGCAGGTGAGACAGCAATTCATACAACGGCCGGCCTCTCTTAATGCATCCTCTTCAGATATTGTAAGCTCCACCTCATCCATAGAATGGATCCTCTCATTAGGTTCAAGTTCCGGTTTTGGAATCCTACCTTTCCTCTGAACGCCTGAGATTTTGTCAAATATTGTCCCAGGAATGTAGCCCGTGCGGGAACCTATATCCACCTTCAGTCTTCCGTCCGGAAAACGCATATCTTCACCCGTCAGATATAGATGAATGCTACGAGCTGCCTGCCGTCCGTTGCCAATTGCACCTACCGCGATCCATGGGCCTGTATATACGTCTCCACCGGCAAATACGTAGGGGATAGACGTCTGATTCGTATCAGGATCTCCCACAATAGTCCTCCATCTGGTTGTCTCCAGGTCCTTTATTCTACCAGAGCTGTCCATGAAGGAGAGGTCGGGCACCTGACCAATAGCCAGTATCAGGTTGTCAAGAGGTATACGTGTTTCTGATCCCTCAATTGGAATAGGCCTCCGCCTTCCACTTTCGTCAGGTTCTCCAAGCCTCATCTTCAAATATTCAAGGTGCGTAAGTACTCCGTCGTTTTCTATGATCCTGTTTGGGGCTGCTAGAAAGAGAAATTCTATCCCCTCTTCCCTGGCCGCTTGAATCTCTTCTGCATTGGCCGGCATCTCATTCTCGGTCCTTCTGTAGATGATATAGACCTTCTCAGCTCCCAGACGCAAGCTAGTCCTTGCTGCGTCCATGGCGGTGTTACCGCCACCAATAACTCCTACCCTTCTACCAATAGGATGTCCTATCTCCCTGCCACATCTTTCCAAAAAGACCGTTCCTCCGTAAACCCCTCTGATTCTATCCTCCCCTTCAAGGCGAGCTGAGGAATACTTCCAGGCACCTACAGCTAAAAATATGGCGTCATAGCCTGCACCAACCAGCGATGCTAGGTCAAAATCGACTCCGAACTTAACATTTGTCTTCGCCTTAATCCCAAGGTTCAAGATTCCCTGAATCTCCCAGTCCAAGATCTTTTTTGGAAGTCTGTATTCAGGGATTCCGTAGTAGAGCATGCCGCCCAGTTTTTCCTGCATTTCGAATACAGTAACAGAGTGACCTAGTCGTCTTAAATAGTATGCACAGGTAAGCCCACACGGCCCACCACCAATAACAGCTACCTTATACCCGGTATCTGGTGCAACAGGCACAGGAAAATACCTCCCAGAATTCATCTCATAATCAGCCACAAAACGCTTTAATGGATTTATGGCAACCGGATCATCAGCGAGGGCTCTTCTGCACATCTCTTCACACGGATGAGGGCACACCCTTCCACATGTCAGAGGAAACGGATTACGTTCCTTAATGGTCAGGAGCGCCTCCTCATATCTGCGGTGTTTGATATGATCGATATAGGTGGGTATATCTATTTCTGCAGGACATGTCTGACGACAGGGAGCAAGCCGATCATCCATCATATTAAAGCTGAGTATCTGTTCCGAAGGGGTAAGGACCTTTATTACTCCCTTAGGACATGCCTTGGCACATGCACCGCAACCTGTACATCGATCTGGATTAAACACCGGCACGCCATTATCGCCCATAGTTATAGCACCAAAGAGGCAGGTCTGGACGCACGTCCCCATCCCTAAGCAACCCTTATCGCATTCCTTTTCACCACCATAAAGGAGTACTGCTGCCCGACAATCCCAAACGCCTAAATAATGGAATCTGTTCTCCGCACGGTCCCCGCCGTTGCATGTGTTATGGGCGTACCTAGGCTCTCCAGCACCCACCGAAACTCCCATGATATCTCCTATCGCCCTGGCTACCGCATCACCGCCAACTATGCATACATTAGGGGGGGCGTCTCCAGATACTATACTCGCAGCAGCTGCGCTGCAGCCAGCGTATCCGCACCCGCCGCAATTTGCTCCAGGAAGAACATCCTCAACCAATTCGATCCGGGGGTCTTCATATACATAGAATACTCTTGAGGCGATGCCCAGCAAAGTACCAGAGATACAACCTAATGCTAACAAGAACAGGATTGCTTCTAACATTGTCAAACTTCCTCACTATTCTCGATTCGAGTTGCACAAAAAAAATGAGAGAAGAACATACTGATTGCGGCCAATTTCCACCAAACGCTTACGCTGTCTGGCCAAATCTTGAAGAAGACCTGGAATACAGGCCTACGCCATCCCTAGAAAACCAAGGAATGCCAGTGACATGAGACCAGCAGTGATCAAGCCTATGGCAGTCCCCTCCAGTGGTCCGGGCACTCTGGATAGGGCCATCCGTTCCCGCAATCCGGCGAAAAGGACAAGAGCCATGGAAAATCCAGTGGCTGAAGCCACTGAAAAGATAAGAGCCTGCATGAAATTAAAATCTTTCTGTACATTGATTATTGCCACTCCCAACACTGCACAGTTTGTAGTGATCAGGGGCAGAAATATCCCGAGGCCTGCGTAGAGGGCGGGGATACTCTTCTTAAGGAATATCTCCACAAACTGAACAAGAGAGGCAATCACTAGTATAAAGACTATGGTTCTTAGATACACCAAACCAGACTGCCTTAAGAAGTACATCTCCACAAACCATGTAACCACGCCAGCCATGGTAAGAACGAATATAACCGCCATCCCCATACCCACTGCCGTATCCATTTTCTTCGACACTCCCAGGAAGGGACAATTACCGAGATACCGTGCAAGTAGTATGTTGTTAACGAAGATTGCGCTTATAACCATCAAGAGATAATCGGTCATGATTTCAATCCTTTACTTTTTCAGATCTCCCACAATATTCATCAGGCATAGGAGCAAACCTAAACAAACAAATGCCCCGGGCGCACTTACCACAAAAGCAAAAGGTTTATAGGAAGGACCCATTACATTTATATTAAGGATCGTACCGTTACCAAGCAGTTCCCGGACAGCGCCAAGCACGCTAAGAGATATTGTGAACCCAATACCTATACCCAGTCCGTCTGCTGCCGAGGCAAAGACCGTATTCTTACCGGCAAAAGCTTCCGCCCGCCCCAGGACTATACAATTGACCACAATGAGTGGAATAAAGATACCGAGTCTCTGATAGAGGGGATAGGTGTAGGCCTGCATGAGAAGCTCCACAATAACCACAAATGTCGCAATGACTACGATATAACAGGCTATTCGAACCTTAGAGGGGATAATATTGCGCAACACGGAAACAAGTATATTGGAAAATACAAGGACAAATGTGGTTGCAAGGCCCATTCCGATACCGTTTTCCATACTCTTTGTAACGGCCAAGGTAGGACAGAGTCCTAATACCAGCCGGAACGGCGGAATCTCCTTCCACAACCCTTTGGTAAATTCCTTGACAATACTCATTTGATTCTTCTCCTTTTGCTCAGTCAAGGACTGGCTGTCCATAATCGGGGGGTTAACTGCGTAACCAAACGTACCGCGTTACTACGTGCGGGCTTTGATCTTCTTTAAAATATACGGTTTTAATTCCTTATATAGCTTGGCTCCTTCAGCGACCCCAGCGGCAATACCTTTCGATGATATCGTGGCCCCTGATACTGCGTCGATCTTTCCACCTTCTGATTTGATTTTGAAAGGATCATCCACTGAGAGTCCCTTGAAACTCCCTTTGAAAGCAGGATCATCCTTCGCCCTAGAACCTACGCCAGGCGTCTCCTTATGCGTGGTAATGTCAATAGCCACAACCTTATCGTCAACAAGACTCACGGCCATCATGATCCCAATCTCTCCTCCGAATCCTTTACCAGTAGTTTCAAAGGCCACCACATTTAGCTTTCCGTCAAATTTTCCTGGGAAGAAACTGATTTCCGTGTCTCCGTGTTTGATCTTAAACCTGTCCTGGATGGGATTATTGCTACAACCCTGGAGGACATCCCTTATGGCCGGACCCTTTACATAAGCAAGCTCTTGATACTCAATCCTCTCCTTGGTTCCAATACGGACCCCTGCCAAAAGTCCCCCTGAAACCCCGCAGATTAGCGACAAAACCACAACCATTCGTACGATATCACGCATTTTGTATCACCCTTCCAAGTGCTTTTGGTCTGATCCTGTCAAGAAGTGGTTGGGTAATATTCATGAGGAGTATGGCAAAAACAACTCCATCATAATAGATACCAACACACCTGATAAGGACAGTTAAAAAACCACACATAGCCCCAAAAATAAGCATGGGGACAAAATTAACAGGGGATGTGGTGTCATCAGTAGCCAGAAAGAATGCTCCCAACAAGACGTTACCCGTAACCACGTGAAACATGGGAGAGGCATATTTTTCAGGATTTGATATATTAAAGAATAAGGCGGTAATAAGGACTCCCAAGATAAAGGAAAAGGATATCTCCCACCGAATAAATCCTCTCAGGATCAAGTAAATACCGCCAAGCAAGAGAGCAAGGCCGCAGGCAGCTCCAATACCTCCAGCCTGCCTCCCCAGAAAGAGGTCAAGGAGCTGATACTTGGCAGTAGCCGCCACTCCGAAATGTTTAAGACTAGCCAGAGGATATGCCATAATAAAACCAGTGTCGTAGTTCAGGAGCGCCTCGTCAAAATCGAGTATATCCTTCCATGAAACCAGTACTATGGCAAAACCTACTAAAGTCGGATTAAACGGGTTGGCACCTATCCCCCCATACACTTGTTTTCCCACTATAATTGCCAGAAAAGTACCCACTATCACCAGCCACCAGGGAGTACTGGCAGGAACAAGCATCCCAAATAAAAGGCCCGTCAGCGCAGCACTTCCATCATATATGGATATCTCCCTCTTAGTGACCAAATTCACAAGCACCTCTGCAATCATTGCGCATGCAATGGAAAAGGCAATAACCCTCGCCGCATCAAGCCCATAATGATAAACTCCCACAATCACCGCGGGTAGGGCAGCCAGCATAATCTGATAGTTCTTGCTGGATATGCTGCTTCCACAGTGCCAGTGCGGAGGATATGAGACTACAAGCTTTTCGGTATTCACAAGCTGCCTCCCTCTAGTCTGATGCTGTCGTACTCATCTATTTTGGCTGCGTGTAACTTGTGTAGCGGATATAGATATATCTTTTTTGGCAAAAGGTCAACCACTTACAATGGTTCTCCCTTTCCACTCTCTGAAGCTTCCATAACCGGCTTACAGCCTCAACGCCATGCCAGCTGCCTGTCATCTTTGGCTGTGTCTGAGACCTGCCGTCCTACCGTGAACCAAGGTGGACAGGCTTTTTTTGTGGAGTGCTCCTTAAAAAAGA
>DTYH01000302.1 GCA_012961955.1 Desulfobacterales bacterium | reverse complement strand
TTTTTTGTTTCCTTTAAAGAAGAATAGGTATAGAATATTACTTTAAGATTAGCCGTTCATCAGATGGAGTCTTTCTTTTCCGACAGACCTCTCCAGCCTGTGCACTGTTTTACGAGAAATCAACCTCTATAAAAGGGAGATGTGATCAGTGGAATCAGATTCGGTAAAGACCGTAACCATCGATTCGATGGAGTTAATACTGGCACGCCCTGCCAAACTACCACTTCGGTGGGTCGGTCAGAAGGAATTGATTAAGCAGGTACTAGCTGCTTGGATGGTGGTAGATGATAGAGATATCCCATTTAACCCGCGCCTTATAGGAAAACCTGGTGCAGGCAAAACCACCCTGGGGTATGCAGCAGCAAAGCAACTGAACAGGGAGGTGTATCTTTTCCAAGCCACCATGGACACAAGGCCCGAAGATCTAATAATTACTCCCGTTATTAGTCCAGATAATAAGATAAAGTATGCAGCAAGTTCACTGGTAACAGCCATGATTCGCGGCGGTATCTGCATCCTGGATGAAGGCAACCGAATGAGTGAAAAGTCGTGGGCCTCGCTTGCCCCCCTCCTGGATGATCGACGGTATGTGGAATCCATAATTACGGGTTTAACAATACCGGCCCATCGAGATTTCAGGTTTGCAGTAACCATGAATGAAGACGCATCCACATACGAAATACCAGAGTACATTCATTCCAGACTTCAGCCACAAATATTCGTCGACTTTCCAGAACGGGATGATGAACTAATGATACTTAAGGAGAACCTTCCATTCGCAGATAAAGAAATACTCCTGTATACCGTCGATTTTCTTCAGAAAGCCCATAAGGCAGATGAGATGTACAGCATACGAGACGGCATAAATATGGCTCGTTATGCCATGAAGATGATACGTACCGAGGGTATAGGTGCCGAAGATGCGTTCCATCAAGCAATTGTAATGATCTTGGGTGAAGAGGCGCTTCAATATGAATGAGGTTTTTGAATACTTGGATTCCTTTGGTCCTGTTTATGCCCTTCCCGTTGTCCACTACCGGGTGGAGTTTGCTGAAGCGGTAAGGCACGCGTTTAAGAATCTTATCCCTGATGCTGTTGCCGTGGAACTGCCTTTCTCCCTCCAGCCTTTTATAGAAAGGGGAATCCAAAGACTCCCAGCTGCATCAGTGGTCATATATCAAAACAAGAAAGGCGACACCATATATTTCCCTATTGAGCCAGCCGACCCCATTGTGGAGGCCGTCCGCCTAGGTCTTGAATCCAAGACACCGGTCTATTTTATAGACCCAGATATTGACGAATATCCAGAATATCGCGATTATCTACCGGATACGTATGGAGTATATAGACTCGGAATCAGGACTTATTATGATCTGTACCGCACGACCGCCCTCCCGGTGATCAAGAAAGGCCCTGAGGATATAAGACGTGAACGGGGAATGGCATATCATCTTAAGGAACTGGCTGGCCAGTACAGAAGAATACTGTTTGTATGCGGGATGCTACATTTGGAGGATGTCAAAAAAGGGTTTAAACATCCTCAGGCCATGCCTTTGAGTATACTAAAGCGTGAGGACGTTGCCCTTTTCAATCTACACCCTGATGATATTTGTGAGGTGTTTACAGAATACCCTTTTCTGTCCGCAGTATATGAGTATCGGAGGAATGGGCTCCCACCAAAACCCGATCTTTCCCGTTATACTGTACGCAAAAAGATTGGTACTTTAACATTGTTGGACGGAGGTAAGGACTCATATTCAGAAGAAGACGCCCTGGATGCCTCAATTCGTTGGACCGTGCATCGGCTTGAATCAGGACCGCTGGATCGCCAGAAGGTTATGTATCATCTCTTTGAACAGGCAGCAAAACATTATCATCAGGATACGGGTGAATCTGTTACACCCTGGCAAAAGCGAATTTTCTTTCGTTTCTCGGGAAATTATGCCCGCCTTGATAATCTACTTGTCCCGGATTTTTATCATCTCCTTGTATCAGCACGCGGCAGTGTGGACGATAATTTCTGTTACGCCTTCTGGCGGCTAGGCTCTTTTTATCCCTGGCAGGACGTTATAAGCGAAGTCCCTACTGCTCGACTACAGGGGGAGTTGTTACACCTCGAAACACGTAAGATTTATATCAGGAGGATGATACCTAGGATTAAACGACACCCAATTTATGTGCCCCAAAAACGCCGTTTAAAGGAACAAAGACCTGGAGAATGGTTGGAGGGATTTCGTAACCCCTACATATGTTCTTATCCGCCTGAGGATCTGGTGATTGAAGACTATGGTAACTTCCTTAAGACAAAAGGGAGGCTTATCCTATCTGAAGAACGTT
>DTYH01000301.1 GCA_012961955.1 Desulfobacterales bacterium | reverse complement strand
TGACTGCCCTTCCTATCATTGAAACTCAGGCGGGTGACGTGTCGGCGTATATCCCCACCAACGTTATTTCTATAACTGACGGTCAGATCTATTTGGAACCAAACCTGTTTTTTTCAGGGGTTCGTCCTGCTATTAATGTTGGGCTTTCGGTTTCACGTGTTGGTGGAGCGGCACAGATCAAGGCCATGAAGCAGGTGGCTGGAAGTCTCCGTCTGGATTTGGCGCAGTATCGGGAGCTGGAAGCATTCGCCCAGTTTGGAAGCGATCTTGATAAGGCGACCCAGGCTCAGTTAAATCGTGGGATTCGCCTAGTGGAGATATTGAAACAACCACAGTATCAACCCCTTCCTGTGGAAAAACAGGTTGCCATATTGTATGCAGGTACAAGGGGCTATCTGGACAAGTATGCGGTAGATGTTATACAGAAGTATGAGGAGGGACTATATTCCTTTCTGGAAAGCAAGCATCCTGAGATACTTTCAGGGATAAGAGAGAAGAAAGAGATTGATGAGTCTCTGGATGAAGCTATGAAACAGGCGCTTAGCGAATATGACCAGGAGTTTCAGGCCACGATTAGCAAGTAGTCGACCTTCGGAGAAGTATTAAGATAGGGATATAATTCTATGGCAACATTACGAGATATACAGAGAAAGATTGCTGCAGTCAAAAAGACCCGTCAGATTACCAAGGCCATGAACATGGTGGCTGCGTCGAAGTTGCGCGGTGCTCAGCAAAAGATGGAGGATTTCCGTCCTTATGCCCTTAAGTTTGCCGAGGTTATTGGTAATATTGCAGCGAGGACAGAGCCTACAGACAATCCTCTTCTCAGACCACGAGACGCCGTGAAGGCTGTAAATTTGGTTCTAGTCACCTCGGATCGAGGCCTCTGCGGCGGTTTTAACACAAATATCATTGCTAGGGCTGAAGAATTATGCACAGAAAAGAAAAGCGAGAATATTGAAATTGTGTTTACCGCTGTTGGACGAAAAGGGAGGGACTATGCCAGACGATACAAATATGCAATAGAGGACGTACGTGTTGGGATTGCTGGAGGAAACTTTGGTTTTAACGCTGCTGTCGACATAGGGAGAAGCCTAATAAACGGGTACCTCAGATCCGTATATGATGAGGTTTATATTGTTTATACACAGTTTGTATCAATGGCAAGACAGGTGCCGATTGTTAGGAAGCTTATTCCTGTATCATTTTCAGACATGGTGTCTGAACACCAGGGAGAATCTGTCGAAAAGGTGCCGTATCTGGCTGAGCACATATGTGAGCCATCGGCAGCTGCGCTACTCGAGGATTTATTGCCGAGGTATGTTTATGTGCAATTATACCGCGCACTCCTTGAGTCAACAACCAGTGAACATGCAGCACGCATGATGGCAATGGATAACGCCACAAAGAATTGTAACGAGATGATAGATCAGCTTACTTTGCTTTCGAATAAGGCCCGTCAGGCTGCTATTACTAAAGAGTTGATGGATATCGTGGGTGGTGCCGAGGCCTTGAAGGGATGATAAGTACGACATGAAAAAATAGAGGAGGTCTATTGATGGGAAATCACAGTGGAGAGAATATCGGCAGGATAAAACAGGTGATTGGACCTGTTGTCGATGTTGAATTTGAGCAGGGAAGACTACCGACTATTTTAACGGCTCTTACCATTTCGAATCCTGCCATAAGCGACGAGCCGGATAACCTTGTCGTAGAGGTGGCCCAACACCTGGGTGACAACATAGTAAGAACTATAGCGATGGATATTACAGACGGATTAGTACGGGGTATGCCGGTCAAGGATACCGGGAAGCCTATTATGATGCCTATAGGCGAGGCCTGTCTTGGTAGGGTCTTGAATGTTGTGGGAAGACCAGTAGATGGGCTAGGTCCTGTGAATTCTGATAAATATGCACCTATTCACAAACCAGCACCGGCTTTTACGGACCAGGATACTACCGTGCGAGTCCTAGAGACTGGCATTAAAGTTATTGATCTACTTGTCCCGTTTCCAAGAGGGGGCAAAATGGGGATGTTTGGCGGTGCTGGCGTTGGGAAGACAGTTATCATGATGGAGATGGTGCATAATATCGCTATGCAACATGGAGGTATTTCTGTCTTTGCTGGCGTAGGAGAACGAACTAGAGAGGGTAATGACCTTTATTTGGAAATGAAGGAATCTGGAGTCCTTCCCAAGTCAGCCCTGATCTACGGTCAGATGACAGAACCACCGGGTGCTCGAGCAAGGGTTGCCCTTTCTGCCTTGACTGCTGCGGAGTACTTTAGGGACGAAGAAGGACAGGACGTTCTTCTATTCATTGATAACATATTCCGTTTTACTCAAGCCGGGTCTGAAGTGTCGGCCTTGCTCGGCAGAATGCCGTCAGCAGTGGGTTATCAACCAACGCTGGCCGTGGATTTAGGAGAGCTTCAGGAGCGAATTACCTCAACGAAAAAGGGTTCAATTACTGCCGTACAGTGTGTTTATGTTCCTGCTGATGACCTCACAGATCCAGCTCCAGCAACCACATTTGCGCATCTGGACGGTACCGTGGTTCTATCCCGGCAAATAGTTGAGCTTGGGATCTATCCAGCAGTAGACCCACTCGATTCCACTTCGAGGATTCTGGACCCTAACTATCTTGGTAAAGAACACTACAGTGTAGCCCGTCAGGTACAGATGATCCTTCAGAAATATAAAGACCTGCAAGACATTATTGCGATCTTAGGAATGGACGAGCTATCCGAGGAGGATAAACTCATAGTGGCTAGGGCACGGAGAATCCAACGATTTCTGTCTCAGCCTTTCTTTGTTGCGTCCCAGTTTACTGGTTTAGAAGGCAAATATGTGAAGATTGAAGATACCATCAAAGGATTCAAAGAGATATGCGAGGGAAAGCATGATGATATTCCGGAGCAGGCCTTCTATATGGTCGGGACCATTGAGGAGGCTTTAGAGAAAGCGGAAAAGATGGGTTCAACATAACAAAGGAATAAAAAGGGTGTGGTGACAATATGGCAGGTAATATAATCTTAGAGGTGGTAACACCCGACAGGATGGTTGTGAACGAGGAGGCACAGATCGTAGTAGCGCCAGGTACAGAAGGTGAATTCGGTGTTTTGATCGGTCATACCCCCTTTTTGACAAGCCTAAAGATTGGTATCCTTCGTTATAAGGATAAGGAAGGGGTGGAGCGGTTTGTGTTTGTAAACAACGGCTTTGCAGAGGCGCTTCCTAACAAGGTTACCGTGCTGGCAGAGTCTGCGGAAAGGCGT
Source organism: Desulfobacterales bacterium (assembly GCA_012961955.1). Lineage (GTDB taxonomy): Bacteria > Desulfobacterota > Desulfobacteria > Desulfobacterales > DTYH01 > DTYH01. The sequence goes on along the minus strand of DTYH01000301.1, from coordinate 4,388 downwards.
AGGGATATCGATATTGAGCGTGCAAAAAGGGCCTTGGAAAGAGCAAAGAGGCGTTTGGAAGAGGGAGTGGAGAAGGAGGAGATCGATTTTCATAGAGCTCAAGCAGCCTTGCAACGTGCGATTACAAGGATAAAATTGGCAGAGACGAGGTCTCATCCGTAGTTTTTTTAAGAAATTATCTTCAAGAGGCAAGTCGCTTTGACTTGCCTCTTTTATTTTGATATTAAGAGGATTCGATTCTTCCTGTTTGAGATTCTTTGATTTATGGCTATGATCCCATGTTTTTAGCGAGTCTTGGTCTTTTTCAGCCTTTTAACCGAAGGAGAGAATAATGTGTGGAATTATAGGATATGTTGGTAAAAAGGATGCAGTTCCTTTGTTGATGGACGGTTTGAGGAGGTTAGAGTATAGAGGATATGATTCAGCTGGGATTGCCGTAATTGGGGACAAAAAGGTTGAGGTGCGAAGATGCTTGGGAAAGATAGCTAAATTAGAGGAGCTTCTTTTGAAGAGGCCTATTAGGGGTGAGATAGGCATGGGGCATACTCGTTGGGCCACTCACGGCGTACCGTCTGATACGAATGCACATCCTCACAGGGCTGGCTCTGTGGTTGTTGTCCACAATGGTATAATCGAAAACTATTTGAAGATAAAAAGTAGCCTTATCAAGAAGGGACGGCAGTTTATTTCCGAGACAGATACTGAAATAATAGCCCATCTGATTGATGAGGAGATTCTAAAAGGGAGCTCTTTTGAAGAGGCTGTTCGGAGTACACTTGCCATGGTTGAGGGATCGTATGCCTTGTTGGTGATGAACGAAAAAGAGCCGGAATTGTTGATTGCGGCAAAGAAAGAGAGTCCGCTGGTTTTGGGAATGGGTGAAGAGGAGTATTTTGTGGCCTCAGACATACCTGCGATTTTGAACTATACGAGAAGGGTTCGATTCCTAGACGATGGAGATATCACAATACTTTCACCATATGGAGTAACAATCAAAGATCAAAAGGGGAACTTGGTAGAACGTCGAGATGAGATCATAAATTGGACTCCGGTGATGGCGGAGAAAGCAGGCTATAAGCATTTTATGTTGAAAGAAATCTTCGAACAACCACGAGCAGTGCTTGATACATTTAGAGGACGGATTCAGCAGGAAAAGGGGGTAGTATTTTTCGAAGGATTAAATATAGGTCCTGATATTCTAGAAAAGATTAAAAAGATTGTGATTGTGGCCTGTGGGACTTCGTGGCATGCGGCTTTGGTAGGTAAGTTTCTTTTAGAAGCCTATTGTGAAATCCCAGTAGAGGTAGACATTGGTTCAGAGTTTCGTTACCGGGATCCGCTTGTCGACAAGGATACTTTGCTGATTGCTATCTCACAATCAGGAGAGACTGCGGACACCTTAGCCTCAGCAAGGGAAGGTAAGAAAAAGGGGGCACGTCTCTTGGCTATTTGTAATGTGATGGGGAGCAGCTTAGTCCGTTACGTAGATGGCGTAATCTATACGCGTGCAGGTCCAGAGATTGGAGTGGCATCCACAAAGGCCTTTACTACGCAGTTGACTGTTTTATATCTTCTTACTATCCATTTAGGACGGATCCGTAGAAAGATTACCAAAAGCCATGGTCAAGAGATGATTCAGGCTTTGATGCAGCTTCCCCATCTTATGGAAAAGGTTTTAGAGCAGGATCAAGCCATAAAAGAATTGGCCAAGAAATATTCTAAAGCCCAAAACTTCCTCTACCTGGGACGAAATATTTACTATCCTATTGCCCTGGAAGGAGCTTTAAAACTAAAGGAAATATCGTATATCCATGCTGAAGGATATCCTGCAGGTGAGATGAAACATGGCCCAATCGCCTTGATTGATGAAACTATGCCGGTTGTAGTCCTGGCCATGATGGGACCGGCATACGATAAGATTGTAAACAATATCGAAGAAGTTCAGGCACGGGGAGGGAAGGTGATTGCCCTCTGTGATCATGATAACCACGAGATAGAAGCTAAAGTTGCGGATGTTCTAAAGGTGCCATCGTCTACCCCCGAACTCATGCCTATACTGTCTAGTATTCCTCTTCAACTTTTTGCATACCATGTAGCTGTAATACGAGGAACGGATGTGGATCAACCCAGGAACCTGGCGAAAAGTGTGACTGTAGAATAACGTAATTAGAAAACCTCTTGACTTTCTTAGTGGGGATTGTTTATATACCCATCTAGGGGATTTGTACAATATAATGGAGTTTTGGCTTTATGGTTTTAGATAACGGGTTGGCTTTGCAGCGATTCTCTGAACTTGAAGAAAAGATCGATCAATTGCTTGACAGCTTACTACAATTAAAGCAGAAAAATTCTGCTTTAGAAGAAAAGGTGGAAAGCCTGGAGCAGACTATTAAGATAAAGGAAGATATGGAGCAAAAGTATATTGAAGAAAAGAATCTGATTCGTTCTAAGATAGATACCTTATTGAACAAACTCGACCATATATCCGAGACTAAATAGTCTGTTGTTGACAAATCTGTTAACGGAAGACTTTGGCTAGTTGGATGAATTAATCAAGATAGAACTGTTTGGTTCGGCATATTCTTTCGCTTTCAGAGCGAGAGGGAAGATCGATCGTGCGCAAGCCGCTGCTACCTATGTTGTAGAACAGGTGGAAAGGATCGGTAAATTGTCTAAAGGTCGGGGGCATCTGGATACTATGATTTTGGTTGCTCTAAATATTGCTGATGATTACCTTACGATAAAGGATAAGTATGAGAGATTAATAAATGAGGTGGAAAATCGATCTAATGTGTTGATTCAGGAGATTCAGTCAAGGAAGGTATAATAAAGTGCTAATCTTTAACAAACTGTGACAAGGTCAATACATTCATCTGATCAAATCGAGCCTTTTAAGGCCGGAAATATTCTTTTTATAGTATTTTATAATGGGCGAGGTTTTTGACATAGTTGTGATTGACCAGGAGATTTAAATTTAACGGGTATCTAAAAAGACAAGGCCTCTTCATATCGTTTTTGGCCAGTATTTTCTGAGATCTCCCATGAAAGGGATACACAAGAAAGAATGTGTTTGCATGACGTATAAGATTGTCGTTGTGGGATTGTATGGTTGTGAATAACGGTGGAGTATTTTTCAATTTATGAGCGTACATCAATTAAGACCAAACTTTTTGCGAACAAATATATAATAGAATAAAAGAGTCTTTACTCATTTATGGATAAAATAGGTGTGAGACTTTCCAGTTTATGCAAGGTGTACACTTAGCGTATCGTGTTAGATGTTTCAACAAAAAATCAGTTGCGATGACACAGTATCTTGAGTTCTGCAATGAATTTTAGATAGTTATGTAGTACAAATCGATCAAGGTCTTCCAAATACGCTATTCGCTTCACCACTTTTTTATTCTCGCCCATTTTCAAGACTACAATATAAGCCCAAACACAGATCTGTAACCATATCTCTCAATAATATAGGAGACGTAGCTAAATTACATATGGACATTATTGCCAGTATTCTTTTATGTGTCATAGTCATTATTATAATCTTGGTTTTTGCATCTTGGAGAAGACGACATAGGTTAACTGCCGGGGAGATAGAGACGGCAAGAAATGAAGCTCAAAAGATCCTAGATGCAGCCCGAAAAGAGGCCCAGAGTATTGAAAAGGAAGCAAGACTTCAGGTTAAAGAAGAACTGTATCGGCTTAAGCTCGAATTTGAGAAAGAGACCAGGGAAACGCGCTCAGAACTCAAAAATGTGGAGAGGCGGCTTACCCAAAAAGAAGAAAATCTAGACAAAAAGATGGAGCAACTGGCACAGAGAGAGGAAAAGATCATAAGTAAGGAGCAGGAATTAGTCCAAAAGAGAAAAGAGGTACAGAAACTGGAAAATGAACACAAGAGATTGATTGAAGACCAGAAAATACTATTGGAAAAGATATCAGGATTTACTGCAGAACAGGCCAAGGAACTGTTGATTAAGACCATGGAAAAGGAGGCCAGATATGAGGCGGCTAAGCTCATTAAGAGAATTGAAGATGAAACCAAGGAGTCAGCCGACAAGAAAGCCAAGAAGATAATCGCTACCGCGATCCAACGTTATGCCGGGGATTTTGTGGCTGAAAGAACTGTCTCAGTAGTTCACCTCCCTAACGAAGAGATGAAGGGTCGTATAATTGGAAGAGAGGGGCGAAATATCAGGGCACTTGAAGCTGCTACTGGTGTAGATTTGATCATTGACGATACCCCGGAGGCGGTAATTCTTTCCGCATTCAATCCAGTCAGAAGGGAAGTGGCTCGATTATCATTAGAAAGGCTGATCAACGATGGACGTATCCACCCAGCGAGGATCGAGGACACTGTCAAAAAAGTTACCCGTGAAATGGATTCG
>DTYH01000300.1 GCA_012961955.1 Desulfobacterales bacterium | reverse complement strand
TCACAACGCTAACGCTCTAGAATAGAGAGATGCCAGAGATTAACTGTAGAGACGTACCACACATAATAACTAAAATCAAAGAAGGAACTACCTGGCCGGTTTTTCTTATCTACGGGGACGAATTTATCTACAAATCTGTCTTTAAGGATCTCCTCCACACCCTCGTTCCTCCTGCAGAACGGACCGTTAACTACGAACCAATAAATGGCGAAGAGGAGGACGTATTTGAAATGGTTGCACTTTTGAATACCTACCCTCTACTCCCTGCACCCAAGGTGGTTGCTATTCATAACTCTAGGATATTTTATTCACAGAAGGCTAGTAAGAATCTCTTAGAAAAATCGAAGAACGCATTCGAAAGAGGGGAAATAAAGGATGCATCCCGTTACTTTCTGGATACCTTGAGCCTGTTCGGATGGTCCCTTGATGATATGCAGAATGGAAAGTGGAAGAAACTCTCTGATAGAGACTTTAAAGAGGTATTAAAGCTGGAGGAAGAAGAGGTAGAACCAAGGTGGATCGATAAGGTTATCAACTTCTGTGTAAAGCACAACCTTAATGTACCCGATTATAGGGATCAGGCCAGTATATTGAACGAAGCCCTAAAGGAAGGATTTCCCGAAACCAACCATCTTGTCATCACCACGGAATATGTGGATAAACGCAGCCCGCTTTATAAGACAATAACCGAAATCGGGCTAGCCATTGACTGCTCTATGCCGCACGGGGATAAGGCGGCAGATAAACGAGCACAGCGAGAAATAGTAAAAAAATCCGTGAAGAATGTCCTGGAAAAGGCTGGTAAAACCATCAGTGACAAAGGGTTTTCCTCGCTGTATGAAAAGATCGGTTTTGACCTTCGGACCTTCAAGGAGGAGCTGACAAAGCTGATAACTTTTATTGGAAACCGAAAGGAGATTCGACTCGAAGACATCGAAATCCTCACTGAAAGGACGCGACGCAATCCCGTATTTGAGCTTGGAAACGCTATTGCATCAGCGGACGCAATGGGTGCCACTTCAGTATTGAGCGATCTCCTAAGTGACAATGTTCATCCATTGCAAATACTTACGGCGATGACTAATCAGATACGAAAGTTGATCCTGGCAAAGGATTTCATACGAAGTAATGACGGCAACGTGTGGGAGTCGAGGATGACATATCCCATGTTCCAGAAGAAGGTTCTCCCCAGGATGATAAGCAGGGACCAGAAGGTTCTGGAAAGTCGTCAAAAATCGAGCCTAGGCGGAAAAGGTACAACAGGAAAAAGAGACCTCATGCTCGCTAAAGGGCATCACCCCTTTGCCGTATACAGAACCCTGCAACATGCAGATCGGTTTTCTTTTAACGACTTGTTGGAGGCCATGAATGTTCTCTTAAAGGCTGATCTTAACCTTAAGACAGCCTCTAAGGAGCCAAAGATTGTCTTAGAACAGGCAATATTCCGTATATGCCGTAAAGGTTCAACCACCAACATGTAAGTGATGGAAAGATTCTCCTTTGTTCATACTGCTGATCTCCATCTGGACAGCCCCTTTGCTGGCCTAAAAGAAGTGGATGAACGGGTGGCCCGTCTTCTCCAATCAGCCACCTTTAAGGCCTTTGAAAATATCGTATCTCTTTGTATTGAACGAAATGTTGATTTTCTTTTAGTAGCTGGCGATGTTTACGATGGTGCAGACCGAAGTTTACGGGCTCAGCTTAGGTTTCGCGACTCATTGTTACGCCTTTCGGACGCTGGCATAAAAACCTTTGTGGTCCATGGCAATCACGATCCAATGGATGGCTGGTCAGCGACATTAAAATGGCCAGACCATGTGTATATATTCAGAGAAACCATTGAATCGGTTCCAGTACAGAGAGAGAAAAAGAAAATAGCCCAAGTCTATGGAGTAAGCTACCCTCAAAGGGACCTGTACGAAAACCTGGCAGCACATTTTCGGAAAGAGGGCGAGGCACCATTCCATATCGGGCTTCTACACTGTAATGTAGGAACAGAGACTGGACATAAGCCATATGCCCCATGCTCTATGGAAGACCTACTGTCGGCTGGTATGGACTACTGGGCACTGGGACATGTTCACAGGAAAACAATTTTAAGTCATAAACAGCCGACGATCATATATCCTGGAACCCCTCAGGGCTTAAATCCGAACGAGACAGGTCCGCACGGTTGTTATGTGGTTGAAGTAGAGAGGGATGGCGGCATCTCCGTCGAATTCGTTCCTGTTGACGAGGTCCGATGGGTAACACACGAGGTAAACATCTCTAACATCAAGGATCATGATCACCTCCTCGCCTTCCTGGAAGAGACATCCCACAGAATACAGAGCCAGGCCCGGAAGAGGAATGTGATTCTACGGTTGGCTCTGACCGGACGAGGATTTGTCCACCATTCCCTGAAGCGACCCGGCTTTATTGACGACCTCACATCCAGGCTTCGTGAGATCCATGCTCACGATGATCCATTGATCTGGATAGAGCGGATTGAACCTCGGACACGACCGGAGGTCGATATTGCGGCAAGACGACAGGCCGAGGATTTTATAGGAGAGTTTCTGCGGGTGTCACAAAACCTCAAGGAAGATGATAGGCTCTGGCCCATGCTTCGTGAGGAGCTGAGCGAGCTTATCTCGTCAAGAAGGGGTCTGAGGTTTCTTAAGATGCCTGATGATGAGGAACTTATAAATCTAATTGAGGAGGCAGAAGTAAGGGGGTTGGACCTCCTTTTGGGGGGATCAATGAAGTAGAGTAGTCAAATTCTCATTCAGGCTCCTCTACCCAGTCTTCGAATCGGGTATATGCATCTATGAATGTAAGTTTTACAGTGCCGATAGGTCCATTCCTCTGTTTGGCCACAATTAATTCAGCGACCCCCTTATTGCCTTCTTCCTTGTGATAGAGCTCATCTCGATAGATAAAGGCAATTACGTCAGCGTCCTGTTCGATAGCACCTGACTCTCTCAAATCTGCCAATCGGGGCCGCTTATCGCTTCGGTCCTCTACCTTGCGGTTTAGCTGAGATAGGACCAGCACTGGTATATTCAGCTCCTTGGCCAGTGCTTTTAATGAACGGGAAATTTCAGATATTTCAAGCTCCCTCCGTTCAGCATCGGACCGTCCCTTCATCAACTGAAGATAATCCAGCACAATTAGCCCCAAACCTTTCTCCATCTTTAGACGACGGGCCTTGGCTCTAATTTCCAGGACTGAGAGTGCTGGTGAATCATCGATGTATATTGGTGCTTCAGACAGTACCCCTGCAGCACGGTTGAGTTTCGCCCAATCGCTCTTTTTCAAGAATCCCCCTCTCAAACGGAACGAATCCACCCTTGCTTCAGAACATAGCATACGCATAGAGAGTTGTTCCTTTGACATCTCTAAAGAAAAGATAACTACAGGAATCCCCGTCTTGACAGAGGCATTCTGGGCGATGTTTAGGGCTATGGCGGTCTTCCCCATGCTGGGACGACCGGCAATTATGATTAGATCTGAGGGTTGTAGTCCAGAGGTCAGGGTATCCAGATCTCTGAACCCCGTGGGCACGCCAGTTATCAACGATTTCTTTTCATAAAGCTCATCTAGTGTCTTAAAATTTTCGGTCAGCAGCTCCCCTATAGAATAAAAGGCGGGCTTTACCCTATTTTCGGATATCTCAAATACGGACCGTTCCGCAAAATCGAGTAATTCTTCCACGTCACCACGGTCTTCATAACACCGGTTAGCAATCGATACCGCGCTGGAAATGAGTCGTCTTAATACAGCTTTTTCCTGAATAATCCTGGCATAATAGTTTGCATTTGTAGCCATCGGGACCTTATCCACCAGCTCCGCCAGATAAGCAGCCCCCCCTACCGTTTCCAGCTGACCTTTTTCTTTTAGGAGATTGGCTAGGGTAATTAGATCTATAGGCTCATTCTTCTCAAATAATTCTATCATGCCCCTGAAGATCTTCTGATGGGCGTCACGGTAAAAATCCTCCTCTGAAATAATCTCCAGAACCTCGAATAACGCGTTGTTTTCAATCAAAATAGCGCTTAATATCGACTGCTCGGCTTCGATGTTCTGGGGAGGTATCTTTTGTGTGCTTACACCCCTATTTTTCATGACCTTCCTATTCTTCGGGTACGACCTCTATGGTTATCTCAGCTTCAATATCCTGATAAAGCCGAATAGGTACGGTATACGTACCTACGTGCTTGATGGGTTCCTTCAAAATAACCATTTTCCTGTTTATCTTGATCTCCTTTGAAGCAAGATGGCTTACGATCTCCCTTGCTGATACAGAACCGTACAGTCTCCCTCCTTCGCTAACCTTACCAGGAATGGTACACTCCATTCCCTTGAGTTTCTCAGCAATCGCTTTAGCGGCATTCTTTTCTTTCTCCTTCTGGACTTCAATACTTCTCCTTTTACTTTCCACAAGTTTCCTATTCTGGGAAGTCGCCGGCAGCGCCTTTTCTTGGGGAAGCAAATAATTACGGGCATAACCATCTGCTACCTCAACCTCGTCTCCGATTATCCCGAGTCCTTCTATTGTCTCCTGCAGTATTACTTTCATATATCTATATCCTCCAAATAGTTATATTGTAACCGTCCACCGGAACGCCACACACGGTGAGCTGCTACTTCAGGACCTCTTCTCCTTTCATCCTTCTGAAATCTATCCAGAGATCAATCACAATTATAACGAAGAAATGCTTTTAAGCACAATACGCAATAATTGAATAGATCATTGTCCTCAGTATCTTAGGAAATCGTTTTTTTCAAAGTAGAATGTCATTATAGCAATTCCCGGGAGAAAATATATCATCATTATCGCGATTAAGCCATTCAAGCCCATTCTCTTAAAAAAAAACCTGCTGGTACAAGAAGAAGAAAATCCAATCCTTCTGCTACCAAACCAGCCATTCCGGTGCTTCCTATCGACTTAAAGCTCCGAAATCGGGGTAGGAAAGTTGCTTTGTGCGAAAAAAGGGATCGAGCCATGAGAAGATTTAACTATGCTATAAAGATCGTAGTCACAAGGACCCACACAGGAGTTACCCGAACAAGCATATGGACTATATTGTCAAGAGAACGGGTCAAAACGTTGATCTCCTTCTGGGAAATCCCCGTCTCCCGACACACCGCTACAGCCATTTCTAGGTTGTGATGGAGATAGTTTGAAACAGCAACCCAGGGTGGAATACCAGAAAAAAGATCATAGAGAGAAAGGATCCCTAAGCAGAAATAGAAAACCGCTAAACCGGGATAAAGAACCGTCTTTTCAGTAGAGAGCCTCATCTTTAGGGTTTCAGACAAAAAGGCCCCGACTAGTCCTAAAGAAAGAGAAAAAAGCCCCTTGTCGCAGACTCAGAGGCCAAAATTGAAGTCACGATAGAGACTGCGGTGAGAATATCAATATACAAAAAAAACCGACCACATTTTGTAAGTATAGGGAAAAGGGATAACGAAAAAGAAACCAATAAATGGCAGATAAAGGACTACAAGGGCAAGTACGGTAAGTAGTTGCAATACCGCTGAAAATATCTTTATAGACCTGTCCTCTCGTTCGTCCGGATTCAGACAACTTCTGCTTCCGCAGTTATAGTTATTCGTTAAATAGATCTTCTGGATATCAATACCATGCACGTATATTGAGAACTCTATTTCGAGGAATAATGACTTATATTTGCAACAAACGGCATTAAGGCTATTATTCGAGCTCGCTTAATAGCCACCGTTAATTCCCTTTGGTGTTTGGCACATGTCCCTGAAATCCGTCTGGGGACAATCTTTCCGCGATCAGTGGTAAAGTATCTTAAGGTTCGTGGATCCTTGTAGTCAATTAGCAAACTGCTATCGGCACAAAACCGACAAACCTTCCTTCTGTGGTAAGTACGTTTTGGTTTCTTGCTAATCTGCATCTTTGAGTTCCTCCTCGATCTTTTCAGGTTGCGTATCCTTTATACCCATCATACTATCACTATCACCAATAGCCTCTTCCGTCACTTCCTCTACTTCCTCTTTTTTGATATCTTCTTGCTCTTCTTCCCTTTCCAATGAGGAAATATCAAACTCCTTATCGGTTAGAACAGTCATAAATCTAAGGACTCGGTCATCCAGGAGTAGGTTACGTTCCAATTCCTTTACAAGCGTCCCGGGACCGCAGAAATCTACCAGGACGTAATACCCGTGCGACTGTTTCTTGATAAGATAGGCAAGTCTTTTTCGCCCCCATTCATCAAACTTGATTATTCTACCTCCCTGATCTGTAATAATCCCTTGTAACTTTTCAAATAGAGGCCTTCGTTCTTCCTCGGGGAGATCCGCATCCACAATAACAACAGTCTCGTATCTTCTCATGGTTCCTCCTTATGGATATTAATAGCCCTGTTTCTACCAGAGCAAGGAAAATAAATACTAAATTACATTTCTAATATAAAAATTAAAGCCTGTTTCAATATTATAATTATTATAATTCTTGCCTTCACTCACGTTCGACTTCCCCTAGCCGTTCATAGTGTAAAACTTCGTAACTATTTAGCCAAATAAATCATATTTATTAACGGCCTAGTGCTTTGAAAAAAATTGGCTGATCATGTTGTGGGAAGTAGATCTAATTACTTTTTACAAGCAAGTTTTCTTGAAAGTCTAAAGTGTTACGTGAGCACACTTTATTTGGCTAAAATAATTACGATATTTCTCTTCTACGCCATGAACGGCTATAGAATCGACCTGAGTTAGGTTTCTAGCATAGGCCAAAGGATACGTACATACCTATTACGGATATTTGCCACTTGATATAAACGCATAAACGTTATGATTATGAATAGATTCAAAGTTTTCTGCACTTACAGAAAACCAGATTATGTTGTCGTCCTTTTTCAATTCCTTGGTGATGGCTCTTACAATATCCTCCACAAACATAGGGTTATTAAATGCCTTCTCGGTTACATACTTTTCATCAGCTCGTTTTAGGACCGAAAACACGTCAGTAGAAGCGTTGTTTTCAACAAGTGTGATGATATCTTCTATCCATATGAAATTCTTAAATCGAAGTGAAACACGGACTTCACCACGCTGGTTATGAGCCCCCACGTCACTGATTTCCTTGGAACACGGGCATACCGTGGAAACAGGAACCACCACCTCCAGCACAAGATCGGTCTTTCCATTATGGTCACTCGTGCCTATCATCCTGCAGGTGTAATCCATCAAACCTGGAACCCCAGTAACTGGCGCCTTCTTTTCAATAAAGTAAGGAAACGTTATTTCAATATGTGCTGAGGCGGCATTTAGATGTTGCTTCATCTGTTTCAGAATATTTGAAAAGTTCTTCAGCGATACTTCTGAGCGAAATATGTGCAACAGCTCTACAAGCCGACTCATGTGGGTCCCCTTGAATTCCTTGGGCAAGTCCACATATATGTTTATATTTGCCACAGTGTGCTGGAAACCCTTCTCCCTGTCGAGGACCGTAATGGGGTATCTGATGTTCTTAATACCCACCTTATCTATTGCAATATTGCGAGCATCGTATTGGTTTTGAACGTCTATCATGAGCCTCAATTAAGCGTATAACCCTGAATACTTCCTCCTTTATTTTGTAGAATCATACATCTCCGGTGGGGCCAGGATCAACTCGACCTCGTAACCGGTTACAAGAACTGTAGTAAGCCCTGTAAGAGAACTACGTTGTCTAACGGCCTGTCCTAACGGTGGTTTTGAACCACTGTCACCTCCAAGCAGTAGTAACCACCGATGTCAATCAGTGGCCTTCTCTAAGGGGGAAAAAATTGTTTGTCTTTAACATAATGACAATCAACAGTCAAGTATATACTTTTCCAGTCTACCTGAAATTGTAACCTGTATTGTCTCTCCTCACCTCCAACTTCCAGGTCTGTCGAATTAACACAGCTTAATCACATGATCTATTTCTTCACCTAATACAATTTTTCGTATTCTTTTTTGTCAAATTCCCTCTTTTCTTTGTTTATCCAGTAAGACACCTTTCTCTTGTCCTACTTTTGATCCAGAAGGTACTTCCCTAAAAGCCTTAACGTAATGCCAATGCGGGTCAAAACGAGGTAAAACATGTTATCAGGATGAAGAGCGAGACAAACCAGCCAATAACCACTGCAAGCGACATCCACAGGTTATACAAGGGGTGTAGAACCCAGGGAACGAACCTACTTACGAATAGAACCATAGCCCCTAACGTAAGAACAGCATATCCCTAATGATCTCCTGTGTACGTGAGAACACCCACCAACATGAGAAGACCATTGATAATATAATGCCGAACTTCCGAGCCTCCTTTTCACCTGACTTTATCTTCTTTATCTCAACTAAAATTTCCTGTATAATCTTTGAAATGTTCCAATTCACCTAAACTGGAAGTGACCCAGTTAGAGCACCCATAGACACGTACAAATCTTCTACTCGAAAGAGTTCGTCTGGTCAAGAGATAAATGTGAAGTAACTGATCACCGCGGCGAGGGTTTGCTTGGGGTCTTTCCTCCAAGACCTACCTCTGTTGCAATTGTGGCACATTCCATGCTATATGCTTGCACCGTGGTTGACTCATCCTGGAGCCTTTTACCCCACCGCGCTAAAGAATATATCCATGACCGGCCATAGGTTGCCAAGGCTGAATATAGCGCAGCCTAATTTTTTCAAAGAGTTAAAATGTTAGGGGAAAGAGAAACGTTGGAGACATTTGGGTAAAAAGAAAAGCTTCGTCCCGCGAATACTTACAAACCAGGCAATACAAGTGGGTGAAATTACATCGGATTGTTAGTGACATCTAAATCTGTGACGTTCTGTTTAGATGGTCTCGTAAAAAGTCTAATTTTGCGGACGACATTGAGCAATTTTGGAAGAGGATTCAGGATGGGGCTGGGGTTAACAATTTCAGACCGTTTGAGGGCAAAGGCCCCGGTCTTTGAAATTGAGCCATGCGAATTATTGGGTCCCAAAATTGTCAGCAAAGAGAGCAAAAATTAGACTTTTTACGAGACCACCAATTTTGGAACGAATAAAAGGTCTAGGCTGTCATCATTTTCCTTGATTTTGGAAAACGGAGGGGGATATAAGAGATTATACGATTTCGAGGGAGGTGCGAGATGTCTCAAATAGATGGAAGCCAATTGGTCGTGGAGGCACTGAAAAAGGAAGGGGTAAAGAATGTGTTTACGTTAAGCGGTGTCCCTTCCTTTGGAGTATACGATGGACTTGCAAGTGCTGGAATACGTATAATCGATGTCCGTCACGAACAGGCGGCTGTACTCATGGCACAGGGGTATGCACGTGCTACCGGTCAACCCGGGGTGGCTTGGGTAGTTCCCGGTCCTGGGGTTCTAAATGCAATTACGGGGATAGCCAATTGCTATTTTGGTTCGGCCCCTGTGGTGGTTCTAGCAGGGAAGAATCCAATCCCAGACTTTGAGCTTAGTGCCTTCCACGATATGGACCATCTCCAGATTGTACGTCCCCTGACCCGGTGGTGTGCCACGGTCTATGAAACACATCGTATAGCTGAATATGTAAGCATTGCTTTCAGGGAAGCTTGTTCTGGCCAGCCCTCTCCCACGTTTGTGGATTTTCCGCAGGACGTACTGGAAACAGTGGTAGATGAAGAAACAGTAGTCAGGCCTGAACGTTACCGGACTAGAACTCGTCCGTTCGGTGATCCTGATAAGGTAAGCGAGGCTATTAATATGCTAGCAATGGGAGAAAGGCCAATTGTAATCGCCGGGAGTGGCGTGCTCTGGTCTGGGGCCCATCATGAATTACTGAAATTTGTCGAATATACCCGTATTCCATGCCTTACCACTCCCCTCGCAAGAGGAACCATTCCCGATAACCATCCACTTAACTGCTTTGCCTCCCGGTCTTTGGCTATGAAAAAAGCGGATGTAATCCTATTTGTCGGAGCCAGGCTGAACTTTATTCTCGGTTTTGGTAGGCCACCCAGATTCAATCCTTCTGCCAGTACTATTCAGGTCGATATCGAGCCTAGGGAGATCGGTCGGAACCGACCTATAGATGTAGGAATTGTAGGAGATGCTAAAGCCGTATTAGGGCAACTTTTGGATGAGGCCAAGACCCACAAATATTTTCCAAGAGACCTGGCATGGTCAGACGAGCTTAATGAAGAGGGTAAGAAGAAGTCAGAGAGGTTGATGAAGTGGGCCACGTCAGACCGAGTCCCCATTAATCCAATTCGTCTCTGTTACGAAATTAGTAGGTTCTTGGACCGGGACGCCATTCTCACAATAGATGGTGGAGAAATCTTGGACTTTGCCCGGAGTGTTATACCTTCCTATGTTCCGGGGGCGCGTATGAACCCAGGTGTCACAGGACTACTTGGTATCGGCATACCGTATGCTATTGCTGCAAAAATTGCACACCCCAACAGGCAGGTCCTCTGTCTTTGCGGCGACGGATCGTTTGGGTTTAATGGACTTGAAATGGATACGGCAGTTCGACACAAGATTCCGATTGTGCTTGTGGTCTCAAACAACGCCACATGGGGATTATGTTCGAGCTGGCAAAAGGGGGTTTACGGAAGAGATAGAACGTTCGGAACTATGCTTAGTTATACGCGATATGATCAAATGATCGAGGCTATGGGCGGATATGGAGAGTTGGTGGAAAGACCTGAACAGATTCGCCCAGCCCTAGAACGTGCCTTTGCTTCAGGCAAGCCAGCATGCTTAAATGTTATTACAGACCAGGAAACTTCCGAGTATTCAATGTCTGCTCAGCTTCGCGATATATCACCTAAGAACGCACCTTCTGTGTAAACCCCGTTAGAATTTGACACCTACCCTGTAAGAACTTCGGTCTTTTATTGGGCCGAAACAGAAGTTAGGTATAATGTAACTGTTCACGGGGTAGTGGTTTTTCTTTACG
>DTYH01000299.1 GCA_012961955.1 Desulfobacterales bacterium | reverse complement strand
CTGGCCGCCCTGACATAATCCCTTTTTTCTTCACCCAGGAAGACCCGCTTGAATTGAACCATTCCCGCATTGGTAAAAAGTAGCGTAGGATCGTCATGTGGTACAAGAGAAGAGCTCCTCACAATCCTGTGTTTCCTCTTTTTGAAAAATTCCAGAAAATGTTGCCTCAATTCATTACTCGTCATGATTGAACTCCGGATCGAATTTGTAACACCTTAGCTCTTTGAAAAAAGTTGTAACCGGATAATCTTGCGAACGATTTTCAACAATCTCGAATCTTTTTTCAAAATTGTTCACCCGGTTAGAAAACCTACGGACTAGAGATTTAGTCAAGATCAATTTTCTATATGAGTTCACCAAATGTGAACTCTACGTGACCATGCGAAATTCTAACGGGGTTCATGAAAGTGAGCAAGATTATCCGATTACAACGTTATCAGTCAATTTTTTCAAAACGCTAAATTCCTACTGCGGATTTAATATTTCCTTTCATAAAGATTTAATCAAGCATTTTTGTTCTCCTCGCACTTTTCTTTCCCCTTCCCGAGCTTTTCCTTCACTTTTGACAGTATTTGTTCGTAGACGTCGGAATTATCTTTTAGGAATCGTTTTACATTATCTCTTCCCTGTCCTATCCTTTCGTTTCCAAAGGAATACCATGCACCACTCTTTTCGATTACCCCCAAATCGACCCCCATGTCGATGAGGTCACCAAACTTTGAAATCCCTTCACCGTAAATTATATCAAACTCTGCCTCTTTAAATGGTGGCGATAGTTTGTTTTTTACCACTCTAACCCGCGTCCTGCTTCCAACAACGTCCTGCCCTCCCTTGATTGATCCTGTCTTTCGGATGTCTAATCTCACTGAAGAATAGAATTTGAGCGCATTCCCGCCTGGTGTTGTTTCAGGATTGCCAAACATTAATCCGATCTTCATCCGAATCTGATTGATAAAGATCACCGCAGTCATAGATTTACTAATGCAAGCTGTCAGCTTTCTAAGTGCCTGTGACATCAGCCGGGCTTGAAGCCCGACGTGGGCGTCGCCCATCTCTCCTTCAATTTCGGCCCGGGGAACTAGCGCGGCGACAGAATCGATGACTACTACGTCCAAGGCTCCGCTTCGAACCAATACCTCTGCGATCTCCAATGCCTGCTCGCCGGTATCTGGTTGAGAGACTAAAAGTTCCTCACAATTGACCCCCAGTCTTTTGGCATAACCCACGTCAAGTGCATGCTCGGCATCAATAAAGGCAGCGATTCCTTCCATTTTCTGGGCCTCTGCTATAATATGAAGGGCCAATGTGGTTTTTCCAGAAGATTCAGGGCCGAATATCTCGGTTACCCGCCCTCGTGGAATACCTCCGATACCTAGGGCACAGTCTAGGGACAGAGATCCAGTGGGAATAGCTGGCACATCAAGTCTGGGTTGACTTCCCAATTTCATGATAGAACCCTTGCCGAACTGACGTTCGATCTGGCCCAATGCCACCTCAACGGCCCTTTCTTTATCCGGGGAAACTACCATACGTTCCTCCTTTTTTGAAACTCCTCACGGGATAAAAGAGCTTCATCTCGTTACCAGTTATTTTTTTGTTATGTTTGTCCTGAATCTCGCAAGCGCCGGGCTTGCTGATCATAGACATATTTCAGACGCAAGAAAATCCTTATCTCTTTGATATTAAACGGGGGAAAGCCCTTTTCAAATAAACGCGGTTAGATTTGAAACGCGGCATTAAACCCCGCCCCGTAAGACCGTCGGTCTCCTACGGCGTACATCTGAAAACAAAGGTACAGTATTTCGATTTCAACCCCGCGCCAATTCAAATGTGACACACAGGATTTAGGCTTGTTGTTGCTCATGCTGTTCCAGGAGTACCTCTGACAACTTAGTATAGACCACGCCATCGGGTTTTAAGACGCTTCGAAAAAGAACAACAGAATCTACGCTAAACGGTTTTGTTTGAAAATCGTTTAACTCTTCCATGGCCTTGAGAAGGAGGGCCCGATTCAGCCTACCCTTTACCCTTCCCAGCGTGAGATGAGGAGTAAATGGCCTATGTTCTCTTGCAAATCCTAGTGACTCCATGCCGTTTTCCAGGCGGGCCTGTAAACCCTCTAGTACGTCGATTTCGCCTTTTACACCAACCCAGATTACCTGGGGACGGTGAGGGCCTGGAAATACACCGATTCCTTTCCCGTACAGGGAAAACCTCTTAAGATTGTCTGTTGCTTTCTCTATTGTCTCCAGTATTCGTCCTATCTCAGACTGGGCGACATCCCCCAGAAATTTGAGTGTTAGGTGTATATTTTCAGTAAGTACCCACCGGATATTCAGATTATGCCTCTTTAGAGCCGCCTGAACCTTTCGTATCTCGACAAGGACATGCTCAGGAAGTTCAACAGCGATGAATGTTCTGATCTCTTGTGTCATTTCTAAGACCTACGTTTCTGGCGCATAATACAATATTCGCGTATCTGAACAAGGGCCATCTCGGATGTCTTCCATGTAACAGAAGCCCGATCTCCTTCAAATAGATATTTCTTCCATACAGTCTTCTCTTTTGACGAAAGGGCCATAAAGACTGTTCCCACTGGTTTTTCAGGACTCCCACCCGTGGGCCCAGCAATGCCGGTTACCGAAAGCCCCAGGTCTGTACTAGCTAGTCTCCGTACACCTTCTGCCATGGCCACTGCAGTTTCTCTACTAACCGCTCCATGCTTATCGATTATATCCTCTGGAACTCCGAGCATCTCCACCTTGGAGCGATTACTGTATGTGATAATACCTCGCTCAAAATATCTGGAGCTTCCTGATACACTCGTCAACCGGTGACAGATTAACCCACCACTGCATGATTCGGCCACAGCAATCGTGATTTTTAGCGAAGTCAGGAGTTGGCCAACCTCTTCTTCTATAGAATTCCGTTTTTCCTTCATATAACACAAAGACTAAGATGAAAGCAATATTGCCCTGAGCGCAATATTGGCATACAATCCCGCTATCACATCGTCCAGTACAATCCCAAGGCCAGCCGGGACCCGGCTGTCGATAAGACGAATAGGAAAAGGTTTTAATATGTCGAATCCCCTGAACAGAAGGAAACCCAAAACTAATTGAACGAGATTGAACGGAATCAAAAAAAGACTGACCGTAATCCCTGCCACTTCATCGATAACGATAGTCGAGCTGTCCTTTTCCTGAAAAAGTGTTTCAGCTCTATCTGCGACCCAGATAGAGAGTGATACAAATCCGCCTACGAAGACCAGCCCAAAAAAAGGATGCAGCCGCGAGACCAGGTAACACAACGGGACTCCTGCTAGAGAACCAAAGGTGCCTGGAGCAAGGGGTATATATCCTGTGTAGAACCAGGAGGATAGGAGAACGATAAACCTCTTCATCAAGCCAGTGAATGGTTACTCCTTCCCTGCCTTTATAACGGCCTCATAGACCCTCTTGAGCGGAACCTTCTTACTGAGAGCAATACGTTTGCAATCTTCGTATTCAGGCACAAAATGTACATCTCCGCTGATATCTGTGATGCACTTCACGCGGATCTTTCCGTATGGCGTGATTACATCCTTTACTTCCCGCAAAAGTTTGATCCTATCTGCGTGGTAATATCGTACCCCTGTAGCTGTGGTTTCGGAAAGGATTCTTCTTATCACGTTCTTACTGTTACTCTCGGTACAGATTGCCCTAATCATGGTACCGGGTCTGTTCTTTTTCATAAAAATAGGGAGAAGCGCTACATCAAGGGCCCCCTCCTCAAATAGTCTATCCATAACAAAACCGTAGATTTCAGGATTCAAGTCATCAATATTCGTCTCTATGATAACCACGCTGTCGCTCTCAAGTCGGGTCTCCACTTTTCCTAAGACAACCCTGAGGAGGTTGGGAAGCTCTGTGAACACCTTACTTCCTGCTCCATACCCCACGTTTTCCACTCGCATTTCAGGCATGGTACCAAACCCCTCAGCCAGGGTTGTAATAATCGCTGCCCCGGTTGGTGTAACTATCTCCTGCTGGATATCTGAGCCATAAACAGGAACCCCACGAAGGAGCGCGAGTGTGGCCGGGGCGGGCACAGGAAGCCTCCCGTGGTGACAGGCCACAAACCCGTTTCCCAATGGAATCTTTGAGGCATAAACCTTCTTGATACCCAACCATTCTAGAGCCAATATGGCACCTAATACGTCCACGATCGTATCCACGCCCCCTAACTCATGAAAATGGACACACTCTTTTGGGCAGTTGTGTATCCTGGACTCAACCTCTGCCAACCTTTCAAATATCTTGAGCCCTGAACCCTTCACTGATTCAGGTAAAGAGCTAGCTTCAAGCAAGGAGCGAATAGCCCTATAATCTCTGGCATGGGGATCATCATCCACCAATACACGGACACGGCTGCCATGGATCCCCATCCTGGATTCACGAGTTACCTTGATACTGAACCCTTCGAGGGGGAGCCTTGATATTTGCTCACTCAGATATGAGGCAGGAACTCCAAGATCGACTAATGCCCCTAATATCATATCACCGCTAATACCTGAAAAACAGTCGAAATACGCGATCATATAATGTCTCCCTTCAAAAAGTATTGACATGTTAAAGGTAAGTATGTATATAAGACTAATTAGCGGAAGTGGATAGCTCCCTGGTGGGGCTCCCGGACTTCAAATCCGGTGTGGGGCGCTAAAACCGTCCCGGGTGGGTTCGATTCCCATGCACTTCCGCCATCTTTTTTATGTTGTCTCTTCCTGTTTTTCTTT
>DTYH01000298.1 GCA_012961955.1 Desulfobacterales bacterium | reverse complement strand
GGTTATGGCCGTTTGCTCTACATCGGGTTTTGCACGTAGCCCATACATATAACGAATTTTGCCTGATACTATATGATCTTCCATCTTGCATCGTGTATCGTATATTCAGTATTCGAACTGTCTTTTGATGCGGCCGAGCCTGTTTCAAGAGGCTAAAGCGTTACGATATTATAATCCAATGTTGTGGGGTATCTTTTTTAAAAATCGGCTTGCTGTCTCGGGTGCGCTCTGCATTCTTGGGGTCTTTCTGGTGGCGATTTTTGCTCCGTTTCTTGCACCTTATGATCCCCTGGCGATATCCGTATCATCCAAGCTTTCTCCTCCTTCCAGGGAGCATTTGCTCGGGACAGATCATCTGGGACGAGACGTGTTTAGTCGGATGCTTTACGGGTCAAGAGTATCGCTTCTGGTAGGCTTTATTGCGGTCAGTATCTCTCTGGTTATCGGTATCACTGTAGGGTCCATCGCCGGGTATTATGGTCATACAGTCGATGCGGTGCTGATGCGTTTTGTGGACATCATGATGTGTTTTCCTACCTTCTTTTTGATACTGACGGTTGTTGCCCTTTTGGGTCCTAACATATTCAATGTTATGGTTGTTATCGGGCTTACCAGTTGGATGGGAACAGCGCGTTTTGTTCGGGCCGAATTCTTGAGCGTACGGGAACGGGATTTTATAATGGCGGCCAGGGCCCTTGGGGCAGGTGATCTTCGGATAATCTTCAGGCATATCCTGCCCAATGCTATTGCACCGATCTTTGTGGTAGCCACGTTGAACGTGGCAACCGCTATCTTGGTGGAAGCCGGTCTAAGCTTTCTCGGGTTTGGAGTTCAACCCCCAATGCCTTCATGGGGTAATATGTTGACAGCGGGCCGAATGTATATCTTCGATGCCTGGTGGCTAACCGTATTTCCGGGGCTTGCCATACTTGTGACAGTTCTGTCCTTTAACCTTTTTGGTGAAGGTCTGAGGGACGCGCTTGATCCCAGGCTACGTTCCTGAAGGTTGGCAATACCTTTGAACAAAGACACTTTTCAACGGGCTAAAGTGTTATGAAAGTCGGAATTAGATACAGAAGGGGGAAGATTTTTACTCTTTATGCAACACCCTGTTTGCGTAGCGCGTTTTCGGCCTTTTCTACGTCTTCAGCGACATCTATTTCTACCGAATCGTATGTAGTTTCAACTACTTTAATCCGATGGCCATGCTCAAGGGCACGAAGTTGTTCGAGCTTCTCGATCTTTTCCAGACGTCCCTGGGGGAAAGAGATAAAACGCTCCAGGAAACTTTTCCGGTAGGCATATATACCTATATGCTTATAATAATCGAATTGAAGGGAATGAT
Source organism: Desulfobacterales bacterium (assembly GCA_012961955.1). Lineage (GTDB taxonomy): Bacteria > Desulfobacterota > Desulfobacteria > Desulfobacterales > DTYH01 > DTYH01. Next base: position 1,839 of record DTYH01000298.1, on the reverse strand, counting down.
CCCGGGCATAAGGGATGGAGGAACGCGAAAAATACAGCGCGTATCCCATAAGATCAAAAATTGCCTTAACATTATTGGGGTTGGATATCTCATTGGGATTGGTTATCCTATAAACTAGTGTACTCATCTCGAGAGATCGATCTCCTAGTAAGGGGCCTACTACCTGATCAATACAGCGGGAGTCGAATGCCGGCTGATCCCCTTGGATATTGATGACGATGTCATCATCGTTTAACTTCAAAAGCCGCGCTGCTTCAGCAACCCTATCGGTTCCTGATCGATGGTCTGAAGACGTCATTAGGACCTTTCCGCCAAAGTCTTTTACACAGTGTAAGATACGTTCGTCATCCGTTGCTACTACCGTATCATTTAAGATTGTAGCATCTTTGGCCCTATGGTAGACCCACCATATCATGGGCCTGCCTAAGATAGGGACGAGCGGCTTGCCCTGAAACCGTTCTGAACCGTACCGGCAAGGAATAATGGCTACGATTTTCATCTCTTAATCCTAATTTCCAACCCTATAATCTTTTTTTGAGAATTCATTTTATATTTATAAATCTTTGTTGTCAATTTTCTTGCACAAATTAATAATAAAAAATTGTATGTACTTGTTATCTCATATGAACTAGTTAATGATTAAAGAGAGTTAAAGATTTAACAGAAGAAACGCGACCGCCGAACATATTCGTTCTCCGTATGTAACTTATGGCCCAAACTGTAAATTAGAGACATAAATACTGTCATGTGGACATCTAGATAATGGTAAAGCTGAGAGGTTAAAGGAGACTCAGCAGATCATAGCAGAGGGAGAGAGGTACTTAAGGTACTAACAAAATCGTTAAAGAAACAAAGACTTGAATCCTTAAACCCTTTGTTACCAACTAAATGAGAGGAGAACCTATTTTAAAAACAGTTCACATAGGATTTAGGCGTTACAGAAAATGTTTGCTGTGAACTGTTACAAAGATCTTTCTAGTGTGGAGGCACAAAATGAGCCGTATTAAAGTAATGGTAAACGGAATCCCTGGGAATATGGCCGTAAAGGTTGCAGAATATGTCTGTCGAGATCCTGGTCTGAGTCTGATCCCTTTTGCGCTCACCGGGCCAGAGATTCTTGAATCTGAATTTCAGGTTTATTCCACGCCTATAAGATTGATCACTCCAGAAGAAAGGGATGAGATCGTACGAACTGTAAAGGAGACAGAAGGGGATTTTATTTGCGTTGATTATACCACGCCAGATGCCGTTAATACCAACGCCTCGTTTTACTCCTCACAAAACCTATCTTTTGTGATGGGGACAACCGGGGGTGACAGGGAACTTTTGAAAAATACAGTGGAAGGTTCCAATGTGTGTGCAGTCGTTGCTCCTAACATGGCCAAGCAGATCGTGGCCTTTCAGGCGATGATGGAGTATGCCTCGAAGAACTTCCCGGGTGTGTTTAAGGGTTATAAACTCGAGATTAAAGAAAGTCATCAAAAAGGGAAGCTCGATACGAGCGGGACGGCAAAGGCTATGGTTAAGTATTTTAACCTGTTGGGCATACCATTCACCCACGATGAGATCATTATGGAGAGGGACCCTGAGGTGCAGCGATCTGAATGGGGAGTTCCAGAAGAGTTTCTAAAAGGTCATGGCTGGCATACCTATACATTGACTTCTGCAGATGGAACGGTCCAATTCCAGTTTAAGCATAATGTAAACGGCCGTGATGTATATGCCATGGGCACACTAGATGCAATATACTATTTGAACAAAAAGTTGGCCCAGGGAAACAAAGGGAAGGTTTTCTCTATGATAGATGTTTTGAAGGGGGCATGAGAGAATATTTGGCTG
>DTYH01000297.1 GCA_012961955.1 Desulfobacterales bacterium | reverse complement strand
TTTTCAGGGGTTCTATGTGCTGAGACAATATCAATCTCTGTCTCGATTTCAAATTCTTTTAATATATCGACGGCTTGTTGCATGATTGGTAGGTCTGATTGACTTCCCATAATAATTGCTACTTTCATGATTATCTTTTTTAGTCACAAGAGATTTGTTGGTTTCCAATAACTCTTATGGTGTTTTTTACTTTTTTTGCAATATCTTTTGCTTTAGTTAGATCTTTATTTACGATGGTTACATGCCCCATTTTCCTGAAGGCTCTTGTCATTTTTTTTCCATAGATATGAGGTGTTACACCTTTCCAAGATAATAGGGTATTCATGTTTTGATAGATGACTTCACCAACATATCCTTCCTCACCCACAAGATTGACCATAACCCCTGCTAGTTTGCTAGCTGTTTCTCCTAAGGGTAAATTTAAAATCGCACGTAAATGCTGTTCAAATTGATTTGTATAGGAAGCTTCAATGCTAAAATGCCCACTGTTGTGTGGTCTGGGAGCTACTTCATTCACAATAATATCTCCTTTTACATCTTGTATAAATTCTATGGCCAATAACCCAACATGTTGATATGATTCAGCGACTTGAAGTGCTATTTTTTGAATAAATTCTTCTGTTTCTTTAGAAATATCTGCTGGACAAATCACATATTCTACTTGGTTTGCTTCGGGGTGAAATTCCATTTCAACCACAGGGTAGCTAGCAATCTCACCAGCAGAATTTCTAGCAATAGTTACGGCAAATTCATTTTGTATTGAGATAAACTCTTCGATAATACAAGGCACATCTGCCAGTTCTTGTAAATCTTTTTTACTTTTGGGATTAGTAGTCCTTAAGGACCGGAGTTACAAACCTGGTATTAAGCCTGGAGGCAATTCCATGCCTGAAGCGAAAAAAACCCAGGATAACTCCTGAGTTTTAATGCATGTTGGTTCTTGACCTGAAGTTGATTAGACAGATTGGATTTGGAAAATGACTTTTAGTCCCCGTTTGCGGAGTGAAATTGCCCCGGTGAACAGTTACATTTTAGCCTTTGTTTGTTTGCTGGTGGCGGTGCAGGGAATCGAACCCCGGACACTGCGGATATGAGCCGCATGCTCTAACCAACTGAGCTACACCGCCCGTCTGGATCGGTCTGATCTACCCTGTAGGTTAAGGTAATGCCACGTGCTGAGATGGTGGTGTTTCGTCCTTTTTCAGACCTTATTCCTTTGTGGTTCAAAGAGATCGTAGCTAATTATAGAACTATTGCCTTTACTAAATATGCTTGAGGTCTTGGTCACCACAGTTGCTATGAGCTCTTCCTTGCCGTCATTGTCAAAATCGGCAATAGCGTAATCGCTCACATATCCATGGATCTTGCGTGTCTTCCAGTTTAGGGCTAGACCCAGGCCGTCCCATGATAGAGATTGAATTTCGCTGCTTGTGAACTTGCGAAATCGCGTAAACAGCCGCGATCCTGTACCGTAATAGTTTTTTACTATTATAACCTCATTTTTACCATCATTGTCAATATCTTTAATGAAGATCCTTTGTGGTATATAAATATATTTACTTTCATGAGAAGTCATATTTGGCTTTTGTTCAAGGTAGTTTAGAGACCCTCCGTAATACTTATCACTCTTCCATTCTTCTTCTGATCCGGAACGATTGAATATCTTCAAATAGTCAGCTTCATCGAAGGCTACGATCATCTCCTCGCCTTTATTCATTATATCTCCAAGGTTAAACGAGTATACATTCAGATCAGGTGGAAGTTTGACCTTCTCTACTGGTTCATATCCTCTACCACTACGCCATGCAAGTTCATATACTCCGGGAAGAAAGACATCAGGTATGCCACGTCTTTGACCGAAAAGGACTTGACCTCGAGCAGGTATGTCGATCGTCCTATAATACCATTTTTCATCCTTGCATATGGGGATAAAGTCTGAGCCATTCCATTCTAAGACAAAGGAGCTAAGAGTATTCTGTCTTTTATGTAAGTTTGTAACAAAGATTTCAGCCTTTTCATTCCCGTTAATGTCTGCTACATCGACAGAAATAAAACTATCGTATGTCCCGCCTGATATCTCCCTTATTTTGGAAAGACGACGTTTTGTGTTTCTGTAGATATATATCCGGTTCTCACTTATAAATACTATCTCTGTCTTTTTGTCTCCATCCACATCCCCTAGCGCCATACCCTTGATATAGGTCTTAAACTTTCGACTCTTCCAGAAGAGACCCCCGGCCCTTTTCTTAGGAGGTGTTACCACAAAACTTGGATTGACTTCGGAGAGCTCACTATTAGTGGCGGATTCATCAATTAGTCGATCGGGGTGTACATACATGCCACGTGATGAAGACGGCTGGTTAGACACCTTTTTCGAAACAAGGATACGACCAAAAACCTTTCTATTAATCTCCATTGCAAATTCGTTTATCTTGGGTATGACCTCGTCCATGCCATGACTTTGATTGAATATCGTGATAGGCGGTTTCTTCCCCGAGACATCAACAATCGTGGCATCAAGACTAACGCTGTTACCAAATACAGTCAGGCTTCCAAAGACCACATAATCCGCATGAAGGGAGTTTCCAATCTCTGTGGCCAACTTTTCGTTGATGCTGGCGGATACACTGGACAGGGCGTCCTGAACCGCTTCCTTCTCCAGTACAATAACCCTATCTTTCCACGAAAGACGGGATGAGAGCATGTCCCCGATACCGTCCCGCAAAAAAGAGAGGTCTCTGTCTGAGTTTATCTTAAACGGGATAATAGCCACTCGTTTTGGTTCAACAGCAGACGAGACCCCTGACAAGAGGATTATTACGAGGATCAGTAAAAGTATACCGGTTTTCCTTCTGTTTAGCATCATGGCCCCTTTCTTTTGGTTTCACATTAAACCGGCCCGAAAAATCTCAAAAGGTGGTTTTTTTTCATTTTGTTTACATGAACACCCATGAACCTGGCCAAACACATCGATTGTCCAATTTCAATTTGCTGCTACGATACCTTGTGGGAGGTTAATATTATTAAATAGTTTGTGCGGGTTACCTATCTATCCGGTTTCTTAACCATAACACTTACTTCCAGTTTAGTCAAGGATAAAGGTTTTGACTTGGCACTTGTTTTATGATTACTTAAAAAATATAATGTATCAGGTACAAAATACACCTTGCCGTTTATGCTCTAAGCGCTCATAATTGACTACTTCATAAAAAGTGATTTTTCTCAAGGACTTAGCAAAATCACTTTTTACGGACTCTTTACGAAACCATCCTAATTGAGGCATCGATTGTCTTTAGGGATTGTCGATCCTACTACTAAAGCGAACGAGGATATCTACGTTATGGATATTGAAGAGATTGAAAAAGCTCTCTCCACCTTGAATTATCTTTTAACTGCCCAGAGCCTGCGTCTGTGGCAGGGGAAAGGCCCTCTCCAAGGCGGAAGATTTTATAGCGATTTTGAGCACATCCTGAACACCGATTCCATCAGAGAAATCAGAGAGATGACCTCAGGGGTGCCTTACGGGAAAAGGATTTACCACACAGCTCTTGGACACTACCTTCAGTATAAGGTGGCACCGTATGAGGATGAGATGTATTCCTGGATGAGGGGGGCAGCTGCCCACATAGACGGGGAAAAGATATATCTAAAGGATATTATTCCCTGGTGTCAGAAAAAAGGCAACATTTACCTCCGAAAGATGCTCTTGAAGGAGACGACTCCACTCTGCAAGTTCTTAAAGCCATTTGCTTTAAGCTATTGGGAATTCTTTCTTAAGATTATTCGCGAGGAATATGGATATGCTGACTATATCGCATATTGTATAGACAAAAAAGGAATCGATTATGATGCCTTTTACCATTTCCTGAGACAACTGATGGATGAAACACAAGATCTCTATTTCGAGGCTATGGAACAATGGGCGCGAAGGAGTCTGAACGTCTCCCTCAACCAGCTGAATCGATTCGACGCCATCTACATCCTTGGACTGGCCGAGTTTGACCACCTTCTCAGCTCTCGGGGCTCATTAGTGGATCATCTCGATTTTTTCAAATACTGGAACATAGAACCCAGGAGCATGCCTGGACTTCATCTCGATGTAAATTTTTCACGCCGAAAATCTTCCCAAGCAATGTGTTTTATCCTGAAGATACCCGACGAAATATATTTGGTTATGAATCCGCAGGGTGGGTGGATCGATATAGAGACCCTATTTCATGAGATGGGTCATGCCTTTAGTGGAATCTTTACCTCTCCCCGTCTACCTCTGGCACAAAAGGATTTTGCAACTTCACACACCCTTTCTGAGACCTATGCATTTCTGCTACAGAACGTGTGTTTTTCACAACCCTTTCTCCAGGAATGGCTAGGCCTTTCCCAGCGTGATGCCCAGACGATCGTCTATTATAAGACCTTAAAGGATATGTCGATTTTCAGGAGATACGTAAGTAAATTCCTTGCAGAATATCGGGTGTTTAAAGAAGAGGATATAGGGAATGGGAACTACTATTCCCGATTCTTGGCAGAATACACCGGGTTTTATTATCAGCCTGAAGCACACCTTCTAGATATGGTTCCTGAGTTTTACTCCCTTGACTACGTAATCTCCTGGATGGCGGAGGCCATATTAGAAAAAAGATTTATTGATAATTTGGGTCCAGAATGGATGTTTAAGACGGAAGCAGGAGAGGTATTGAAAGGCTGGTGGAGGAGCGGTAACCGGTATGAATTGGACACGTTTTTTGCCGTTCATAATCTTGGTAAGATTGACAAGAAAGATATTCTGAATCGCTGGCAAGAGAATATAGGCCGGGGTCCACCCGCGTAGACCCCTTTCTGTGAACCGTTACGTATCTGTCAAACTCCACTCGCACCTTAATTCCTTTAAAGAGCTGAATTATTAGCATGAACTTTATACCCTAATCGGTCTCGGTATTAGTGGCCGGTTAACCAACACCGACGGCCGGCACTGACCATCGATTAGGGTTTTTTCTTCTCCGTTGCTAGGGCTCTCGTGGTCATTCTGAACGGACCAAACCGAAGTGAAGAATCTCTTGAGACGGTTCCCTTACGAGATGCTTCGCCACGCTCAGTATCACTTTCTTGTCTGAATAGTTAAAATGGTGGGTTTCACTGATCTAGGTTATAGGTTCAGAACCATATCCAGATATCGGGTTGTCTCAAGGATTAGATCTGTTAGGTGGATACAGCCGGAACTGCCACCAACGGTCGTATGTACTTGCTTCTTGAAATCTGTCCCCATCTGGCAACCTACTAGTTCCTTTACCCTCTGAAAAGGAAGATCGCAAAGGTTGCGGTAAGGTACCCTTAGGGCTTTACATCGAATTTCTTGCACGTTCCTTGTTTCTCTATCCAGAAAGAGTTCCACTGCCATCTCATGAATATCATCACTCATGTATTCATAGAGACGTATAGTGTCTTTTAGCACGTGCACTTCAATGATCTTATCCCTCCTGAAACGATTAATCTGTCCTGGTTTTGGCCTGTAAATATCACGTCTGATCACGCTGACAACACCCCTTGAATCAAAGGTCTCTTCAATACCATCCTGGTAGGGAATACAGCGGTTTAAAAACTCCGGCCAGACAGAGAGTTCAAAACTTCTCACTCTTAGAGGATCAGAGACATCAAGGTCTTCCAGCAATTCAGCAGGAACATTCCCGATTTGCTTGGTCATTCTGGCCGATTCTACCAGAGCATCTATAATAACCGCACACTCTTCGTCTCCGCCCAAGATATCCTTTGCCTTACGGACGAACCCGGGGCCTATCATTACGCCGGCCAGTTTGGTAAGATTCCTGATAGGTGTTTCACATATTTCCGGCCTTGTAGCATCTTTCAGTTCACCACATGCCTGAACAATAGTATCACCAGGAAGCGTAATCAATGTTTCAAGGATAAAATCATAAAACTTATCTTTAATTACGCATTCAATCCGGACACGTTCATCACCAGCCGTCTTTACGTTGGTATCCATAATTCTTCGAAAGTACTGATCCATCTCTAAAAACTCCATGGTCGGTAACAGGTTAGCGTTTTGAAAGGATCCGTCGCAGCAGGATGCTCTACTTAATTCACTCTGTACCCTCCATTATTTGTCCACTTTTATCAATTCCACAGATATAACATTGACAAGAGCCCAAATCACATCGAGCGGCAGATGATGTTCGATGCTTGAGTCAAAGGTTACAACAATCCTGGGTTCGAATTCCTCATCTCCCTGATAGAGGATATAACCCACCGGAACCCTGGGGAGGGCTCTTATCTCAAAGGAGGCGTCACCAAAATCTCGGGGGACACCTCCAAGCGCGATCCCTGCATCTAAAAAGGGCTGGGGTCGATCATGAAAACGCTCAAGGACAGGATCAGTAAAAAGGGCATGAGGTCCGCGAAAGAAGAAACTTCCACCCTTCACCTCTCTTTCTGTAACCATCTGATTCGTGAGTGGTATCTCTCTAGCTCTGACCAGATACGTCAGAACTATGAGAGCAACCTGAAATGGGACTGGATTCTCTCCTCCTTCGGAAAGAAGGATTTTCCTCTGATGAATATCGCAGAGGCATTCCTTGTTTAAAAAGGGGACAACGAACCCATTGGACTTATCAAAGCTGACCAGTGCCCGACAACAGACATCGTCAGGTGAAAGCCGCTCCAGTTCCTCCCATAAAGCCGTGTCCAGTTCAAAGATCTGATTATATACCTCCCTTTCTTCTAGATTCTCCCTCATGAAACTACCCGTATCTCCTTTTTTGCCTTTTTGCAAATATCTACTTATCCCCCCAGTAGCCCTTCACCATTAACCAAATTACAGGTCACCAATACCAAAACAGGAGTATTTGTCAATAGGAAACGGAGTATCAAGAGGTTGGCTTCGAGCTACGGTAAATTCGCTGCCAAGGCCTGAAAGATGAGAATAATGAAGGGCATGAGAATATTCTGCCTGTAATCTAGGCTTACGAAACTTTGGATTGACCAATATTGGATGCTGTGCAATAATCGGTTCACCTTTATGGCTAATGATCCGATCCATATTGATTAAATTGTAATTATTGTCATATCATATAGGTAAATACTCGGTTCCCCCGTTCCCTATTCTCAGGCGATCATGGGCAAAAACTTATCCGCGAGCATATCTTTTTGCAAGAGGTCAAAAATTTCGTATAGCGAGTATGGACGGGACAGAGATAATAAGATTGCCTGTGCTGGAACTTGCAAGAGTGTTTCGTGCTGTAGCCAAACGCTCAGGCCTGTCCGGGGGAGAATTTCGTTTGTTCCTCAGAGTTAAGGAGCCCGATTTTTCGGGTGCACGCCGTTTCCGTCACTCCTTCGAAAGCGGCAGTCTAGCGATTTGGACTATGGATTTCCGCTTGCGCGGGAATGGCGCTTACGGGTATACTTGAATTCATGTAACTACTCGGCCGGTGTCAGTTGTCAGTGTCAGTATCGGCGTTAGTGCGGGTGGTTGGTTAATGGAGACCGTCGACGGGCATTGGCACCGATAAGGGCTTTTTTCTCTGATCCTGTGTTTTTCATGTCGTTCTGAACGAAGCGAAGCTGAGTGAAGAATCTCTTGAGATGCTACGCTTGCGAGATATCTCGCTATGCTCAGCACACACTCTTGATCGCGAATAGTTAGAAATTGAACAATAGTTTTTGCCCATTCAGGATCTAATCTCGTCCTGTCTGTGAGCAATCTCAGGATCAGTGTTAGCGATTATTGAGTCCTTGTATGAAAATGGCACAATTCTACGACAATAACCTGATTCGTTCGGGACTCGTAGACGGGGTATCACCCTTTTCCCTATTGATTTTCAGGGCGAAATGATTGATTTCATTAGGAAGGGGTCTATATGCAAGCGTCTGGTCAGCCCATGCCTCTGGATTGGGTTAGATTTGCCCCGGTCGTAAGAGATCCCTCCAAGATCATTGCAATACGTTTAAATTATCTGGATCACGTTAGGGAGAGCAAGGGAAAGGTTCCAGAGATATCTCTCGTGTTTGCCAAACTTGCTAGCAGTTTAATAGCGCATAACGACTGGATTACCGGGGATACTCGTTTGACGAGGAAGGTGGATTTTGAGGTGGAGTTGCCGATAATTACAGGGAAAACAGTATATAATTGTGATGGAACCCAGACAATGGATAGTATCCTCGGATATACATGTGCAAATGACGGAAGCGCAAGGGATCCACAATTTGGTGATGGCGAACGGGTGAGGGGAAAGTCTTTGTGTACATTTTGTCCGTTAGGGCCGTGGATCGTTACCTCTGACAAAATATCCGATAGCCGTTCTTTAGGTATAAGGGGTTGGCCAAATGGCCGGATCATGCGGGATAGTAATACCAGCTCGACGATATTGAAGCTTCCAAAACTTATTAGCTTTCTATCGAAAAACTTTACTTTGTCCCGGGTGATGTGATTTTGACCGGCACGCCTCATGGAGTCGGTACCTTGAGAAACCCTTCCACCTATCTGAAAGATGGAGATGAGGTCGTGATAAAGATAGAGCAAGTAGGACGACTCGTAAATTTTTGCAGGGCCTTGTAAACGGGGTGTTCTTACTTTTTTGAATATATTCGGTTCTACCTTCTAAATCAAGTTTCGAATACGAGATTTTTCTAAAGGGGCGAGCAACACGAGTTATCATTACATCTTAGCTTTTCGCACCCAGGTATAGAACGAACCGCTTGTACACAAATGCCCCTCTCACAGAAGTTATGACGCAATTAATTCATGGACATTTGAATGGTTTGTATTGAGATGCATATTCTAGATTCCTCCTTTAGAGGGAATCCATAGGGGTACGAAACTTGAGTTACCACTGAATGACAGAGGGGTGTTTCTAACAGGGGAAAACGGGATCGTACGATACCTTCAAGTGAAGAGGGCGATGCTGAGCGTAAGCAAAGCATCTCAAGAGATTCTTCACTCCGGTTCCCTTGGTTCAGAATGAGGTGGCAAGGAGCTTCGTTCAGAATGACTTGGAAGGAGCGATTTGCATTGACCGGAGGCATTACTACATATTCATTCTGTATGATTCGTCCCTGGATGCCGTGGAACATTCGTTACTAAAGATGATATGAATAACCGAGAGGCGCCTTTCAGATGAAATTAGCAATAAGTGGTAAAGGTGGAGCGGGTAAGACTACTGTGGCGGCATTAATGGTGAGGACATTGAGCGATCAGGGGAAGCGTGTCTTGGCCATAGATGCAGACCCTGATTCCAATCTTGCATCAGCGCTGGGAATTTCCGATCCGGATCAGATTGTGCCGATTTCAGATATGAAGGACTTGATAGAGGAGCGGACTGGCGCAAGACCAGGATCAATCGGTGGCTTTTTTAGATTGAACCCAAAGGTGAGCGACCTCCCGGAAAAGCTATCTGTTAAGATTGATAACATCAAGTTTATGCGACTAGGAGGTGTTAAAAAGGGGGGTGGCGGATGTATCTGCCCTGAAAGCACGTTATTGAAGGTTCTGGTGAGCCATATCATTCTTGCACGTGATGAAGTGGTGGTAATCGACATGGAGGCAGGGATTGAGCACCTTGGCAGAGGGACTGCTCAGGGGGTGGACAGCCTGATAGTGGTGGTGGAGCCTGGCCGTCGCAGTATTGAGACGGCCCGTCACATCAGAAAACTTGCTGGAGAGATCGGTCTTAATAGAGTACTCTTGATAGGGAACAAGATTCGCAGCCAGAGCGACCGCGAATTCCTGGAATCCAAGGCGAAGGGTTTTAAATTCCTCGGGTTTCTCCCCTATGAGGAAGGAATCATTGACGCAGACCTTAGGGGAATCTCTCCTTACGACACGGATACAGATTCGAAGGGTATTATTAAAGATATACTGAAAAAGGTTAAGAGTAAAGAATGAGAAGTGGGGATTGAAGAGTGGTTTGCAGGAGTCATGATGGATCAGGCAGGGGCATATTCCGCATCACTGATCCTGTATCCTGCGCCTGGCGTTCTATTGATGCGTTCAGCTTGTTTCGATTGGCAAAAGTTTTACCCCTTTAGAAAAGTCCTGTGCTGAAGGACGGGGTTAAAGTCGATATATTTTAATAGATATATACCTCTTTTTTCGCACGGGGTTTAATACTACGGCGACATTTTATCGCTAACTATCCGAAATTCACCCCAAATTACATGAGATGGTTATTTTTAGTAGTCATTGCCGCGGAAGCGGGAATCCAGCCTGTTTCCAATATGGATGAGATTTTGGTTGGATGTCCGCCTTCGCGGGCATGACGTCAAAAAGTGACGCCGTGGTGTTAATGCCCCTCGTGAAATTGTAAAGGGGTTTATGAAAGATGGAAGGACTTACGCTCATTTACACTCTTAACTCTTAACTTTTCAGGGCCGGGAATGATATCGACGATTGCATGGAAAGATAACAGTGTGGTAATGATCGACCAGCGGAAGTTACCGCTGGAGGAAGAGTATGTAGTCTGTAAGGACTATAAAAGGGTTATATGGGCCATAAAAGAGTTAGTTATTCGGGGTGCGCCTGCCATTGGGATAGCAGCAGCTATGGGACTGGCCCTTGGAGCTCTGGAGATCCGGACATCGCGTAGTGATTCGTTCTGCAAAGAATTTGATACGATTTGTCATGAGATGGCATCAGCTCGGCCTACTGCTATAAATCTCTTCTGGGCGATTGATCGGATGAAGCGCCTTGTGTCAAACAGCAAGGGAGAAGATGTTAAAACCATTAAAGCACTTCTTGTTTCAGAGGCGCAGAAAATCTTGGCAGAGGATATATCCGTAAACAGGAGATTGGGGAACATAGGCCAGAAACTGTTAAAAGATGGTGCCTGTGTCTTAACCCATTGCAATGCCGGCGCTCTTGCTACCGGTGGTTATGGTACAGCCCTTGGTGTAATCCGTGCTGCGGTCGAGAACGGGAAGAAGATTAGTGTCTTTGCGGACGAAACCAGGCCTTTCCTCCAGGGAGCACGCCTGACAGCCTGGGAACTTAAGCAAGCAAGTATTCCTGTCACCTTGATCACTGACAGTATGGCTGGTCACTTTATGCAGAGAGGAAGGATCGAGGCAGTAATTGTTGGCGCTGATCGAATCACGGTGAATGGAGATGTAGCAAACAAGATCGGGACTTATATGATTGCTGTACTGGCAAGCATCCACAGAATTCCCTTCTATGTTGCGGCACCGATTTCTACCATAGACTGCTCTCTTGAATCTGGAGATAAGATACCGATAGAGGAGCGGGACAGATCTGAAGTGACCCATATCCTAGGAAAACAGATAGCCCCTAATGAAATAATGGTTGAAAATCCTGCCTTTGACGTAACACCCAACCAGTATGTAACGGCCATAATTACCGAAAAGGGTATCGCCACGCCTCCTTTCAAGGAGTCGTTGGCAAGGTTGGAGGAGGAATGATGGAAGAATGGATGATCGGATGAATGGGGGTGAAATAATGAAGACCGTTTCTTTCAGGGAATATGTAAACGAAGTGTTAAAAACAGCACAATACAAAAATGGGGAAGGCCTTGACTGTGTATTTGCTGTTGCAGTAGCACTACCAGCATGAGTGACAAGAGGAGAACATTCCCAGTATTCCACCCTTCCAAGCTTCTAACTGGTGACCCTTCCAGTGTTCCATCTCAAGGCACAACGAGCATCACCATGGCACGTGATTTCAATACCGATGATGTCATTCTTAACAGGTATCTGTTTATAGGGTGCTGTAGCTGTGGCGGTATGGGTGCGGTCTACAGGGCCTATGATCGTATTGCCTAGATCGATGTGGCGATCAAGATGGTACCGTCCTAGATGTCCGTGAGCGAGATTGAGATGGATGCGGTCAAATAGAACTTCAAGTTTGTTTAGCAGCTCAAGCCCCCGAACATAGTGGTCTTAAACCAGCTCGAATACGATTTCGGGCCAAAAGAGTATTTCATTGTTATGGAGTACCTCTCTGGTGTGAACCCGACCGAATACCGCAGGAGGAAGAAGGGGCGTCTCATCCCTCCTGATGAGGCAGTAAGGATCATTGGAAGGGTGGCATTAGCTATCCACTCTGCCCACAGGAAGCGGGTTATCCACAAGGACATAAAGCCGGAGAATCTCGTGATCATGCCAAAAGGGGGATGTCAAGAAAATCGATTTTGGTCTTGGCATGCAGGTGGAGACACCGTTCGGAAAGGTGTCATGCGACAGCTTTGATGCGAGTGGCACCAGGCCGCATATGGCGCCTGAGCAATGGAAGGATGAGAGACAGGATGCGGCAACTGACATATATGCCTTGAGTGCGCTCTTCTACGAGATGGTGAGAGGCCATCCCCCCCTTTTTGAGGACCCGGACTTGGGCATCTTGATGAGTATAGTCCTTACGTTATCGCCCCGGCCGATAAAAACCCTTACACGTGATCAGAATCATCCCCTGATGAAGCTCCTTCCCAAGGATAGAAAGAAGCGTTTCAAGAGTGCGCTTGAATTTTAGGAGGGATTGAAGATAAAGGGGAGACACCTCATTTATCCATGGGGAGGGGCCCTACCTGTTATCCTGATGGATATATTGGTCTGGTCTTACACCCAATCCTGTTCCTTTAAGGGAAGACTTGCTTTTGAAGTATTGTAACCATCTTTAGTTATATAGAATATAGAGATTAGGATGTATATTG
>DTYH01000296.1 GCA_012961955.1 Desulfobacterales bacterium | reverse complement strand
TATCACCTTCAAAGGCATACCCGATATTTGCGCCAAAACACTTGATCTCATTGTCTTTGTCATCTGGGTCCTCCTTTTCGTCGATGTTGCCGTTAAATGCGTAAATCGAACCACACAAACCACTCACCTCAAAACCTACCTGGATCGCACTCTGGTTCGTCTCACCGATCTCAAGGGTCAACGGATCCTGGATCATATTGGTCTCAAAAGCACCAAACGGTACGTACATCTTACCGGCGGTAAAATAGACGGGGAACCTTTCGGTATTTCCAACTGTGACGGTCCCCTCATCCATATCGATGGGCTCTGTATCGTCCTCCTCCCATAAGAACTGGAGATGGGCTTTTACATACTCAGCTATCTCAGCATCAAGACCAAGCTCCACAGTAGCCAGTACGATGTCACTTTCATCAACACCGTTAAAACCATTTCCTGCAGAGGCCTCTACTTCAACCAGAGCACTTAGACCTACACGTTCACCCAATCTCTCAAGAACCCCCAGCTTTTCAACCTTCTCTTTCAGGGCCTTCACCTCCTTCTCAAGCCCGTGGTCGGACATCTCGCTCAAAGCAGGCCTGGGAACTAAGATAAAGATCAACACAATTGTCAGAATGAACACTACACTTTTGTTAAGGAATTGCATACTTCTATACCTCCTTACCTCCTTGAATCACTTTATTAACGAAACTCCTTTTGCGAATCCTTGTGAAGTAACCTTTCAATAATAGACGACCTTTATCACCCCCCCCTTGACACACAAACAAAAAAAGGCCACGGAAACGCTCTCTAACTCCTGTCAGAGCAAAAGACCTCCGTGGCCTTCTTAGTGAAATACTATTTTCTAATTCTTGCTTTGGTTTTCGTCTCTGTGCTACGCTTCGATAGCAAACCCCGTTAGAGTTTCGTACCGGACATTAAACCAGCTCGGAAGAAGAACAGGCATATCTCGATTTTCACCCAGGGCGTCCGCACGGAGCTTTTCTAACCGCCTATAAAGGTGATCTTCATGATCAAGTTTTTCTTTACCCCGTTATAAAATCATGATCAATCTTCCTTAAAACATGCACTATCACCCGCTATGAACTGAGCAGTACTCGGTTTAAGATTAAAGCGAGGTTGATTTTCTAACGGGGTTTATACCAAATTCTCTATACCCGCTCACATAGGGGTATGTCAAGAAGAATCTATATATTAATCACCTTATCCGCCAGCTGCATAGCTGTCACGATATCGAGCATATTGGTGGTTTCCCCTACCTGCTTCTTATCTAAGAGATTGAAATGGCTGAGACAAGTGCCGCAGACCAGAATATGAAGCCCCTCTTCTTCCAGGTCTTTGAGGACAGGTAAGACCTCGGAACCATCAACGGTCAACTTCACTCCATTGTTGAGAAACACGAGACGCCATAATTCACTACCCATCTCTTTCAATGTCTTTAAAAAATTGACCATCAGCTTTGCACCCAGTACATCATCTCCACGGCCCATCCGGTCCGTAGCCACCATGACCATAATCTTCTTCTCTTCGGCCACAGACCTTTCCACCGCAGGGCCCTCAGGAACAACTGCCTCCCCTTTGCTTCCGATCACGCAAAAATCACTCCCTGCCTGCTCAACAGAGACTTCATAGTTTTGGGATTCCAGAAAACGGGTGACGTTCTGGCTAGACGCCTCGTTGTCCACCATTACTTTAATAATCTTCGGATGTTCCCTTTCTATTGTGTCCTTTGTTTTTAGCACTGGAGCGGGGCAAGCCAGCCCCCGGGCATCTATCTCTCTGGTCATCTTATCCTCCTTTTGACGTCAACCTATAACTATTTAACCATATAGAGTATGTTCGGGTAAAACCTAAGACCTCGAAAAAAGTTGTAGGAGGCCAATTTTTTCAAGATGTTAAACGACTGACTAAACACACCTTATTTGGCTAATTAGTTGCGTCGTTCTAAGGAAAACTTTCGCCAACACGACTATAACTCCAGCGAAACATCCTTTGCACTCTCCTTCGGGCACGTCCAAATCCCCATTCGCTTTGTCCAAAAGGTTTCGAAACCTTTACATCACCACTTTGAACGACCATTATAACCTTTTTCAGATACCCATCCCGGCGAAGTTCACCCCGTTAAATACTGACTCTCTTTTCCTGTCACCCCTTCAAAGGCGGGAGTCCAGCGATCTAGCCCATGGATCCCCGCTTGCGCGGGAATGACGCTTATGGAATAGTTGGATTGAGTAGTACTTTTCGCTCATTTAGGATAATACTTTGATTATCATTCCAAATGCTACCGCACGGAGCTTTCTAACGGGGTGAATGGACATGTCAGGTCTTTTACATGGAAAAGATGTCTCTTCCCGCAGAATGGACAGGCTGAATATAGTTCAACCTTCGCGTCCCAGATCTTATTCCCAAATTTATCAAGAGTGATGCCCCGATCTTCGATAATCCTGAACTCATCGCTTTCAAAGACTTTATTGGTTTTTGGGCAAATGAAGACAAACTTCATCAGATATCACCTGCCAAAATTGCTGCACCTAAAGCCCCCACCATCTGCGGATTTTCAGGGACCAGGACATCTCTTTCAAGGGCCTGTTCCAGCAGACGGCACATGCACGGATTCCGGGCCACACCACCTGCAAATAGGATCGGTTCCTCCATCGAGACCCTTTTTAACATTGCTACGGATCGTTTTACCACACACCTGTGTACTGCCATGGCAATGTCTCGACGGTCCACCCCTTTGGCCACCAGCGAAGTCACCTCAGACTCGGCAAACACAGTGCACATGCTGCTGATCTGGATATCCGTGGCTGCCTTAAGCGCCTCCCCACCAAACTGATCCAGAGGGTACCCCAAAGTGCTCGCCATGATCTCCAAAAACTTTCCAGTACCTGCCGCGCACCTGTCGTTCATCTCAAACTTCGTCACCTTGCCCGCGCCATTGACAGCAATGGCCTTGGAGTCCTGGCCCCCAATGTCCATTATCGTCCGAACCAGAGGAAACAAGGCCCTTGCGCCCACAGCATACGCCTTGATCTCGGTGACCGTGGCGGCATCAGAGTAAAGCTCAAAGATATGTCGGCCATAGCCGGTCGCCATGATGCGGTCATATGCTACCCCTTCAAGGAGTTCTTTGGCCTGCATGATCGGGTCAAACCCGGAATCTGTCTCCCTGCTCTCAATGACTTCTCGCCCCTTCAACACCACAAGTTCAATAGTTCGTGAACCGATGTCAATACCCGCAAGCCGCATGCAAAATCTCCTCAGCTATTTTATCAACTCAAAGAACGCTTCCAACCTGGTCCTGAGCTGCCCAACATCTTCTGAAGTGTAATCGGTCTCAATACGAAGTACAGGGATGTTCTTTGTTTCAAGGGCCTTCTCAATGACCATAGATTCTATGAGATAGGGCTGGCAAAACTGCAGGCAGTAATGGATTACCCCGTCGGCCTGGTACGCCTCAAACATCTCCAGAATGTGGTCAAGCCGATCTCGGTTAGGGGTGAAGATGGCGCAGTCTATCTTGAAATAACGGTCAACAATTGCCTCAATAAGTTCGTCCAGAGTACTTCCAGATTCATCTACCAGGTTGCGCGTACCGCGCTCTCCGACACACGACTCCTCTCCCACAACCACAGCCCCAGCAGTCTCTATGATCCAGGGGAGCTTCCAGTTAGGAACGGCCATTGGATAACCTGATATCAAGATCCTCGGGGTTCCTTTCGGCATCGCCCCTTCACCTTTGTCGATACGGGCCTCCAGCTCATCGCAAATCTTATTAATCGAATCGGTAAATCGGACAGGATCGTCATAGAAATAGACCTGATTGGCAAGCAATGCATCCAGACCAGAGATAGGGGCCGGATCGGCCTTCCGGAGGCCAGACAGCCTATGTATGGCCTTTCGTTTCTTATTAACGACCTCGATTCCCTTCTTGAGCCTAGGCGCGTCAATGGTTGTGCCCGTGAGCTTCTCAACCGCCTCTTTAAACCGGAGATATTCGGCTTTCAAAAGGGCCCTGCCCTCAGCCGATTTCATCTGCGGTATGTCCATGACGTACATGTTTGGAACAAGATCGTTCAGGATCTCGTAGGATTTCTTTTTCCCGTCACAGGTATTCTCCCCCACGACCATGTCTGCAGATTCAATATAAGGGCAGACCTTCCCCAATTTGAACCCAAACGCCGGCTTGATGAGGGAGCAGGTATTCCGTGGCAAAAGCTTTTCGACCTCCTCTGTGGCAAAGTCCGCACCGGCGCAAAGACCAACCAATGTGGCATCAGCGGCCCGTACGATCTCCTCCGGTACAAAGAGACAGAACGCACCAATAACCTTGCGGCCAGCCTCTTTCTCATCCAACAATTCTTTGATCCGCAGGCCATGGACTTCGCTCATCACAAAATCAAAGTAGCCCATTCCTTCCGGACGATTTTTCTGGGCGAGATAGATATCCCGATACCCTTTTCTCAAGACCTCCAACAGAGCATCATGTGCCTCAAGATCCATGCCCAAGCCTTCCCACATTCTCTTCCACCTTTCGTTCATTTTTCTCCTCCTGCTGTATTATTCATTAAATTATTGCTAAGTGTTCACGGGAGGAAGCTTTTCCTTAGACTCCGATGTCTCCAAGGAAGATTTCACCCCGTTAGCACTTACAATTTTTGACCTCATGAAAAAAATATATTGGCATCTGTTTTTTGCCCATTATCACCTTACGAACGGAACGGAATATTTTTGTTACATTTAGGTTACATCTATTAACCAATTAGCTGGTCCTTAGGACCCTCTCATTTCGCTGTCTTAAGGTAAATCCGATGGCATCAAGATATTCAAGAACCGATATCCCCACTGTCCTGCCATATCCCAGAATCTCTTTGCTGTCCGCTAGGTTAAGGCTGCCTTTCCTTCTTATTACTTCTCCTACCCTTTCCTTTATCTTTTCCATGGCCTGAGGAGACAAATACCGTCTCTTATTAAGGCGGATCAACCTTTTTTGAGTACGGAGGTAGTCGAGCAATCTCTGTATCTCGTTCTTATTGAACACCTTCTTGTGGAATTTCCAGAAGGTGTCTGCGCTGAACGGTACAAAACCTGACTTCTTTGCATAATCCAGTAACAGCCTGAGCAGCATCTCCTGCTCAGCAGACAGCCTGGCTGAAAGGTTCGGAATCTGATACCCTCCTTCGGTCTTTACCAGTCTCCCTTCCTGACAAAGCTCCCTAAGCATCCTTTGAAATGGCGCCTCATCAAGAGAGCGTGCCGATCGGTCTTTGATCTCCTCAGCACTTACTCCCATCTTTAACGGGTTTTGTAAAAGTATCTCTTTAACCGGTTCTGGCAATCTTCTTTTCACGTCCTGATAAAGTTCATTCGAGAAAACACCCTTTCCTTCAAAGTACAGGAGATTCCCGCTCTTGATCCTTGATTTGATATCCGCTTCGACCTCCTTAACGGAAAATCCTGTATTCCGTGCAAGCTCACCGACCTTAACAAGTCGGTTAAGATTCCTCTTGAAGAGATACTCAATCGCCATCTTCAAGTCACCTTTTTGCAGGGCCTTCAGATACGGGAGAGTATTCAGAGCCTTGGCTTCTCGATACTTCTCCCCAGTGATTTCTAACAACCTGCCCCCTCCGATGACCGTCTGGATGTCCAGCGGGCTGAGTATAAAAGGATCTCCTGGACAAGCTGCCACATGATTTCTCAATCGGAACTGGACGAGCCCGCTTTCACCCGATTTGAGGCGTTCCTTATCCATCATGATCACCAGGGCATTTGTAACAGAGGTTCCTACATAGAGCCTCACCCTCTCCTGGTCTCTGATAGGCCTTGGTGCACTTTTGAGCAGCTTTAGCTCCGCGTTGAGAAGGCGACTAGGAGTGAGACTGCCTGGTGCTGCCAGGACCATTCCTCGACTGACCTCCCCGAGCGGCACCTTATGAAGGTTGATACCCACCCTTTGACCTGCAACAGCCTGAGCTACGCTCTTGTGATGGACCTCCAGAAATCGTGCCCTTGTCTCTATCCCGGATGGCAAGAGATGAAGTAGATCGTCCCGTCTAACTCTTCCTGACAGGATCGTCCCGCTCACTACTGTTCCAAAACCAGCAAAGCTCCTCACCTGATCAATCCACAAACGGAATGGTGAGTCGGGGTCCTTACCGTCTATCCTTTCTACCTCTCTCTCAATGTTCAGTCGGATCTCGTGAAGCCCCCTCTTATCAATCCTCGAAAAGGGGATAATCGGCTTTCCTTCCAGAAAGGTCCCCTTTACTATGTCTCTGATATCGAGCTCAGCCAACTTCATGGTTTCATCATCGACCAGGTCTGCCTTGCTTACTACAATAAAACCACTTCTGGTTTTATGGAACTGAAGTATCTCCAGATGATCCAGGGTCTGCGGCATGACACCATCGTCTGCAGCCACTACCAGAATAGCCATGTCTAGGCTACTCAGGCCTCGAATGGTGTTCTTGAGAAAATCGGTATGTCCTG
>DTYH01000295.1 GCA_012961955.1 Desulfobacterales bacterium | reverse complement strand
TTTGTATCGAATTTCAGTATCTACCTTCTGGGCAAACCAGTCGGTATCAAAGATCTTATAGAGCTTCTCTAAAGAGACATCCCTTTTATACATCCTCTCCGGTAAACTTTCCTTGAAAATCACGTGAAACATTCCTTTCAGACGCATACTGGTTTATGCATCGAGTCAATCCTGCTTTAAAACCAATCAGATGTGTTCCACCTTCTCGAGTGTTTATGTTGTTGGCAAAACTGAATATTTGCTCCGAAAACGAGTCATTATATTGTAATGCTATCTCAATAGTAACCCCGTTCTTATTCCCTTGTATATAGATAGGTTTATTATGGATAGGTGTCTTCCTCCTGTTCAAATATTCTACAAAAGATACAATCCCTCCTTCATAAAAAAACTCCTTTCTCTTGTTTACCCTTTCATCTTCAATTATAATCTTTATTCCCTTGTTTAAGAAGGAGAGTTCTCTTAAACGCTGAGACAACAGATCAAAACTAAAGTTGTCGGTAGTGAATATATCCCTATCCGGTTTAAAACGTATTTTTGTTCCGCGTCTTTTGGTTTTTCCAATAACTTCGAGTTTCGATGTTGGCCTACCTCTTTCATATGTTTGAAAATATACTTTACCATCACAACGAATCTCTACCTCCAGCAAAGACGATAATGCATTCACTACGGAAACACCAACACCATGCAGTCCACCAGACACTTTGTAGCTTTTATTGTCAAATTTACCACCTGAATGAAGTTTCGTCATTACAACCTCAACAGCGGACAAATTCTCTTTCTTGTGCATCCCTACGGGGATACCACGACCGTTATCTTCTACAGTCACGCTATTATCATAATGAATGGTAACAGTTATCAAATCGCAAAAACCGGCTAGCGCTTCATCTATACTGTTATCAACAAGCTCATATACAAGATGATGAAGGCCTTCTACGTCTACGTTTCCTATATACATAGCCGGTCTTTTTCTGACCGCCTCAAGGCCTTCCAACACCTTTATTTTATCTGCATCGTATCTGTCGTCCATTGTCTATTTTATCCTCATTGGCATTATAACACTTATAAAATCCGGATCGTCTTTTCCTAAGAATAAACACGGGTCTGATACATCTTCAAATTTTATGGTAATTTCACTACTTTTCATAACATTCAAAGTATCTATTATGAATTTGGGATTGAATCCTATCTCAAAAGGCTCATCATTATAAGATACTTTAATAGACTCCCTCGATTCCCCAATCTCTGGGTTGATTGTCACAGCCTCCAGACGATCCTTATCTATCTTGAACTTCACCCCTCTATACTTGTCCGATGATAAGATAGACATGCGTCTTAGCATCGATTTAAATGCATCCTTCTCTATTTTCAACTCCTTTTTGTTATCCATCGGAATGACTCTATCATATTCTGGAAATTCGGCCTCTATCAACCTTATAATAAACGTTTCATTTTCTATACTTAGAATAAAATTATTCCCCTTAATCCCTATCTTAGCTCTCGTATCTTCCTTAAGAACCTTCAAGACCTCGGACAACCCTCTTTTTGGAATTATTACTCCTCCATCAAATATCAAGTCGTCTTCCCGATCTATAGGTTGATCAACCAGTGACAATCTATTCCCATCAGTAGAAACCATCCGTAAGAAGACCTTATCCTCCCTTCCTTTTTTTTCAAAATATACACCTGTGAGGTGTGAACGGATCTCTTCGTTTAAAACTATGTATATAGTCTTTTCAATCATTTGTTTTATAATTGAACTACCGATCTCAAAAAAGCTCACGTCGTCTATACCTGGAATAGTGGGAAATTCCTCTGTTGACGTACCTGCTATGTGATATTCTATATCTCTATTTTTTATGTCCCTTATTAGAATCCAATTCTTTTCATCCATCAAAAAATGTATGTTTTCACTTGGAAATTCTTTCAATATCTCAAAGAATTTTTTGGAGGAGATAAGGGTAGAACCTTCCTCATCTACCTCAGCTGGATAATACCCAATATATCCCACCTCTAGGTCAGTAGCTGAGATTCTTATCTGTGAATTTTGAGCATCAATGCTTACGTTTGAGGTGACAGGAAGGTTTGTCTTCCTAGACGTGATACCCTGAACATTTGTCATCCCTTTAAGAATATCTTCCGTTTTTATTTTGAAGTCCATACTATCTCCCTATATTTGTACTTTATAATCTATATAGATATAATATTCATAATAAATCGAAAGAAAATGTTTAAAACTCCATCAACATAAAAAGAATAAAACAAAAGGAATGACAGTTCCTGTGTCGATTATGTGCTTATTTATCTCTGTTTGATTCTCTATCGTCTATATAACCACGTAGGAATCCTTTTTGAGTGGCAATCTAAACTACTCCACCGTACCCCTCATTTTCCAATGCTATAAAACCGTTAAGATGGACACGCTATGACGTTGGGTACAACTCGTAGAAAGAATCTCTCTACGGTCGCTTTAAAATCACATCATACGGTAACTGCCCCGTGAACAGTTACATCATACATACTTTAGGTTGGTTCCACAAAATATTTATTATATAAAAATATAAACAAGAAATAAACATCTAAATTACCGATACCTTCTGAACATGTTTAATTCTTGCAATATCAACCATACCCTCTCGTAGTACCTTCGGAGGGTCAAAAGTAACATCTACGATTGTTGAAGGGTTTCCTCCTGGGAGTGATCCGGCCTCAAGTATTAAATCCAACCCTTGACCAAATTGAGAGAAGATTTGAAAAATTGTTACACACCCCATCCTTCCGGAGATGTTTGCGCTTGTTCCAGTAATAGGGGTTCCTGAAATATTCGCCAAAAGGGTGGCTACGCGGTGATCATCTAATCGAATTCCTATCTTCCCGGTGTTTCCGGTCAGGTTAGACGGAAGAGATTCAGCAGCTTCAAATACTATAGTGAGGGCACCTGGCCAGAATTTGTCAATCAAACGACTTGCTGAACTTGGAACCTCTTTGACGAGTGGAAACAGGTTTTTTAAATCTCCGATTAGTATAAGGAGAGGTTTTTTTGAATCTCTTTGTTTGAGCCTGTACACTCTTTCTATGCTCTTTTTCTTAAAGGAATCTACTCCCAGAGCATAGAAAGAACAGGTAGGATAAGCCACAACACCACCTTTCTTGATAACTGTGGCTGCCTTTCGAATTGCATGGATATCTGGATTTTCTGGATCAACAGAAATAACTTTAGTCATGATTGTTGCTCAACTCTTCTGCGGACTGTTTTACTCTTTCTGCCAATTCTTCTTTGTAATACCTGAGCTTTTGTTCCAGCTCAGGGTATTTTGTGGATAATATTTGAGCAGCTAAAATAGCAGCATTTACTGCTCCAGCTTCTCCAATACCCATCGTTGCCACAGGAACACCTGATGGCATTTGAACAGTGGAAAGGAGGGCATCAAGGCCTCTCAAAGAGGATGAATCTAAGGGTACACCAATTACCGGAAGGGTTGTATGTGCAGCCATGAATCCAGCCAGGTGGGCTGAATTCCCAGCAGCAGCAATAATAACTTTCAAACCCTTCTTGCGAGCTGACTTTGCATAGTTTAAGCTGAAATCAGGAGACCTGTGAGCAGAACTTATTGTCATCTCATACGGAATATTAAAGCGTTTAAGGAGGGAAGCCGATTTTTCCATAATCTTTAGATCAGAACTGCTTCCCATTACTATTCCGACAAGTGGTTTTTTGCTAGCAGGATTTAGATGCCTTAAGGCCTTGTGACCAATATCTTTCCGATAGTATACCCCATCCCACCTGATCTTCGAGACTGCCTGATAGGCTCTATCGATAGCCTTTTCAATTGTGTCTCCCAAGGCTGTTACCCCTAGGACACGACCTCCGTCAGTAAGGAAAACATCCCCTTTTTTGGTCGTACCAGCATGAAAAACAACAACATCCTTCATCCGTGATGCGGATTTAATACCGATAATCCTAAGGCCCTTTTTATAGCTTCCAGGATAACCTCCTGAGGCCATTACTACGCATACCGCAGCTCGTGTGTCCCATTCGGGCTGAATTTCAGTAAGCCGCTCTTCTATAACCGCCTCCAGTATCGTTACCAGATCCGATTTTAGACGGATCAGAAGCGGTTGTGCTTCAGGGTCCCCAAACCGGGCGTTGAATTCTAGAACCTTTGGTTCATCATCCTTTATCATCAATCCCGCATAAAGGACTCCTTTATACGGCATCCCTTCAGCAGCCATACCCTTTATGGCAGGGATCATTATCTTTTCCATGATCTTCTTATGTACTGTATCGTTTATTATCGGAGCTGGAGAGTAAGCCCCCATTCCTCCTGTATTTGGACCTTTGTCCTCATCATAAATTGGTTTGTGGTCCTGGGATGAGGGGAGAGGGACCACGGCATTCCCGTCAGTGAAGACTAGAAAAGAAGCCTCCTCTCCCGTAAGATATTCCTCTATCAAAATCTTTTTTCCTGCATCCCCAAAGGCTCGTTTCACCATTATAAGATCTATAGCATGCATAGCATCTTTTTCCGTCTCACAGATGATTACGCCTTTTCCTGCCGCAAGACCGTCAGCCTTTATAACCACAGGTGTTCCTATTTTTTTTACGTATTGGCTTGCCTCCTCAGAATCAGTGAACGTTTTGCCTTTTGCGGTCGGGATGTTATACTTTTCCATTAGTTTTTTTGCAAAGGATTTACTCCCTTCGATCTGGGATGCCATTTTACTCGGTCCAAAGATTTTGAGACCTTGCTTTTCAAACAGATCAACAATTCCTAACGTCAGCGGCAGTTCCGGCCCAACCACCGTCAAATCAATATATTCGTTTTTGGCAAAAGAACAGATACGATCAATTTCTTCTGGTTTAATAGGAACACACTCGGCATGCATTGAGATTCCTGCGTTACCAGGCGTACAAAACACTTTTTTTACCTTTGGACTTTGAGCTATCTTCCAGACAAGAGTATGTTCGCGACCTCCGCTCCCTACAACCAGTATCTTCATAGAAGAACCTCCTTCCTAAGTTCCTCATGTCAGGCTTAATCATTAGTTACGGCCTCTATCCCTTTTTGTTGTGAGGGGGTTGCGGTAACTAATTCGTGAAATCTAAGCCGAAAGGATTATATTTTATTAAGAATTGTCTTTTACTTCAACCAAAAAACAGAAAACAGATTTTTCTTTAAAACAGTTTCAAGAACTGCCCAAAACTCTACCCGCCTAAACTCAAGTGAGAGCAAATCTTTCTTTCAAATATGTCTTAGTTTCTGTCACAGAAGCATCACATGAGTACGCGTGGGATTAAGGGGTGGGAAGGTTGAGCAGAGGTTTTTGTGTATTATGTCACCCCAATATAAGAGTTTTATCAAAAGAATACTTGATTTCTGATTTTAGAGGCGGTAAGTTGGAGCAAGTCAAAATGTCGGTTTCTGTGAAATGATTTGAGACCTTTCACCTAATACTAAGACCTACCATCAAAAGTGATACCTTCTAACCACTTATAGCTTATAAATAACACAAAAGCAAGCTGAGTCCCATCTGGGTGCCGGCGTTAAAGCAATCAACCTTTATGATAGGTGATCACCATGAGCAAGCTAATCCTTTGGTGTCGGGAGCATTCGGTTACAGTTATTGTTTTAACGTTACTGATTTCCATCTTTTTTGGGTATCAAGCCAAGGATATACGGATAGATGTTTCAGCTGAAGGGATGATGATAGAGGGGGATCCGGATATTGATTTCTATCATCAGACCATAGAGACATTCGGCACGGACGACATAACGGTTGTGTACATTAGGGATAAAGATCTGTTTACGACCGAGAAGCTTGAGGCCATCCAAGAGGTTGTTTATAAGCTTGAGGAGCTTCCCCATGTGGACCGAGTGGAGAGTCTTTTTTGGGGAGATAGCCTTGGTAAGTGAGGTTGAGAGGACAGCGGATGTTTATGCCATCACAGACAGCAAGGTCCTGGAGATCGACTGGGCATCCCTTG
>DTYH01000294.1 GCA_012961955.1 Desulfobacterales bacterium | reverse complement strand
TTTTTTTTAATCTCTTTAGCTCGTAAACCCACATTTGACCAGTCTAAGCTTCATAACCCAAACCTTGTCACGAATACATCATCTCGTTACGAGACCGGGGTAAAGGTTTTTCAGCTTTTTCGTTTCTCTTCTTCGCTCGTATGCCTCTCGGATTAGTTTCGATAGATACCCCAGATCAAATGGAATCAATATCTCATCGAAGGCACCCAATTTCATACCTGCCATGGAGAGATGAAGGGGCTCGTAACTAGTCATTATGATGACCCCGGTAAAAGGCCTAATCCCCTTGAGCGTCTTGAGCAAGGAGGGCCCTCGTGTTTGAATCCATTCAGACCGGGTAAGATCACATCTATGCTTCTTTTGACAATCTCTTTTTACTCCAGCTTGCATGTCCACGACAAATACTCTGTGTGCCTTAAGCAGAAGATGGTCTAAAAGACTTTGGCGAAATAGATCATCGATTTCAATAATCAAAAGATTTATTCGCATGGGATATCGATTACCATCCGTTAAGGGAAACATGGTATCCTATGACCAGACCTTGCGGGCCGTACCGTTGACACATGATTTCCCCTTTGCTCCGTTAGAAACCCCAAGTATGGCATCACAGACATGGTAATCAAGGAATCATACAGCTTTTTCACCCTGTTAAATTTCCCGACGGAACCCTGATTAGCGGGGGTGAAATTCTAACCGGGGTTTTTACCTTATTAGCAAGGTGCATGCCATAAGTCAATGTTATGTGATTACGAACGGTTATAGGGATATAATAAGATCGGGAGAAAATGGTGAAACGTGATGAAACCATTCGATGTTTCACACCCGAAACAAATTGAATCGACTCCCTCGATTAGCCTCCTTCGGAAGGATCAGGCTGAAAGGGGAAGCCAATTTGTCCAATTCGATTTTCGCACCTAACCCGTTCACAATCTCATGTAATACTGTCCATTGATGAGAGGAGGTAATTCCAGTAGCAAAGTCGAGTCTATCGCGGAGGTCTCCCTTACAGAAGATTTGAGTAAGTCCTCCTTCCCCACTTCTTTTGGGAAAAAGACTCACCAATCCTCCAGGAGGCGTTTGGGCCAAGCAGTATTCGATATATAATGACTGCCATTTGTAAACGTAGAGCGTTGGTTACAATGGTGGTGGACTCATCTGAGGGATAAACTTTCAGGGTCACACCCTTAAGTTTTGCAAAGTACTGGGGAAGAAATACAGTTGTTCGACCAATTCATTGAGATTTCTGCTGGCTACTGTTTTGTCTGGACTATGGGCAAATTGGTTGAGCAGGCCACCAAGTTCTACGCCGCGCAATACCTGACCTCTGATAGTACACAAAGGACTGGAAATTTTATCCAGATATGGGAAGGATCCTGCTTGGCAAAGGGAAAGGAAATCCTCCATCGACCCTGAAGATTCTTTCACAATGACCAATACATTCTTGATTTCATGAGTTATACCAGCAGTTATTTTTGAAAAAAAGGCGACTTCTTTTGCTTCCAAATCTATCTTCTCCATCCCCATGAAGACGTTTCCTGATGTGAAGATTCTACCGCATTTCGTATTTTTTCAATCAATTCTTCAATATCTATCGGCTTCATCAGGTAATCGAAAGCCCCTAATCGCATTCCCTCAATCCCCTCCCTTGTGGATCCGTGTCCTGTTAGTAGAATAACCTGGACCTGCGGATACTGGGTCCTTATACGCCGAAGCACGTCCAGTCCACTCAACCCTGGCATCATTACATCCAGGACCACTACGTGAGGACGCTTGGCTTCAATAAGGCTCAAAGCCTCTTCTCCATCGGTGGCAGTATCGGCCCGAATTTCCCTCAACTGAAGCCTTTCTGCCAGGGTGGAGACAAACTCTTCCTCATCGTCCACCAGAAGAATTTTCCATGATTTCATTTCATACTCCTTCATTCTTCTGTTCTTCCTTCGGTTTTTTGGGCAAATATACCGTAAACGTTGTCCCTTCTCCTTCTTTGCTCTGGGCTTCTATATCGCCACCAAGTTTCTTAATGATCCCGTATGTAATCGGGAGTCCTAAGCCAGTACCATATTCTCTCTTAGAGGTAAAGAAAGGTTCGAAGATATGTTTGAGCGTCTCTTTTGACATGCCGCAGCCGTTGTCCCGGATAGAGACTGCCACGGTGTCTGAATCCTTTTCCCAAGTGGTTATAGACACTGTTCCACCATCTTCTACCGCTGCAAAGGCGTTGTTCAATATGTTAAGGAATACCTGCTGTAGCTGACCCCTATCGGAAGCGATTCGAGGAAGATGTTCTGGCAGATGGAGTTCTATTTCAATGTTTCGATGGAAAGCCTCCTTTCTCAGGAAGCCCAGGACTTCTTCAATAACATCGTTGAGGTCCAATACCTCAACCTGAACTTCGATCCGGCGAGCAAATCCTAGCAGACGATGGGTAACAGCCCGGCAGCGGTCAACTGACTGGAGAATCGCCTCTACAAGGGAAAGGAATTTTTCCCTTTGTGGAAAACCTGGAATATTCTCAATGATATCTTTCATTAAACCCGCCTTTTCGTTAACTATGGCCATAGGGTTGTTGATCTCGTGGGCTACTCCTGCAGCAAGCCTCCCAATTGATGAGAGTTTTTGGGTATGCTGAATTTCACGAAAGGCCGCTTCCCGCTTTTCATCGGAGTCTCTTATGCGTTTCACCAAGATGTCAGTAAGCTTGAAGACCACCAAAAAGATTGCCAGGATACCGGCCAAAAAAAGGAAGAAAAGTTCGCTTTTTAGAGTATACCAGGATTTTAACACTTCGGATCGAGGTTTGACCACTACCAGTATGAATGAGGGGTGGACAAAATAGGTAGAAGCTTGAAAGATTTCGCGACCTTGAGGATCCTCCTGTTCGACAACATTGGTTTCATAGCTTACAGGGGGAATATGTAACGGACATTTCTCCAGGATCTTGCCATAAAACTTGGAGTTGGTCTGAAAGATACCGCTTCGATTTAATAAGAAGGCGTCACTTTCGGAATCCAACCCCATAGAAGCAATGAGATTGTCAAATTTTTCCGTATCAATGGTCGCACGCAAAATCCATGCACATCCAGTATCTGTTAGATGCTGTACTGCAATGACGACGTGAGGAAATTTTCGGTAGCCCATAAACACATCGCTGATGTAGGTACCCCTTACCTTGACCTCATGGAACCAGCTCTGGTCCGCGTAGTTTTTTCCCAAAAGCTTATACGGTCCTACGTAACTTACTTGGGTTCCATGACAATCGATTAATCCCAGGTCCACAAAGTCCCTAAACTCCTGTTTTGTCACTCGAAAAATCCGCCTCAGTGTCTCCTCATTTGCTAATTCCTCAAATGAATAAGCTGAAGCGATAAAGCTTACAGTGGAGAGACGTTGTGCCAAAAAAAGCTCAAAAGAATGCTTTGTTTTGCTCACTAACACACGTAAAGGATGAACAATCTCCTTTTTCAAAGCTCTTCGATATTCGTAGTAGTTGATAATAGCCATAAAGAAGAGAGGAACGACGGTCACCAAGAGCATAAGGATGATCATGTTTCGGCGCAATATTTTGTAGCGTTCTGCCGGTGAGTTTCCTTCATCTGGAAAGTGGAGAAGTCCTTTCGTAATCGTTCTAATCGTTCTGAACCATTTTTTATCAGATATGCTGTTCATTTCGCATACGTTCAAAAAAGAATATTGCCTTCCCGAAGCCTCCCCTCTTCAAACCTTTCCAGAACCCGATCGAAAGGCCCCATCACCGAATCAAGGACAGTAACTTTTTTCCACTTGAGATATCGGTAGTACTCCTCCTCAATCCCTCCACATATTACCACCCCAATGTTCTCAGTCAGGATCAAATGGCAGAGGTCTTCTGCTGAAGCATGAGGAAGAACCACTGTCCTTTCATCTTCCACCACATCATCTGCCCCGATTGAAACAATCAATACCTCTGTGGCCAGGTCGAATCGAGGAGCAACATCGTTTCCATACAACGGGATTAGGACCTTTCTAGTCATGAGAACAAAAAATCGATATAATAAACCTTTTGTTCAAGTGTGGTATTTTAGGCATCTATTCCAAATTGTTTCATTTTTCTCCACAGGGTGCTCCTTCCCCAGCCTAGCAGTGCGGCGGCCTTGCTTCGTCTACCCTTGGCCTTTACAAGGGCTTCTATGATCATCTTGCGTTCAATGGCCGCCCAGTTCAGGTTCGCCTCTCCATCTTCCTGGTCAGTCTGAGAAGGAGGTGCGGTCTGGTGTTCCGCACCCGATTCAACCCTGTTCCACGATTCTATGTCAGTAAGATAAGCCGGAAGATGTTCGGGTTGAATCTGCTCTTCCAGGCAGATGTTCACGGCATACTCTACAATGTTTCTCAGTTCTCTTACGTTTCCTGGATACTGGTATTCCAAAAGAATCCGAAGAGCTTTATTCGAAAACCCCCTAATACGTTTTCCGAACCGAGAGGTGAAGGTGTGAAAAAAGTGATCAAGAAGCAACCTTATATCCTCTCCCCGTTCTCTTAAAGGCGGCAAATGGATCCGAACCACATTCAGCCGAAATAGGAGATCTTCTCTAAAGAGACCTTCTCGTACCATCAGCTCCAGATTCCGATGCGTGGCAGCTATCATCCTTACATCGACCTGGTAGCCTTTAGTGCTTCCCAGAGGATATATGATCTTATCATCCAAAAAAGTTAGGAGTTTCACCTGAAGGGCCAAGGGCAGATCCCCTATCTCAATGAGGTAAAGGGTTCCATTGTGTGCCAGGCGAAATCGTCCGGGTTTATTCTCGACTGCCCCTGTAAAGGCTCCTTTTTGATGTCCAAAGAGTTCCGACTCCAGTAGGGTTTCCGGCAGTGCCCCGCAGTTAACTTTGATAAAAGGACCCTTGTTCCGGTTGGACGTCTGATGAATGGCTTCGGCAAGCAAGTCCTTGCCTGTACCTGTCTCCCCGGTGATGAGGACTGATGAATGGGTCTGCCCAATCACAGGAAGAATTTGAAAGATTCTTTCCATTTGTGGACTTCGTGCGATGAAATCGCCGAAGCTGTATGCCTGGCCGATCTTTTTACTCAGCTCCTGCAAGACTCGAGTATCTTCCACTGTCTCCAAAAAACCGAGAAGTTTACCATCAAGGCTTCTTACGGGTGCAAACGTGATACGTACAGGAATCTTCTTGCTATCCCTATTGATGATGTTTCCTTCAAGGCAGGTAGGTTCAGATTCCTCTGGCATGTTTAAAGCAGGTCAATTGCGGAGACAAATGTTGCTTCGCAGAACATGACAACACGGGACTCTCAACACTTCTTGACGGACAAAACCGGTTAGAGCTTCCATGGCTCGATTAACAAAAACAATCCGGCGGTCCAGACTGAGTACAGCCACGCTAATGGGAATTTCATCCAGGAGAGATGTGAAACCAACGGGTGAATCAGATAGTCCTCTGATATGTGGTAAATGGATGACGTCCAAAACAAACTCTTTCTGATAAGTGGCTAATTTCATACAGAGTCAGGGAATCATGCTGTTTTGAATGATTCTCTTGGTGTCTTGAAATAACGACATCTTTGCATAACCCCCCCCTTTTTTCACTCGTTCCTATGATATGACATTTTCGATCCCTCCCGGGCTCGCTTACTAAATCCCGAAAGCTGGTCTTATGCCTCAAATAGCTCGGGATTTGTCTGCTGCCGCGGGCTGTTCACCCTATTAAATTGCCCGATGGGAACCCAGTTTAACGGGGTGAACTTCGCCTTAGTGGGTGGCCCAAAAAGGTCATGATGGTCATCCGAGGTGGTTATGCAAAGGTCTGATAGCCGTTAATATGAGGCTGTTCTGCACAGTATCCTTATCATTTGCCTTAATGGTATTTCGTGATAATGATCCATTCCTGTAGCGGGTAAGGCGTCAGTTTTAACCGGTCAGCACTGGGAAGGAGGCCAATACCCCATTTTTTATAACCGTATACTGTTGAATAATCAGCCAGAAAGTAATTTCCTCCTCGCCAATTGGGGGGGGGTTGACACATCTAATCGCAATAACTGAATACAAGTACAGGGCAAGGAGCAAATCCGACGACCTTCTCAGTAACGCTTCCTACGAGTATTCTTTCAAATGCTGTACGACCATGGCTCCCGATTATGATAAGATCTGAGTTTTCTTCATTGGCAATATTTGCAATAACCTCATACTTCTCTCCTTCCCTTACAAGACCTTGTGCCTTTATACCCTCTACTTCTGCCTTTTTCGTTATCTGCTCAACTATTTGTTTTGCGTTCCTGATAAGAGCCCGAAAGGCTTCTGGCGCTTGAGCTAAGAATTCGTTTGTGTGACATCTACAACACAAATAGCCTTAACAATATCACTGCCGTAAGATTTTCCTATGTCCATGGCCTTTTTGGCTGCAACGTCAAGGTATTTTGACCTCTCAACAACAAGGAGGATATTCCTCCATGCTATGGCCGCATCTCCTGGTATAACAAGAACATCGCTCTGGCTCATGCCTATGATTCTAGCTGCCACACTTCCCATAAGAACCTTTTCAATGTGACTCTGGCCTTCTCTCCCAACTACTACGAGGTCGTAGCCACCCTCTTCTGCTTCGTCTATGATCGCCATAGATGGTTCACCTTCAACCAGTTTTGTCCTTAGAAAAACATCTTCTTCTTCCGCAATCTTTCTTGCTTCGTCAACTATCTTTTCACATTCAGCCCTCAGTGTAGAGATTATCCTCTCCCTGACAGTTAAGACCTCAACCTCAGCCTGATGAATGGGAACTACCGTCATCGCCGTTAACAAACCATTGTATTTTTTAACTTGCCTGCACGCCTCCCTCAGGGCATTTTTGCTCGAATCAGAACCGTCAATCGCAGCTAGGATTTTCCTGTATCTGCTCATAGGATATTAGACCTCCCTTTTTACTTTGGGCCTTTTCATGCTGAACCCAAGTCCTTCGAATATGTAAAATATAGCAAAACCGTAGCACATCGTGTACACGACATAGAAAACAAGGAGGCCTAACAACGCACCAGCCTTTTCCTTAACCTTCTGCGAATCTATGCCATAGAAGTTATATGCCGGCTCGATCGCCTTTGTTATCACATCCGAAACAAGGTGTGCCTCTTCTACCTTACGTTTCTTTTTTAAATCATTCTCTATCATCTTCAACGCTACCCACCATTTTTCCATTACCCTTTTTCGTTGTAGTTGTACCGAGCGGATACCTTGTGTCCGTTGTTGTGATACATGTCGTGGGAATCCCTTAGTATCACTTTAAGGATTTCATTCAGGTCTCCTTCTATCTTCAAGTCATTGCCGACTACTTCTACCGCGGCTCCCGCCGTCGTAAAAAGCCTTTTGGTAATTTCAACGTCCTGAAAACTATCTGTGTTGAGCGATACAGAAATAGGCTTTCCATGTATATTTTGGTTGGCTTCAATCACCTCAGGTATGAAGTATGATGAACCCTTTGCAAGTCTATTGAACAATTCATCCGCGAATTGCAGCCCATTCTTTCCTTGGCCATATAGTGGCGAAAAAACAAGGAATAGTACACAAAGGAATGTTAGGGACAAAAGGAACCCTCTTCTAAGGATTTTCGGCTTTCGAATAAGGATTTTATACCTCCTCTTCCAATTGGCTGGTTATGGATGACACTAATCCCTCTCCCTCTCCTCTGAGTTCCTTTACACTGGTAAGGAACATACTGAGAACCCGTAAGCCGAATAATCCTACAATAACCCAGAAAAGAATGTTACCTGTTGTTTCAATCCCATTAATGAGTGACCTCGAGAGGTTAATGTATTCAAGTTCGGTGAGCTTCTTTGGAAGTGCAGCGGCTCTGTTTACAAAACCGGCGAGGATTGTCACCGCATAAAAACCCCTTATATATATTCCCTTTACTACCTTTGTTGTGAGAGCACCTAGTTGGATACCAACGATGGAACCAAGGAGCATACCTATGGCGAGGGTGTAAAACACAAAGCCATAAATGGCATACTGTGAAATTGCTGCAAAGCCGGCCGTAAAAATTATCTGAAGAATGTCAGTCCCAACAGTCGTCATAGAGGAGACACCGAATACATACACAAACATTGGGAAGGTAACAAATCCTCCCCCAACCCCCATTAGGGCAGCAAGAAGGCCTACAACCGAGCCCCCCAGTGCAACGATCACAGCTGAAATCCTTTTCCCGCCCGGCACATAATCCTCATCAAACTTGATCCTGGGCGGTATGTTCAAAGATTGTAACCTGCTGGCAATTACAGTGGCACCTGATGGATTCGAACCATGTATATCCACTGGCGCGTCACTTCTTATAGATTTGAGAAAGTCCGTAAGAGCGTAAAAACCAAGAAAACCGAGTAATCCAGCGTATAAAATACTGATGAACGTGTCACTCAAAAGTGGATCTTTGCTATAAAGGGCCTTATTTATAGAACCCCCAACTACGCCCCCCCCAATCGAACCGACCAAAAATGCTATCGCTAGTTTAGGAGAGACATTACCAAGCTTCCTATGGACTGCTGTACCCATTATCGCCTTTGCGAAGATGTGAAACAGGTCTGTACCTACAGCAACTATTCCTTTGACACCTGCTGCCATAAGGGCTGGTGTTATTATAAAGCCCCCCACCCGCCCCAATACATCCGGTTATGAGCCCGGCTACAAGTCCGATTGCCATTGATAAAAAGAAGATCTTAGTTGAATAGAATGCCGGGGCATAAGCGGTTTTGCCTCCCAGGATGCTGCTGGCTTCAACTGCCATTGCGACGAATACGGGGAGTAATGCAGCTAATACTATCACCATCTTCCTTCTGTGTCTTAGAATCTTCATTGAAACCTCGTAATCCCATTTGGCCTGCGCTATTGCTCCCGCCTTAAGAAATTCAAACACTTTTCTGCCCAAACTCATTATGCTCTCCTCCTAGTTCCTTGATTTACGCGGCTTTTGCCCAAATTTGCCGGTCGTATATGCCAGGTTTCTTACCATCTAATGTCATCCTGAATGCAGTGACACGGAATCCTTTTATGAGGCAGGTAAAATCTCATATAACCTGTTGGGGGCGAGATATATCGAGTCATCTTAACCAAGCTCACGTGGTGTGGGACACAAGCTCGCAAGTCAATGGCAATCGCGGGTAATGGGTATCGGATCCTATGTGCCGTTGTGGAGCCTTTCCGGCTATAGTAGTGACCTGCCTCATAAAAGGATTCCGTGCCACTAGTCTCAGTTTGGGTGCGCAATTCCTTCAGGAACAGCCCCTTATGACCGTGTCGTCGATGTTTCTGCACACCTGTATACTCTTTGTCCAAGTTCCTTCTTGCTTTCTTTGAAGGTCTTATTGGAAACATAGGGAATCTTTATTCGGACAACTACCTGACGACGGGGAACCGGAGCGTTGATTACCTATGCAAAAATGTGAAAAAAAATACAAGGATGGACAAAAGATTTACCTTACCCGATCACCCTTGTCAGGACCTGCCCGAAAAAAGATTCGGAATCAAATCCGTGCCACCCCATACCAAACACGAATACCCTGAACTCCTCCTCTCGCCAGAAAGGGATTTTCTCTGCGAGGAGTCCACGGAGAGGGACTTTTCCCCAGAAATTCCTGAGCTATTTCAGGACATCCTGCTTCCGCAAAGGTCACGGCAGCAAAGATACCGTCCAAGCCTCTCTTTTTCGCGTTAGGACATATCCCAGCTATTTGCATGGCACTCGCATGGTCCCAAGCCTCGGCAAACGCAGTAGCTGCAAAAATTCTTTCCAGCTTATTTTCCAATCTACTCATGACCTCCTCCTTGATCGAAGTTTACCCTACTATTGGGCAAGTGAGCAAGGTGCATGCCGTGAAGGAAGTGTAAGTGATTACACATAGTTAGTGCCATACATAAAAGGCGGTAGGGAAAAATGGACACAAAATGAAACAACGGTAGGTTTTAAATAGAAACACTATGAAACGCCGCTCTTATTAGGCCTGTTCCAGGAGGTAAGACGTCACGGTCGGACCACGTCTTTTGGGGCTGGGGCGCAAAGGGATTC
>DTYH01000293.1 GCA_012961955.1 Desulfobacterales bacterium | reverse complement strand
GGAGCCCCTGAGGGGTAAAAGTTTGGGTAGCGCGAGCCGATGTAGTGTCTATCGAGCTCCTTCCCTTGATCAAGGAACCCTTTAAATTCGCTTTGCAACTTGGCAGACTCCTCGAGAAGCTCCACCACAGAATGGGTAACAAGGGCCCTGTATCCGCGAGAGTAAAGGAACCCTTTAAGGGCCTTCTCGGCACCCTGTTGGGAGAAGAAAGCGGAAGCATAGTAATTGCCGTCTTTGAGGCAATCATTGGCGGTCTTCATATCGGCCTCAGCTTGATCAAGCCATCTGAGGCCTTCTTCGAGGTTCCCCATTGCTGGTTCCTCCCTTTACAGGTGGTGCATTATACCCCAGGCTCAGTAGGGCATCTTAGGCCAAGTTTTAGGATTTTGCTTATCCTTCTCAGCCCAGAGTAGCTCGCTAACTTCATTGCCTCCTCCTAAACAAGCAGCATGCGCATGGGCTCGAGGGTTCTCTTGAAGGGGTTAAATACCAGCCCCAAAATCTCCAAGGTCACCACCCCCAGAAGGGCCTCATCATCAGCCTCGCCCAGGATCACAGGGGTATGTGCTTCACCTTGCTGGAGGATTATATAGCATTCTGATACTTTTCTTTCGATTGTGCGTCCATCGGCAAGCACAAAGGTATGCTCCCGCTTTGGAGTAAGCCCTATCTCCTTCCACACCGCTTCGGGAAGCAGTGAATAGGTAGCACCGCTATCGATAAGAAGCCTGACCTCCTTCTCCCCTTTTGGTCCCCTAAACCGACCTTCAATATAGGTTATTCCCATCCTCTTTCTCCTTCAAGGACACCGATTTCCACCTCAGGTCTCCCTCAAGGTTTCCCATCGGTCCCCCTTCACGCCAGCCGTTCCAGTTGAGGACGATGATCGCCACCTTGGGCCAGATCTCTTTCGAACAGGTCATCGTGTCCTCTTTCGCTCCCTCTCTAGATCTTTCTCTACCATAATTCTTACCAGTTCTTCAAATGACGTCTTAGGCTGCCAGCCCAGTTTAGCCTTTGCCTTTGAGTAGTTTCCCAATAACGTGTTCACCTCTGCTGGCCGGTAGAAATCTGGACTGATCTCAACGAGGACTTTGCCTGAGCGCTTGTCTATACCCTTCTCTTTTACGCCTTTACCTTCCCATTCTAGCTCAATGCCTATAACCTCAAATGCTCTTTGCACGAACTCACGTACAGAGTGGTTCTCTCCGCCTGCGATAACGTAAGTGTCGGGCTCATCTTGCTGCATCATCAGGTGGATGGCCTCAACATAGTCAGTGGAAAAAGCATGGGGTCAGAGCTACATTATTCAGTTATCCTTATTTGGTCTATCTGGTTTGTCTAGTTTTTTTTGGTTTGTTTCGTTTGTTTAGTTGATTTGATACGGAGATATTTGATAAGTCCGGAGATCATTTTAGCGGTTCTATCGACTTGTTTGTAGATTTTATCAAATGTCACTTGATTTATATAATTTTGATCCAAAGCCACATAAAGATGGGACTGAAGTTCTGCGGCTGAAGATACTGAGATAAAAAGAAACTGGCTGATAGAGGGGGAAAGGGGTCAAAGTGATTTTTGAGTCTTTGTTATTGACATCTGATTTTGTATGAATTATATTCATAATTATAATAAGCAATAAAGGAGGAAGATATGGGTTCTAAAGCCTCTTCTTCAGTAAAAGTAAAGGTTACTGCAAGTCTTGATCCGGAATTAGTTAAAGCCATTGATGAGTTCCTTAAGGAATTCAAAACCCGCTCCCGCAGCCAACTTATCGAAGATGTTCTGCGCAGGTGGCACAAAGAGCAAAAAAAGCGAGAAATTGAAAGCCAGATTGAAGAATATTATCTTTCATTGTCTAATGAAGAACAGGAAGAAGACCGACAGTGGTCCAAAATAGCAGCCCAATCTGCTCATGGTCTCTGGGAGGAATAGGCTTATGCCCTATCCCAGAAGAGGCGAGATTTATCTTGTAACACTGCCTGGTCAGCCAAAGGATACTAAACCAAGACCGGCCTTAATAGTCTCTTTGGATGTTAGAAATCGCTTAGCCAATGATGTGGTTGTAGTTCCCATCTCTACCACTCTCCGCACCAGTCCTACCCATGTAGAGCTACCCCAAGGGGAAGGCGGCCTTGACCAAACTTCCATGGCCAAGTGTGAACAAATTACCACCCTTGATAAGTCCTTTTTAATCCGTGGTCCTTTTTCTGGAACCATAAGCCCTATAAAGATGACCGAGGTAGAAAAGGCCATCCAACGAGTCATTGGGATCGTGACATAAGCTCAAAGCCGAAGGCGACTTATGAAAAACCGTGGGGTCAGGGCTACATTATTCATTTGTACCTTATTACCCCTACCTAACCCTCCAGGCCGACCCCCCACTCATAGCTTTTAATAGCCCTTAATTGAACCAGGCTGCCACTATTAAAGATCTAGTGATCTTCAGCAAGTAAGTGTTGCAAAAGGGTGACAGTCACTGATTAAAAGATAACTTCTGGAAATATAAGGACTTATTTTGCAACTTTTGCCGGTCTTCCTGGTCTCTTTCTTGGCCCAG
>DTYH01000292.1 GCA_012961955.1 Desulfobacterales bacterium | reverse complement strand
GGATATTAATTAAGGCTCACACGCTCGGTCTTCCCGATATGGTTGTCGGTACCGCTTTAGGCAAAAAAAGGGTGAGCGAAACAAGAGGTCTGGAACCGGAACTCAGAATATCAGAATATAAGACGAAATCACCTTGTTATTCTGACTTCTGACCCCTGGATTCTATGGAAGTACGTTTTTAGAGTAAGCAGTAAATTGTATTTTGTTATAACCAGCTAATGTAACGGAGGAGGCCGAGCATAGTCTTGTATCTTGCATCCTGTATCCTGCATATATGTAAGTTCGGCGTGGCCTCGATGCAGCCGGCTCGTTGCAAAATGCTAGAATCCCACGCAAAAAGCTGTAACTAACAAGAAACATTTTCCCTCAAAATTTGAAGCGCTCAATCCGTGAAAAGGTATGACAGTGATGTGCAATACCAAACAACTAGCAAGAGGTGTGGTACTCTTTATAGGGGCTGGATATATATTTCTGTGTTCCTGCAGTATTCCTTCGAAGACCTACCGATTGACCAAGGGAACCGTAAAAGCGACTTATAAAGCAAGCAAAGGTGTTGTCAAGCTAGGTATCGGAACTGGAAAGGTTCTGTACAAGATAGGTAAATTTACATTTAAGGTGATAATGGCGCCCATTGAATGGCCCCTTACTCACGAGGAGATTGATTCAATAGACGGCCTGTCTCCAAAAGAAGCAATACGAAAAGGCAAGGTAAAAAATTCCCCGTATGTGGTGAACGGCAGACGATATGTTCCAATGTCTATAGATAAGGCTAGAAGGTATAGAGAGGTGGGCATAGCATCGTGGTACGGGTATGAAACCCTTCGTAAAAAGGGGGGTTACATGACAGCAAATGGCGAAGCCTTTGACCCCGATAGACTCACTGCTGCTCACAAATACTTACCCTTGCCCACCTACGTGAAGATTACCAATCTAGAGAATAATAGATCTATTATCGTGAGGGTAAATGATCGCGGACCCTTTGTGAAAGGACGGATCATCGACCTTAGCGCTGGTGCAGCCCGAAGACTTGGCTTTTACAAGAAAGGGACGGCTAGGGTATTGGTGGAGACTGTAGAGGTCGAGGGATAAACTTTCTGGCTTGATGTAACATCTTATTTGCCAGCAAGATTGTGCCACATAAAATATCAATCTACAACTATTTACAAGTCAAAAACGTCATACTGAGCGTTGGCGAAGTATCTCAAGAGGTTCTTTACTCCACTTTGCTCCGTTCAGAATTACGTGGAGGAATAAATGGATATCTCCAAAGAGCTCAATAGGGATAAGAGAAGACTCATTGTAGGTATTGGTTCAGCACTTGTTGATATACTAGTTCATGAAGATGACGAGTTTTTGGAAAGATCAGGCGCTGTGAAAGGGGGCATGGTACTTGTTGACAATGCTTTCATCGAACGGACGCTGTCGCAAACATCGAATAAGCCGTATATTGTTCCGGGAGGTTCAGCGTGTAACACCGTGATAGGTGTCGGAAACCTCGGTGGTCAGGCTCGATTCGTTGGCAAGCGTGGCGAAGATGACCTGGGAGATATCTTCGAGGCTGAACTGAAGAAAAACAATGTTGAACCAAGACTTTTTACATCCCCTTCACCTACCGGTAGAGTGCTTTCAATTATTACACCTGATGCCCAGCGGTCCATGCTTACATTCCTTGGCGCGGCTTCAGAGATAGACTCAGACGAAATCAAAGATGGGTGTTTTGAAGGCGCTGCAATAGTTCATGTAGAGGGGTACTTGATCTTCAACAGGAACCTAATACTAACAGCCTTAGGGGTCGCAAAAGAAGAAGATGCCCTTGTCTCGCTGGACCTTGCAAGCTTTACGGTCGTTGAAGAGTCAAAAGAGTTCCTTGACAGAATGGTCTCTGATTTTGTTGATATTCTTATAGCAAATGAGGATGAAGCGCGGGCATTTACAGGACATACCGATGAGATAAAAGCGCTCAAGGCACTCTCAGAAAAGGCCGATATTGCAGTTCTTAAAGTAGGAGAACGGGGAAGCCTCATTTCTTATTCAGACAAAATAGTAGAGGTTAAGTCCAAAGAGATTCGTGCAGCTATTGATACAACCGGAGCCGGCGATCTTTGGGCATCAGGTTTTCTGTTCGGGCTTGTAAACGGATATCCAATTGAAAAATGTGGAGAACTCGGTTCTGCATGCGGTTCCGAGGTTTGTCAGGTTATTGGGGCAAACATCCCGGAAGAAGGCTGGAAGAGGATACGTAATCTGATCAATTTCTGACCAATCCTCTAAAATAAGAAATTTTTTCCCACGAGAAACCCCCTTCGAGGCATGGAAATATGGAGTTGTTGTGAAAGATGGGATCAGCTGAAAGGTCGTAGGCTGATACTCTTACCGCCTCGTCCCACAAGGGGGTACGAGGAATAGGTGAATACTGTGCCAGGATGGGTTGAATACCAAGGGAACGAACCATCCTTATGGACAGTTCCAGGAGCCTATAATCCTGTCCTGGAAGCCCGAATAGAAGATAGGCACCTATTTGCTTACCTGAAAATCCTGCCTCCTTCAGATAGCGAACGGCTTTTTCAAATTCCTCTCTATCCACCTTATTATCGATTTTCCTGTCACCACCAAAGACCGCAGTCTCAAGGCCCAACCGTACCGTTTTGAACCCCGCCCGAAACATCAGCAAGGCCAGCTCATGTGAGAAATTCCGGATATGAAGGGCGTTCGGGGTGTGAAAGCGTACTTTTAGACCCCGAGCCAGGACATCCTCAAGTATAGGAACAATGTGATGTTCAGGATCAATGAGAAGGGCATCATCATAAAAGGGAAAATCGAGCACACCGTACCTTTTGTGCCAGTATTCAATCTCATTAACAACATTCTTTGGGCTTCGCCGCAAAAGCTTTGGGTTTAGCACCGACGAGGCGCAGTATGCACATCGAAAGGGGCATCCTCTGCCGGTTTCAATGGGAACGTACGGGATTCGGGTCTGAAGCTCAAAGGCCGGGTAAGGGTATGAATCAGGATCTTCTGGGAAAAAGGGTGCTGGTCCTGGGCATTCAGCCTGAAAGAGTGGAGAGACTTGACGACCAAAAAGGGAATTCA
Organism: Desulfobacterales bacterium; assembly: GCA_012961955.1. Lineage (GTDB taxonomy): Bacteria > Desulfobacterota > Desulfobacteria > Desulfobacterales > DTYH01 > DTYH01. The sequence continues at coordinate 23,691 of DTYH01000292.1, read as the reverse complement.
AGAGCGGAATTATGGCTCGCTCTCCTTGGCCGGAAATCACGTAATCGGCCCCGGAATTCTTGAGAGCATGCTCATGGCACAGGGTGGCATATATACCCCCTAAGATAATAGGCGCCTCTTTAATCATCTGTCGAACAATTCTGATAACCTCAAAGACCCCTGGATACCAGTACGTCATCAAAGAGGTAACGAGGACTGCTTCAGCTTTTGGTATCCTATTCAACTCCATGCGTAATAGGGACTCCGGTATGCCGTACCGGCTATACCTGCGTGGAATATCCCTCAAGCCTTCCGGCTTGTTGACAGGGACTTTTAAATAAGGACCTCGGCCAAATTCTCTAACAGGTAATCTCCTTGGCAGGCCAGGGTGAAAACGATCGAGGCAGTCGATATATGAGACCTTATATCCTTGGCTCTTCAAGATACTAGCCAGATACAAAAGACCTATAGGTCTAGCCCAGAAATCGTACGCGGCAAAGTCGTAAATCCAGGGGTTCAACAACAGAATATGAGGGTATTCCATTTTCATGGTTGACACCTGATAATCATAACTATAAAACTTATTTACCGGGATGACAACCGTATCTGACTCTAACGCCTTCTCCACTGGCAGGAAAGAGGAACGGGATTGCTGCTGTTGTAGAATCTCTGAAATGTCTAATTATCTGGTTACAATATGATTCCAATCAGAGATACCATACGTTCAAAGAATTATCCCTTGATAAATAATCTCATAATTGCAGCCAACGTTTTGGTCTATCTTGTAGAACTGGGTCAGGGTGACAGTCTGGATCAGTTTGTTTATATTTACGGGCTTGTACCCGCACGGTACTCCTTACCACAATTGTCGTTTCACTTCACAACCGGCGAGCAGGTGTTTTCGTTTTTCAGCTTCATGTTTTTACATGGAGGGTTTCTTCACCTTTTAGCTAATATGTGGTCCCTCTACATATTTGGTGACAATGTAGAGGATCGGCTCGGGTCACTGCGCTATCTCGTCTTTTATCTCCTTTCAGGACTCACATCGGGTATATCCCACCTTGTCTTCAACTGGTATTCTCATGTGCCTACTATTGGAGCAAGCGGTGCCATTGCAGGGGTAATGGGAGCTTATTTCGTACTTTTTCCCAGGGCGAGAATATTGACCCTTGTTCCTATATTCTTCTTCATCCAATTCATTGAAATTCCTGCATATCTCTTCTTAGGCTTATGGTTCGTAATCCAGTTCTTAAGTGCTGCAGGTAGCACAGCCAATTCGGCTGGAATTGCGTGGTGGTCCCATATTGGCGGCTTCATCTTTGGTATCCTTCTCGCAAAATTATTCATTTGTATACCCGAGACAGGCTTCACTAAAAAGATCCGGGGGATGACCAAGAAACGGGCTACCCCGCGTATTCAGGTAATCCGTCCCGTTACTTCGAATAGTAATCACAATCTTTTTGGTTCTATTTCGATCACACCACGTGAGGCTCTATTTGGAGCTCGAAAGTTGATTGCCGTTCCACATCGATTTAGGAAAAAGAACTTCATTCTGTATATCCCGCAGGGGGTAAGAGATGGTACTATCCTTCGTCTAAAAGGGATGGGAAAACGGTCTGGGAGAGACAAGCCAGGCGATCTTTATCTTAAGGTTCATATAAGCGATTAACTTTATGTAAGTTATTCGATTTTACGGAATATATTGCAGTTTAAAGAGCTACCATCCGCAGGGGCAAAATCGAGTAACTTAACGTGTAGGGTTAAAAGGGAGGCGGTGTCGTAAAAAATCGTAACAATTTAGCCTTTTCACGAACTGAGTAGTTAATAATGTGTAATCAGCCAATCTTGCAACTTTTTTCAAGGAGCTAAATTGTTACAAAAGGTCTAATTCTCCTTTCTCCGCGAGCAAAATCACCTTTTACAAAACCGTCAAAGGAGGCATAAATGAATTTTGCCTACACGCTAGAACAGCTTGAGTTCCAACAGCGGGCCAGGGATTTTATCAGTAGAAAGATGGCTCCAGAGGTGGAAAAATATGACAGAGCCTCGATATTTCCAAAGGCGGCCTTCCGTGAATTTGGAGAGGAAGGATTTTTAGGTGTAATCGTCCCGAAGGAGTATGGGGGGCTGGGTCTGGGAACGATGGAGTATTGCCTCTTGAGTGAGGAACTGGGCAGATTGAGTGCAGGGTATACGCATAATGGAATATTCCAGACCCAAAAGATGATCACTATGTACGGAACTGACGAACAAAAAGAGAGGTTCCTGCCCGGGCTGGCCAGCGGCAAACTCCATGCAGCTACTGCCATATCTGAACCAGGGATGGGTTCCAGCTTTAAGAAGATGAAAACATGTGCAAGAAAGGAAGGGGGCGTCTACATATTGAACGGGGTCAAAAGCCATATCAATGACGCTGCTGAGGCAGATGTTATGAATGTCTTTGCCCAGACAGATCAGGGGCTGACCGTTTTCTTGCTGGAGAAGGGGACACCGGGCTTTAAGTTAACACGCAAACTGGATCCCATAGGGCTTAGAGCCTCTCCGATATATGAGTTTGAATTAGAAGATTGTCCCATTCCCGGAGAGAATATTCTGGGAGAGGAGGGTAAAGGCCTTGTTGTCTTCATCACTACATTCAACTTCAGTCGACTCGGGAACGCAAGCGCGTTTCTGGGAATGGCAAAGGCCGCATTAGAAGAAGCGCTGGATTTCGCACGAGGGCGCAAAATAGGTGAAACGCGTGTCACCGATTTTCAAGGTATTCGTTGGACGGTTGCTGAACTGTTCACAAGATTGGAGGCGGCTGAGCTCCTCAGGAACAAGGCGGCCACCATAGAGGACGAGGGAGGCGATTCTTCCAAACTTTCGTCAATGGCTAAGTTCTTCTGCGGTGAAGTAGCAGTGGATACAATAATGGCGGCCCTCAGAATAACAGGGAGCTACGGCTGTTATAGAGATACCCCCTTTGAACGGTGGTTGCGCGATATAAAAGCACTGGAGATCGCTGGTGGAACACCTGAAATTATGAAGAATATCATTGCCAATCAGATTTTAAAGGAAGTGACATTTTAGGATTTTGAAACAAGCTGGTTCCATCAGACTCAAACTGAGTTACGATAGAGGATACATGATGGATTGGGCAGGATCATATTGCACGTGCATACAGTCCTCCGCGAGGTTTGCGGATAATGGTTTTCAACAAATATTGTGGTTATCCGGATAACATTTTATAAGCTAAACCAAGGGTAGCTTTGCATCTTATATGCCACCTAAACTGCGGAGGTGTAAAACCCAACACTACAAATATTGTCAGATGATAAAGGGGGGGTGGCCGTTTGCTCTATATCGGGTTTTGCACGTAGCCCATAAGTATAACGACTTTTGCCTGATACTATAAATCTTGTGTCTTACATCCTGTTATCGTATATTCGGTATTTAGATCGTCTTTTCATGCCACTGGGTTTGTTTCAAGAGGCTAAGGTGTTACTAAAGGAAGAAAGGAAGGGACAGATATGCTAGAAGGATTATGCTTTGAGGATTTTATCTCAGGAAAAGTGTATACCACTGATAGAAGGACTATCACCGAAACAGATGTGGTAAATTTTATGACATTGTGTGCCTTCTTTGAACCCCTTTTTATGGATCTCGGGTACGTGGAAACAGAGACCCCATTCAAGAAACGGATTGCTCCAGGTGCCTTGACATTCTCTTTTGCTGAGGGTCTAACCATGCTCACCCGAATCATCCACAACACAGGAATGGCGTTTTTAGGGGTGGATATGGAGATAATAAGACCTGTGTTCATAGGAGATACAATCTCAGTTGAGATAGAAGTTGTGGAAAAGAGGGAGACCAAAAAGAGGGATCGAGGGGTAATAACATTTCTGCATAGGGTGAAAAATCAAAAGGATGAATTGGTGATGGAATACAAGGTAAAGCGGATGATCAGAAGGCGGACTTAAAAAGGGTCAAGGGGCTGTCTTCTGAGAGGTATTGTTTGGTAGGCGGTCGCGGATTTGAACCGCGGACTTCCATCGTGTGAGGATGGCACTCTGACCACTGAGTTAACCGCCCAAAAATATTGATAAATATCTAAAAAAGGATTAGTAATCTACCCTTTCTTTGAGTTCCTTCCCTACCTTAAAAAAGGGTAGCCTCTTCTTCTCCACCTTAATCTTTTCACCTGTCTTAGGATTACGGCCGGTATAGGAACGGTACTCCTTCACTACAAAACTACCAAAACCCCTAATTTCGATCCGTTCACCCTTGACCATGGCATCAATCATGGTGTCAAAAAAGAGGTTAATTACATCTTCAGCCAGATTCTTTGTCAACCCTGACTCCTTCCGAAAAGCATCGATCAGTTGTGATTTATTCATGAAATCGACTCCTTAATCCGGTAGAGATCTCAATAAATTACCAATCAAATAGTGAAGTTATATTATGTTTTTCTAATCATAAAGTCAATACTTTTTTGAGACCTTTTTCGGTGAACGGCCGTTCTGCGCCTCTGATCTTAGTTTCTCGATCTCATAAGCCTTCAGTACACGAAACTCCCCGGCCTTTAATCCTCCCAGATCAAGTGGACCAAATCGTATGCGCTTCAATTTCAAGACTGGATGCCCTATTGCCTGGCACATACGTCGAATTTGTCTGTTTCTTCCTTCGTGAATACTGATCTCCAGCCAGGTATGTATTCCCTTTCTCTCTAATCTTTTGACCTTGGCTGGGGCAGTCTTCCTCCCATCGATAAAGATTCCGCGTCTTAGCCGATCCAGGGCAGATTCAGACGGCTTTCCCTTTACTTTCACCAGGTAGACCTTTTTAATGCCGTACCTGGGATGTTGTAGCATGTGACAGAGTTCGCCATCATTTGTGAGTAGAATAATACCCTCACTATGGTAGTCCAGGCGACCTATCGGGAAGAGTCGCTGTTTAAATGGAGGGAGAATATCCTTCACTGTGATCCGATCCAGAGGATCTTTCAGTGTAGTAATCACACCCTTTGGCTTATTTAATATGATAGTCAGCTTAGGCTCTAAGTTTTGGATCAGCTTCCTATCTACCCGGATCTTGTCTCGAGCCAGATCTACCAGCATCCCTGGCTCTCTCACTACACGGTTGTTAACCGTTACTCGGCCCTCTTGTATCATTAGGCCGGCCTTACGCCGCGAAGTTATACCCGCTTTGGCTATAATGACTTGGAGTCGTTGGGACATAGTATATTTGGTTCTTCCAGCTCTTTAAGAGACGGAAGCGCAGTAATATCTTTAAGATCAAACACCTCTAAGAATTGTCTGGTAGTGCCATAGATCAAGGGTCGACCTGGTAGGTCCTTTCGCCCAACCACCCGAATTAGTTTCTTTTCGAGCAGAGTCCGAATAGTCCCCCCGCAGTCCACACCTCGAATCTCTTCTATCTCACAGCGAAGGACTGGTTGTCTATAAGCGATGATGGTCAGCGTTTCCAAAGCAGGTCGACTGAGACGAACCGGATTCGACGGCTTCAACCTTTTGATCCATTCGCTATACTCAGGACGTGTGCGAAACTGGAACCCACCGGCTACCTCTTTTAGGGTAAAACCGTGTTCTTGTGATTGATACCTTTCTATTAGGGCCTCAATGGCTTCCCTTATCTTCTTCTTGTCAAACTCTTTCAGGACGGAATGGATCTTGCTGATACTAAGCGGCTCTTCAGAAACAAAAAGCAAACTTTCGATGATGGCGCTTAGATTATCCATAGAAGATTCTGACTACTCCGTCCTGGAGCTGCTGTGCAATCCGAATCATATCCATCTTAACCATCTCTAATATTGCCAAGAATGTAATCACGATTTCACTCCTGTTGGTCTTGGAAGAGAATAGCTCTTGAAACGTGATAGAAGATGATTTCTCCAAGATGTCAACAAGCTCAGCAATCCTTTTCTTAACGGAAAGCCCCTCTCTGGTCAAATCGACAAGATACTCGGGTTTGGCATTTTCCATTATCTCCTTAAATACATCAATCAGATCACATATCCCCACCTGGACCATAGGGCCGTGTCCTTTGTCGGTCCAATCTTCAGGGCTAAATCTACGGACAAATACGTCCTGATCCAATAGTGGGCGGGTAGCCAGCGTTTCGGCTGCTTTTTTGAACCTTAGGTATTCTGAGAGTGGTCGAGCAATCTCCGTCCCCTCCTCTTCGTCTTCTTCCCCTTCCTCAGAAACAGGGAGGAGCGTGCGAGATTTAATACGTATAAGCGTGGCGGCCACTATCAGGAAGTCGCTGGCCAGATCGATGTTAATGGTTTTCATCAAATCAAGGTGTTCAAGATACTCTTTTGTGATCAGGGAGATGGGAATTTCACAGATATCCAATCTGTTCTCCCTGACAAGATGGAAGAGAAGGTCCATAGGCCCTTCGAATATTTCAAGTCGTACGCAGTATTCATTATCTACCATGGCTTCAGCGTAACCTTGTAGAGATTTTTTGAACAGCCAGGCATCGATATACTGACAATTGGCCTCTTCTTTTCACGCCCGTACTCCATCTTTACCCTCCCATCTGAAAGCTCTACAGCCTGGCCTCCCTCTCGTAGGGAGGATCTAATAGTATGAGGGAGTCTAGCACCGAAGGGACATTTTATCGCTAACCATCTGAAATTCATCCCAAACTACATGAGACGACTATTCCTGGTCTCGTTCCCGCGAAAGCTTGTCCTCGACCCCGATCGGGGGCAGGAATCCGGCCCGTTTTCAATACGGCTTGAATTTTGGATGTCCGCGTTACAAGGCATGACGTCAAAAAGCGACGCCATACCAGTAGGAAATCTGATCAATGAAATTATAGATCAAGGGATACAAACTCTAGATAATACACTCACTTAACAATGATGTTTTCACAAGAAATCGTAACACCCTAGCCTCTTGAAAGACCCGGCCGCACCAAAGGACAAGCCGAACACGGAATATACGATTACAGGATGAATGTTAAAAAGAGTCTAATTCTTCTCTCTATGTGAGCAATTTTGAAAGAAGATTCGTAACACCTTACTTCTCCGAAGGTCATGATATCAACTAGATAGGGATTCGTTCTTGCCGGGTGAGGTTATATATCGTTTGAGCTTGTCGATGGCCTCAAAAAAATGATTTCCGTGGGCTGTAAATGCGGCTGCTTGCGGATGACCGCCACCCGTGATAAGTGGGGCTTCCATCTTGAGCCGTTCTATCAGGGAGGCGAGATTGGTCGTACACTCCCGGCCCCTTCTTAACTCACAGTAATATCGATTTTTCCACCTCTGCCAAATGCCGATCACCAGATGAGGATAATGCCACCTCAGTTCTGATGCGATGAGACCACAGAGACGTATCCTGCTTTCGATCTTCTTAAGGATATACTTTGGGTGAACAAGCCTTTTTATATCCTCTTTGAGTCTCAAAACGATCCACGACTTCTCGTTTTGAATCAGGTTGTAGATATTCTCTAAGGTACGATATTCTTCGTGGGCCTGGAGAGGCTCCTGAGGTTTATTACTGGCCTTGAAGAGGAAGTTCAGTGCATAGTGAGTCGACTCCATGTCCTGAATTAGAAAGCTGGCATGGATACGCTTCGCGACCTCTTTGAGTCGCCTCTGGTACGACGGATCAGGTGGCTCAATTGCGGATATCCGGTCAAGCCACGTCTCAGTGAAAAGCCCCATGAACAGGACATGGTTTTCAAACTCGCTCTTTTTACGCAGGAGTTCCCATGCAAACAGGGTAGTGGGAAACGCCACACCGTTTTGATGGATAATAGGGTTGATATAGAGTAAGTCTGATTTATGGTTACACCCATCCCAAACCCCTGGATAGTGGTGATCGTATACCAAGACCTTTCCCTGTAAACACAGGTTTTCTATCATCTGTGGGCGATTATACACAGGCATATCCAAAAATACGGACAGAAACGGCTTTTGCCGACAAATGTACATCTCAGCCTTGGCAAAATCAAAATCAGGGGTACCAACCCAGTAGAAGTGGATAGGACGGTCGTTTAAATATCTCTTCAGAAAGTAGGCTGCACAACAACCATCTCCGTCACCATGATATGCTACCATTATAGGACGTTCATATCCGACGGTTCCAGATAGAACGCAGGTATCGATAAAGCTTCTTGCCTTCTTGATCAATTCTGAATCAAAAAATGTCATGCTTAAAGGGTGATACTCTCGCAAAAAGCCGTTTTGCGAGAGTATCAAGGGGGACTATGCGCCAAACAAAACCTGTAAGTTTTTGTGCATAAATAGGAAGGCTATTAACAGTTTATCATTCCCTTTTTAGGAATATGTTTGCCCCGTTAAAAAAGCCCCGTCCGGAGGCATGGAGTCAAAATCGATATATTATACCTCGTTTTCACCCCGTTAGATTCTCCGAAGAGGAATTCTATTTAACAGGGATAAAATCCTAATGGGGCTTGCCCAAGGAGATAATCTTTTGAGATCCTTAGATGACCTATAACAGTAATCCGCCAAAAAGTCAATAACTGTGCCGTAGCGATTCGACTCCCCCTTGAGTCCTCTCTTTTGGGTGACCGACATGCGATTGCCACGTTCGACGTATTGGGTCCTTCATAACACTTTAACCTATTGAAAGGAACCCGGCCACATCAAAAGAGAAGCCGAATACCGAGTATACGATGCAGGATGCAAGATACAGGATTATAATATCCCGCAAAAGTCGTTATGATTATGCCAACGTACAAAACCCAATATCGAGCAAACAGCCATAAGCTCTATGACTTGATAATGTTTGTAGGGTGGGTTTTACACCCCACCGCAATTTCCGTGGCATGTGAAGTGCCACTCTACGATTGGTCTTCCTTATGGAACGTCAAACGGAGAATTACATTTACGGAAAATGTTTCCTTCCAACGTATCACGTGTCCTGCATCTTCCACCTGTATCGTAAGTTCAGCTTGAGTTTCGTCTAACCGGCTTTCTTCAGAATGCTAAATTCTTACGCCCCTTTATTTCTTTTCCGGACTTTCTTCGTGGTCAAGCGGTAATCTTGCTAATGATTCTTCAAAACATATTGCTCCCTCTGAAATTCCTTGACACTCGTAGCACGCTTATGTAAGATTCTTAAAGATATAAGGTTTTTGTACTCATTTCAGGCTCGTACATTTTGCATCGTGCTAAAAGAGAGATACTGGTCATATGGGTTTTGGGGTGAACAACGATATTCTTCAGATGATCCTGGATTCGGGCCCAATGGTTCGCTTTGTCCTTATTCTTTTGCTTTTCTTCTCTATAATTTCGTGGGCTATCATATTTATCAAATATCGTTATCTACGGAAAGCGAGAAAGGAATCGCTATATTTTACGGAGTTTTTCTGGAAGAGTCGTGACCTATCAGAGGTATTTGCTGAAACAAAGCGACTTAAGTGTAGCCCTATTGCCAGGGTCTTCAGTGCGGGATATATTGAGCTGAAAAAATCTACAAAGAGGAATACACGACCTGGGGGAAAAAACGTAGGTCAGGATAACGTCCCGATCACCATGCAAGTAATGACTGTGGAAAACGTAAGGAGGTCGCTCCGGCGGGCAATGGATGCAGAGACTACCCAATTGAACAGCCTACTCCCCTTCCTGGCCACTACCGGCAGTACTACCCCGTTTATCGGTCTCTTTGGTACGGTCTGGGGAATAATGACCTCTTTTCGGGGAATAGGCCTAAAAGGATCGGCAAGTTTGGCAGTGGTTGCACCCGGGATATCAGAGGCCCTTATAGCCACAGCAGCCGGACTTGCTGCAGCCATACCCGCTGTCGTTGCATTCAATTACTTCAGTAATAAGGTCAAGGTCCTGGAGTCAGAGATGGAAAGCTTTTCAGCTGATTTCTTAAACATCGTTGATCGAAACCTCATGCAAAAAAGGAGGGATTGACATAGTGGTAACAGGAAACAATAGGCACAACTTTATGTCCGATATAAATGTCACCCCGCTGGTAGACGTCATGTTAGTCTTGTTGATTATATTTATGGTAACAGCCCCAATGATGATGCAGGGTATTGATGTCTCCCTTCCTCGTACAACCTCCAAACCGCTACCAGTGGATAATGAGCATCTGATTATTACCGTAGACGTTAAAGGTGAGATATTCATCAACGACTACAAAGTCGATCTGGACGCTCTTCAGCTGAAGCTCAAAAGAGTGTTGGAGGGACGACCTGACAGGAATGTGTTCCTGCGGGCCGATAAGGGGGTGCCTTACGGAGTTGTAGCTCGGGTAATGTCTGAGATAAGAAATGCGGGAGTGAGTAGGATCGGGATGGTCACAGAACCATTGAAGGGAAAACTGCGCTAGACAGGCTTTCGATCGAGAAATTTAGCGGAGCGAAAAAGCGGGATAATGCTTTGATTATCATTCTCGTATTCCTGAACTGGGACTCCAAACGGGACAAAGATCAAAGATTCGGAAACTGACCGAGCTTCCAATATTCTGACATTTTTTTTGTGCAATTGAAGGGCGTAAGTGTACCACAAAGAAATCATAACCGTTCACGGAGCGAAGTTTTTCTCCCAACGACTTGACAGAAACGTTTAGTTTTTCCGTGACTCGGAAGCGGGAAAAACCATATTCTTTGATCTGAAACAACTATGAGAAAAAACCTTTCGCTACATACTTGCCAAGTGGATACCAATATTTCGATTAATGTGAGGCTCCTCAGCTCGATAAATAATAATATTGGGAGCCCGGCAGCCTCCTCACATGAACCCGTATGCACACATATATGAGAGAAGAAAGTATGGTCAACAGAATCATGTGTTAAAGATGATCATTCTTTCTACACTGTGTCACTTTGTCGTTCTTGCAGGGTTCCTGGGTATACCGGACTTTAAACCTGATAATAGATTTCTTGATTCTGTCGTCCAGGTGGATCTTGTTACTATGCAGGCCCCTGAACCAGAACCATCGCCATCGCGCCAGGACAAGGCCGTGACATCACAAGAAGACATAGAGGCGGTAAGGGATGGCCACGAAGAACCTGCCCCGGTAAAAAAACCGGAGAAGGTTCCAGAGACGGCGCCCGATTCCCCGAAAGGAGATAAGGTTTCACTGGCGCCCCGACCCCTAAAGGTGAAGAGGGCCCTCAAGAAAAAGACGTTCAAGGCCTCTAGGATTATCAAAAACGCTATTGCTAACATCGAAAAGAATTTATATCAAACCCGGAGTCTCAAGATACTTAACGCCGTAGATCAAATAAAGCGAAAACTGGAGGCCTCAAAAGGAGGGACTTCAAATGCTGGTATGGATAAGAAGACCCTGGACCTCATGGATATCTATAATGTGGAGATCTGGAGACATATACAGAAACAATGGGCATTTTCAGGTAAGCTGGCGCATGACTGGACCGATCTGGAAGCCATCGTGATCGTCAAGATCATGCCAGATGGAAATATCCGTGATATATGGTTCGAGGAGCGGTCCGGAAACACCTATTTTGACGACTCTGTCCTGAGAGCCGTAAAAAAGGCGAGCCCTCTCCCCCCTCTACCCAAGGCGTATATCAGACCCTATTATGAGGTGGGACTAAGATTTAACCTCTCCGAACTGCAACAGAACTAACACTTTGGCTCTTTAGAAAAAACTCTAGGCAGTCCATATGTTGCTTTTATGCAATTGAAGTGCTGTGCCCCTAAGGCCTTCTAGCGCAGCGTGGAACGCAACGATCTTTGCCATGTGGCTCACATGTCCACCGTAGTTGTGGCAGATTCCCCCTCAGGTCTCGATACATGCCAAATATCTATGACGTACCTAAATCGAGTGATTGTCGAGTTTGACGAAGACGAAAGGCGGCAAGGACGCGTCGTACTAAGGGTACTTCAGGCCCTTGCCAACGCAGTAGATTCGGTAAAACCGACAACCTAGAAGGGTTACAAATTTTGATTCTCTTCGTTCGACACTTGCCTCCCAATCGGTTACTTTTGCATAGGGGGTAAGCAATACATCTACTTGAAACCAAACACTTTTGCTGGTCATATCAAGATCTGTAACGCTCAACTTAGGACGTAGTTAGTTCAACTCAGATCAACCGGTGTGCCAAGGGAGATGGCTAATGTGTTACCCCCGAAGTATGTGAGTATAAGAATGACATGGCGTCTTGCTTTTACCGTATTTGTCGGAATCTTCAGCCTTGGCCTTTATTGTGCTGAGGCCTCAGCCAGGGTCTACATCGATATTAACGCCCCTTTTCTTCGCAAGATTCCCACTGCTGTTCCTGTCTTTAAGGACCTTTCTCCGGACGGCAGCCTGAAGAGTTTATGTAGGGATATGTCTGATTTATTAGCTGATACTATTGATTTTACAGGATACTTCAAAGTTTTGGAAAGGGGTAGCTTCCTAGAAGACCCAGGACTCTCGGGGCTGACAAGGAAAGAAATCAATTTTCAAAACTGGTCGGTAATAGGTGCTGAGCTCTTGATCAAAGGCGGAATACGGAAAAAGAGAGAATTCATAGAGGTAGAGATCCGCCTCTTTGACACCTTTGCGCGTCGGTTACTGATTGGCAAACGGTACGTTGGTCGAATAAAAGATCAGAGACGTATTATACATCGATTCTGTAACGATGTAATTCTGCGCCTCACTGGTCAAAGGGGAATATTTAATACTCGGATAGCCTTTGTATCCACAACTACGGGAAATAAGGAGATATATATCTGTGATTTTGACGGATACAATCCAGAACGATTCACCTTCAACAACACCATTACACTTTCACCGGCCTGGTCTTCAGACGGTCGATGGTTGGCTTTTACTTCCTATCGCAAAGGAAAACCGGACCTCTACATCAAGCACTTAAAAGAAAAGAGGGGTTCCAAAGTCACCTTTAAAGGTATAAACATAACTCCCGCCTGGCTTCCAGGTAAGTTCGCCCTGGCTGCTACTCTGTCCCTAGACGGAAATCCTGAAATTTATCTATTGACCGGAGCAGGAAAAAAGATTAGAAGAATAACAAATAACTGGAGTATTGATGTATCGCCATCGTGGTCACCGGACGGGAAGAGACTAGCCTTTGTCTCCAATCGTTCTGGTTCTCCGCAGATCTATATTCAGGACATTGAAGATGGCGAGGCCCGGAGACTGACATACATGGGCTCATACAATACATCTCCTTGCTGGTCGCCCCTTGGGGACCGAATCGCCTTTACAGGAATGGACAATGGGCACCTAAATATCTATACAATAAAGGTGAACGGTGACGATCTTCAGCAACTGACCTTCAACTCAGGTAATAATGAGTCACCTACATGGTCTCCTGACGGGTCACTAATCGCCTTTAGTTCCACTCGCGAGGGAACATCACGGATATACGTCATGAATTATAACGGAACAGACCAGAGGCGGCTCCTGGTCATGCCTGGAGAGCAAACAGAGCCCAGCTGGTCCCCCTGGCTATCCGAAGAGTGAGGACAGAATGGGAAACTGTTTTTTAAATTTAACCACAAAAATCTATATGAAAGGAGATGAAAGATCATGTACACAAAACTCTGGCTATTCTTTATCTTAACTTTTGTTGCCTCCGGACTCCTTTTTACCACATCCTGTGCCAAGAAGGTTATAAAAACAGAACCTGCCGTAACAGAGGCAAAGGCTAAAGCTGAGGCTGAGAAGGAAAGGCTCGCTGCAGAAAGGGAGCGTCAGGCTGAATTAGAACGGGAAAGGGCCTTAGAAGAACAACGCCTTAAAGAAGAAGAATTGAAAAAGCAGGAGGAAGAATTAAGGCAAAAGGAGAGGTTTACTAACGAAGACATCCACTTTGATTTCGATAAGTATAACTTAACCGAAAAGTCAATTGAGATCTTAAAGTTTAAGGCGGACTGGCTCCTCAATCATCCGGGTGTAAACATAATTATAGAAGGTCATTGTGATGAACGCGGAACCAACGAGTACAACTTGGCCCTTGGTGAACGCCGGGCGGAAAGCGCTAAGACCTTCTTAGTCGATTCAGGGGTCGATCCGGATCGAATAACCACTATCAGTTATGGGGAGGAGCGCCCTTTAGACCCGGGCCACAACGAAGAAGCCTGGGCCAAGAATAGACGAGCCCATTTTGTCATTGTTGAATAAAGATGGATTTAAAAGAATTCTTTTATGTAAAAGATTTGAGAATAGGGTATGCCTAATAATCCTAGTACACGCTTGACACTCTGCCTGACTGCTATCTTAGCCTTTAGCATTGGTTGTGCCATGAAGGAAGACCTGCTTATTGTTGACAATAATGTTACGGCTTTGAAGCAGCTGGTTTCCAAGCAGGTGCAAAAAGCTGCTAAAGAGAGAAGGTTCCTCCACTCGGAGTTAAAACGGATCGACAAGGAGCTTCGTAGCCGCCAGGCTGAATTGCGCTCTCTCTTAAATAATATTCGGGATGAGATACAAGTCATCCGTGGACAGGTAGAGGAAAATACCCACTTCTCCAAAAAGAGCATAAGACACGTGGAAAGGCTTGATAATCAGCTAAAAAAAGAGATTCAGGAGATAAGAGACGATAACCGCGCTAATTTAGAACGCGTTGTGCGGTTGGAGGAGTACCTCGGCCTTGAGCCTGCGCAAAAGATACAATTACCTGAAAAGGAGTCGTCTGATAAGAAAGAGGTAAAGGACTCGCCACAATTACTCTATGCCTCGGCAAAGCGGCTCTTTGATAAAGGAGATTATGATAATGCATTAGACCAATTTCAAGAATTTATAAGAAAGTATCCCGGATCAGAGAATGCAGACAATGCCCAGTTCTGGATAGGTGAGATATACTATCATCAGAAATGGTACGAGAAGGCCATCGTAGAGTATCAGAAAGTGATTGAGAAGTACCCAAACGGGAATAAAGTGGCCGGAGCCCTTCTCAAACAAGGGTTTGCCTTCTTAAAACTGAAGCAAAAGACAAATGCCCGACTTATCTTAACGGAATTAATAACCAAGTTTCCGCACTCTGCTGAAGCCAAGATCGCCAAAAAGAAGTTAAAGAGGATGTAAGCAGAAGATACTGAAGCGGTAACGTTAGGAGATAGGGGTAATGAAAGTTATAGGCCTAGACCCGGGGCTGGCGAACACCGGATTCGGTATTGTGGAGGGCAGCTCATCCCACATAAAGGGGTACCGTTTTGGAACCATAAGAACAAAAAATGATACACCCATCGCCGGAAGGCTTCATCATATATACAAGGAGCTTCTAATCCTCTTTGATGCAGAAAAGCCAGATCTCATAATAGTTGAGGATATATTCTCTCTGGGAAGGTATCCTAGGTCAGCCATTATCCTGGGCAAGATTTCCGGAATTATCCTGCTGGCCGGTTATCATCAAGACGTTTCAATAGTGGAGCTTCCGAGCAGGAAGGTTAAGCAGATACTGACCGGTAACGGCAATGCGGATAAACACCAGGTGGAACGTGCCATAAGGCATCTTCTGGTCAGGGACGGTCCCATTGTTCCATCGCATGCATCCGATGCCCTTGGCCTGGCCTTAATCGGCCTGTTTCGCTACGACCATGTGATGCACCAATAATTCAGAATCATCGATCTCGGGTCTATACGAGCCGTTAGGTAAACCAGGTTAGAAGTTCATACGGGGGACAAAGCCCCGTGCGTCCCCACGGGCTTTTCCAACAGGGTAAACAAGAATCTCTCTGCGTGGCCATTAAGACCCTTTTTTCCAAGTAAATCCTGGCGAAACAGAAACAGGAGGATTTGAGCTGTTTTTCATGATTGGCTACCTGGAAGGAAAACTCCTAAAGAAAGAACCGGATCGGATCCTGGTCCTGGCTAATCAGGTAGGCTATGAAGTAGTGTTGCCAGCCATTATCAGAGAAACGTTTAACTCTAAAAAGATCGACGATGATGTATCCCTTTTTATCTTTTATCACCAGACGGAGCGTCAACCAAAACCGATTCTTATAGGATTTAACCTAGAGGCCGAACGGGAATTCTTCCGCTATTTCATCTCTGTTGCTGACATGGGACCTATGAAGGCTATCCAAGCCTTGACCGTACCTATACGGGATATTGCCCGGGCTATAGAGTCCAAGGATCTCGAGAGTCTGAAGGCCCTGAAAGGGATCGGCAGTCGGATGGCGCAGAAGATTATAGCTACCCTGCATGGAAAGATGGGAAAATTCGCACTGATCCGGAAAGAAGATGGAGCAAAACCCGAACTTGTGGAGGATTTCAAAAAGCAGGTAATGGATGTTCTGACAAAACAGCTTGGACATAAGTCCTCTGAGGCCAAGCAAATGATTGATGCTGCGTTAAAGAGGAACCAAAACGTATCCTCAGCTGAGGAACTCTTTGAAGAGGTGTATAGGGGCGAACTATCTTGAAAAATGTCGTGACGACCGGTAAAATTGATAGCATGAATTCTTCCATCCTATCCAAAAAGTCTATTCCAGATATAGACAGGAGCCCTGAAATACTCTACCTGCGTCCCCGAAGGCTTAGCGAATATATCGGTCAGAAGCAGGTGGTGGAGACACTGAAGATAGCTATAGAGGCTGCTCTAAAGAGAAAGGAACCACTGGACCATATCCTCCTTTATGGCCCACCCGGGCTGGGCAAGACCACACTGGCCCACATTATAGCCGAGGAGATGGGAGTCAAGATTACGATTACCTCCGGGCCGGCCTTAGACAAGGGTGGGGATTTACTGGGTATCCTGACACGCCTGGAGGAATCTGATGTACTTTTTATAGACGAGATTCACCGCCTGCCCAGGGTGGTGGAGGAATTTCTGTATCCCGCCATGGAAGACTTTGCTGTGGACTTTATCTTTGATAAAGGGGTTCATGCCCGAAGCCACCGGTATAGACTCAAGCGCTTCGTGCTAATAGGAGCCACAACTCGAGTAGGCATGCTTTCTGCCCCCCTCAGGGAACGATTCGGGATATTTAAAGGGCTCGACTTCTATTCGGTAGAAGAATTAGTGGAAATAGCCAAACGGTCTGCCACGTTGCTCAACGTGCCTATTGATGAACAGGGGGCTTATGAGATTGCTCGCCGTTCCCGTGGAACGCCCCGAATCGTTAACCGGCTCTTAAAGCGGGTACGCGACTTTGCCCAGGTACGGGCCGATGGGGTCATACGGAAGGAGATAGTACACGAGGCGCTACGCTTAGAAGGCGTGGATGAGCAGGGGTTAACCTTACTTGATCAGCAATTTCTAAAGACCATTATAGAGTCTTATGGTGGCGGACCGGTAGGAATTGAGGCTATAGCAGCTACACTCCAGGAGGAAACAGACACATTAGTGGATGTGGTGGAACCGTATCTCCTGAAGATCGGATTTCTAATCCGAACCTCTGCTGGTCGTAAGGCTTCACCGGATGCATACAGACATCTGAATTATTCTCTGCCGGGAAGGGGTTATGGAGCAGCTCTCCAGGAATCACTCAAATTCAAGTAATTGTATCGTCTTTTCTCTCCTATCCCTCTTCGTGATAGCCCTATTCTCACCCATACGATCTCACGCCCAGCATCAAATCTATTTAAGTCCAGATCGCCAGTTTAGCTTTGCCGAGACCTATTTTGAAAAGGGCCAGTATTTTAGGGCTGTTAGCGAATACCAAAGGTTCATATTCTTTTTCCCAAAAGATCCCCGTGTAAAGCTTGCCCTGTTTCGTATCGGCATGTCCTATTTTAAGGGAAAAAGGTTCAGACAGGCCATACGTTCGTTCCGAAAGGTGATCGATCAGTATCCCCACGCAGAACTTGCCTTTAAATCCTGGATTAAGATCAGCGAATCCTTTCTAGGTCTCAAAAAATATGATGTAGCCCTCTTAAACCTTAGCAACCTTATAAAGACAACCAGTAAGGAGTCCATTCACGACGAGGCCTACTATCGAATGGGATGGATCTATTTGGAAAGAGGAGACTGGGAAAAGGCACGTATCAGTTTTGACAAAATAAGCACTGATAATAAAAAGAAATACAGGCTGAGAAGGCTGTTTGAACAAATGGATAAGAAAAAAGAACTCAAACTAAAAGATCCGGCAGCGGCGGGCGTCCTGGCCATAGTGCCAGGTGCCGGCCACATATATTGTGAGCGGTACCGGGACGCTCTGGTCTCCTTCATGGTGAACGGAATCCTTATCTTTGCTGCCTACGAGGCCTTCTCCAAGGACCAGGAAGCGCTAGGAGGGATCATCTCATTTGTTGAGCTCGGGTTTTACACCGGTAACATCTATAGCGCAATAACCTGTGCCCACAAATATAACCGCAACGTACAGAACCGCTTCTTATTACATCTAAAAAAACATATCAAAGTCAATCTGTCGTTCAATGAAAAGAGGGGAAAGGCTGTTATGGTAAATCTATGTTTCCCTGTGCATTAACCCCTTTTTATTAACCACCGATATTCGTTACAACCCTGTCTCTTTTGATGTGACCCTTCCTATCCTTCCCTCGTTAAAAACCGCCAGGTGTCGACCCTTGGGGATCGTGACGAGCAGCTCTATCTTCTGATATTTCCTCCAATGCCTTGTCTACACAGATACTCGGCCTGTATGGTCGATGAGACGACATGGCTTCCACAACGACTCCTACACCTGTCATGCTCGCTTCCAGCAGGATATCCTCGCCTGATAGCCCTAAAGGGTAACCAGAACAGTCCATCCTTTCATCATGGTGTATCACAATCTCAGCCACACACCATGAAAATTCGTAACAGTTTAGCTCTTTGGAAAACCCCAATTCGATTGCGGTTGGAAACCGCTCCTGCTAAGAGTGAAGAATGAAGAATGTAATGTAAAGCGAAGAATTAATACGGAATAGTACATTCATTTTTCACTCTTCATTATTCCTAGTTCCCCTCGTAGCAGCAATTTTTTTCAACACGCTAAATTGTTACAAAATGTTCCCGGGCATAGACTTCCTAATAGCAAAACTTACTCATTTCGAATCAGAAACAGATTCTGGAGTCGTTGCCATCGGCACCAACCTACCCTCATGAATCCTTCCCATGACAATGGGACGCTGACAGGTCTTACGCCTATCAAAGTAAATCATACCGGTAATCCCTTTGTATGACCTGGCTACACCGTCTAAAGAAGCCAGATATTCCCTGATTCCTTTTCGGCTGAGCCCTCCAGGTTTGATGGCCTAAATCCCAAGGCCTACAGCATCATAGGTGATTGCTGCAATCCAGGAAGGTCTGCGCTTGGTAATCTTTTGAAAGCGGTTCTGAAATTTCTTCAACTCTTCGCTGCGGTTTTCAATAAAAAAAGGAAAACATAGGATAATACCCTCTGCAGCATTCCCGGCAAGTCTTGTCATTTCTGACCATAAAAGAGAATCTGAGCCTGTTATTATCGGATTCCAACGGATTTGTTTGCTCGTGAGCGCAACAAGGGCTGTGGAATACGCTGAAGTAGCCAGAAAAATCCTTTTAGACCCTGATCTACGCAAAGCATCGAGAATCGATTCCATGCTATCCGGTCGATTCGGGTCATACAATCGTATCTCACTAACCTTAAGCTCGACTCTTCGAGCCTCTTTTAAGAATACCTCTTTCGAAAAATATCCCCACCGGCTCTCTTCATAAATAAGGGCAACACCTTCTTGCGTCCCGTCTTCTCTTAGAGCCGCGTCACTCGCGCCTGAAACCTTAAGATAGGAAGCCATCCTTTCCACGTACATGACATCGTTATAGATCATGCTGAACATACAGTCAGAATCATCAGAAGTGGCCAGCATGTGCGTTATTGCCGGAGTAATGACAGGTAGCCCTTTACTTTCGTAGATCGGGCGAGATCTTGTCAGAGAGTTGGCGCACAGGTGACCGATCAGAACCAACAGTCCTGGTTCATTAGCCAATCCTCTGGCCTTCTGTACTATTCCAGGCCCTTCACACACATCTTCCCATTCCATCAGTTCCACATGTATTCCAGCGATCCCACGAGCCTCATTCACCTCCTTTACCTTCATACGGGCAGCTGCGAGCATCATGAAGCCATACTCTTTCAAGGGTTCCTCGAAAGGAACCTCTATCCCGATAGAAACAGTACCCTCTACTTTTCCAGGCAAAACTTCTGGCTCTTTCCCTCCACATGCAAACAAGACGACAAAAATAAATAACAATATGGCAAAATCCTTTAGACTTTCTGTGATCGTTCCTTAAAGGGCCATCGTGAAGATATCTTTGTGAGTGAGACTTTTATGGTTTCGTAAAAAGTCATTTTTGAGAACGATATTCAGTAATTTTTTTGGAATAAGATTCAGAATGAGCCTGGATAAATTTCAAAAATTTCGGCCTTTGCCGTGCTGAATGTTTCAAATGCCTTTCTCCCAAAATGCTCAAAATCGTTCACAAAAGACTTTTTACGAGACCGTCATTTCTTATTCTTCTTACGAAAGATGAGCCGAATAGGGGTTGAATCCAGACCCAGGCTTTCTCGGAATTGATTTATCATATACCGTTCGTAGGAAAAATGGATCCCTTCAGGGTAATTAACAAAGCATACAAATGTTGGGGGTCTGATCGAAACCTGAGTTGCATAAAATAATTTAAGGGGCCGATTTCGATAACGAGGCGGCTCAAACCGAGTAACTATATCGGCCAAGGCCCTGTTTAAGGTACCTGTTGAGATGCGTGTGCTGTATTGTTCATAGATATCCTTTGCCAGCTTAAATATCCTGTCCACCCTCTGCCCGGTAAGGGCTGAAACAGAGAGAATTGGAGCAAAACTCAAAAACCTAAACCTGTGTTTTACCTCATCCTTATACTCCTGGAACGTGTAGACATCCTTTTTCACCAAATCCCACTTATTAAAGAGTATAATACACCCTTTTCCTCTTTCAAAGGCGTAACCTGCGATCGTTGTGTCCTGGTCAGTAACCTTCTCAACAGCATCGAGCACAATCAAGGCTATGTGGCACCGGTCAATACTTTTCAGGGCCTTCACTACAGAAAACTTTTCCAATTTTTTCCTCACGCGACCCTTCCTCCGAATACCCGCTGTATCAATCAGTAGATAGTTGGTGTCGTCTACCCGGCATACAGTATCAATGGCATCGCGTGTAGTTCCTGGGATCTCACTGACCATAACACGCTCCTGACCAAGGAGCTGGTTGACCAGGGAAGATTTACCCACATTGGGTCGACCTACCACGGCAAGCTTGATCATCTCTTCGGAGGCTTCTGGCTCGCCTCGAGGGAGTACGCTTACCACGTCATCTAGTAGTGTATCAACTCCATACCCGTGCTCAGCAGAAATTGGATAAAAGGAATCCACTCCTAACCGGAAAAAATCGGATATATTCATCTCCTGCTTAGGGCTATCTATTTTATTAATGACGTAGAATACCGGCTTATCGGCCTTGCGCAAAAGCTGAATTAGGTCGAAATCGAGAGGTGTGAGATCGTCCCGGCCGTCCAGGATCATAACAATGGCATCAGATTCTTCAATAGCCTGAATAACCTGATAACGCACCTGATCAACAAACTCTCCCTCATCAAAAGAGGAAAAACCCCCTGTATCAACGATTACGAATACTGCGTCTTTCCAACGGACGTCTGCGTAGATACGATCCCTCGTCACCCCTGGAAAATTGTCCACAATGGCCTTTCGGGACCGGCTAACCCGATTAAAAAACGTTGATTTACCCACATTTGGACGTCCAACAATAGCAACTATAGGTTTCATTTTGCCTAATCTTTCTAATATTGATATCCCTCTGGGGAGAAGAAGGTTCTATGCCTTGCTCATTAGACCATCGTAACTCTTCCCGGGGTGAGGCCTTTCTTTTCATTCCAATCTCTCAAACCTTTGTTTTTCCAGCGACTTGAGAGCGGGGAAAGCTTTGCACGTCCGAATTCCACCTTCGTTTCTCCCCGTTGGAAGGTTCTGGTACTCCTTGGAGGATGAATTACATCTTGACGGTTTCGTAAAAAGTTATTTTGTGAACCACATTCAGGAATTTTGGAAAAAGATTCAGAATGAGCCTGGCGTTTAAAATTTGAAGCTGTTTGAGGGCAAAAGCCCGGGTCTTTGAAATTTAGCCAGGCGAATCCTGAATCTTTTTCCAAAAATTCTTCGCCCCGTTAGAAAAACTTTGTACGGGCTATTTGATCAAAGTGGAGCTTCCTATTAAGAGAAGAGCCAAATCGAATTCCACACGAAGTATGTAAAATTCTAAGGGGTCTCACAGTGAGAGCAAGATTAGACCTTTTACGAAACCGTCAATAATATAATAAGATAGAACGAAAATACTCTTAGCCAAGAACATAATACCTAAATCCTGCAATACAAATTTTGAAAGCACATGTCTCTTATTTAGACAAAGGCGATTTTGTAATCGAAAAATGTCCAAAAAAATGCACGCGTGATTTTTGTCCTTTTCAGAATTTAGCACCCTTTGGGAGGGGCGAGTTTATCGAATCTACTGAGTTGCCAACGAGTTTATGTAGATCTCCTATGTATACCTGCGTCCTCCCCACATTGTATCTTTGGAAAACGTTGCATTTGGAAGATTTAACTGGCAAATAAACGAACAGAAACATATTGAACTCCTCGCGCCAACCGGAATTTACATATCCTCTTCAACCTCCTTCCCGTTAGGCGGTCTTGAATTACTGGCCATGTAAAGATACCAGTATATCAATATGTTAACTGTCACAACAAAAGTTCCTGAGCCTATCTGTGTTTCCCGTGTAAGACCAGCTGGGTAAAGAATAGGTAGGATATATTCTTCTACAAACCCGCGCGAATAACCTGGTTCCTCCCCTGTAAAACGTAGCCAATTCTCAAGCGGTGTCAGGGGGCAGATCCAACCTGTAAACTCCACCACGGCACTCCACAAGGCGGCTGGAACATGCAGCCAAACGACTCGCCTCCACCAAATGGATATAATACCCCCCAGGACAACAAATAGTACAAAGGCAAAGTGAAACACGACAACCGTGTCGGCAAGTAAGTGATACAGCATTTATTTCCTGTCCTTGCCGCCTCTTTCCAGGACAAGTAAGTCCCTTTTCGACGGCATTCTCTGGAAAAAGGTTTATATCTTAAAAAATTCAGAAACAGCATAGGGTCTATCGTCCGAAAAATAATCATCAAAATTAAGAATCTTGTAATACTTTAGCCTCTTAAAACGAGCCCGGCCACATCAAATGACAAGCCGGATACCGGATATACGATAAAGGTTGCAAGATGCAGGATACACGATGCACGGGGCCGGAACATATTCCCCGTAGTTATGGTGTTCCGCAAAATTTGTGATAATGGTTTTTCCACATATATTGATGTAGGGCCGGTTTTTATTTTATAGTCATCCGCGTACGACTCTATAAGTCACGTGCGGCGGCATATAAAGTGTCGCCCTGCCATTTATAAGGATTTATGCGGATAACTATAACTTCTATTTTGTATCTTCTATCTGTATCATAGGATCACCTTGAGTCTGATGCGACCGGTTTGTTTCGAGATGCTAAAATATTACAGAACCCTTCCTGGTTTACACAAGCTTTGGAATAACTTTTCAATTTCAAGTATCATTCCCATCATCTCTTACTCTTGTTAAACCTGTCCACCTGAAGGGAAGGAGCTTTTAGACCTGCTAAAAGGAAAAATGAACCTTAGAGAAGTGGAAGCTCAGCAATTTGCACTAATCAACAATCTACAGATCGCCTCAGCGTGTCTTTTTGCAGCGCCCTTGTTGACCGATACCGCGTTACAAGCGCGACATCCCAATGCCTTCAACTCCTCTG
>DTYH01000291.1 GCA_012961955.1 Desulfobacterales bacterium | reverse complement strand
TTGTTGATTCAAGGTATATAGATGACCTTAAAAGATACAGTGCCATGCACATTTTTATGCGGGTTTGTCGCTTATTTTTACCAATCTACAAGCCTAAATCCTGGCTCTCACATGCACATAGACTCTTATGGCTATTTAGACCATACAAGGTCTCTTGTGTGGTATTGAGGAAGGGAGTCTAAGCATAAATACCTTGTTCGGCACATATAATAAGCCAGATAGCCTGAAGGCACATCTAAGAGCTGGGGGGTGTCTGACCCGTCTATTCTCAAGGGAAGCGACACCGCTTTAACTGTTCTCATTAGTGTGGTTCTGGCAGGTTGCTGGGCACGGAGGGATCTTGCTCCCGAAAAGAAGGGGTTGGCACGGAAAATAAGCAGAAACTAGCCGTGCGGATACTGAATCTAAACACGGGAGAGTCTTACATTAGCCGGTTGGCCATTAACTGGGGGTCATCAGACCCGCCCCCACCTGTCATCGCCTGTGCCAGGATATAGCTTCAATCCTAACCTACGTGGCAATGTGGCGGGCAGGTGCCACTGTGAGACCAGGCCTCTATACAATCTCATACATCTCCACGTGTGAAAGCGTTGCTGACAGGTAAATCTTAATGAGGACGTCTATCCAAAGAAAAGAGTCGATCAGAAGCGGGGCCCTATATTTCTTAAAAAGTATGTAGGACGGTTTCAGGTTAGAACCTCTCGAGGTCGAGCCCGACCCTGACAGGCCCGGCAAATATCGCCTGCTTGACGGTGTGCACCGGCGGCACACCTACAAGACAACGGGAGTGACAGAACCCCAAGCCGTCATAAAGGATTTAAATGGAACAGATCCACTGCTTTATGCGCCTAAAAAGGCCGTTGGCCCAAGCAGTTGATAGAACACGAGGTAAGGACACAACGAGACGCGCTACAACAAAAACCCAGCTCTTCAGCTCCGCAGGTATCAGAAACGCCATCGGACGTTCAAGGCAAAGAACGGATTCATACCTAGTCGATCTTCGCGCTTCAAGCTGGACGGGCCTCCACATCAGGATATTCTGCGTGAATCGCCTCGGCATTCCACAGGACTGGATTGCAAACAGATTGAACCGGACCCAAAAGAGAATAGCCCTTCGTATCCTCCCCGGGGAAGCGATCTATAGCGTGGGGTATAGGTGCGGCTAGAGATGTACTTGATATGACCGATCATGAACGCGACACTGTAAGAGGTGTAGCGATCTCGACCGGAGCCAATGTGGCATTGAATGCTTTTTTGATCCCAATCCTGGGCATTAAGGCGGGGTAATCCTCACAGGTATAAGTATTATCCTGTGGAACCTTCTCATGGCAGTATGGGAAGTCTGCCGTATTGGGATTCATTCCACAATCCTTGGCCGTTTAGGTTGGGGGTGCATAGAGGACTAACGGTTTAGTAGAGTATTACCTTCTTGGATTGTTAGCGTCTTTAATATTCTTTTCCAAAAAAAGCCTGTAACCAGCTCTATGGATAAAATTTGATTTCGGAACGAGAACATTTCTTATTTCTTGGTTAAGAAGAAGGCTGCCTAAAGGCTTATTAAACTTGATACTTTTTTCGACTTCGCCTTTACCTTTGATATATGGGATCACAAAACGATATGACTCAAATAGCACAAGATATTTTAGATCAAAACCTGCATTAGACAAAAGATTCAAGACTTCCTCAACATTTCCTCCATATTCTCCAATAAGCCTCGGGTGTATCTCGATAAATAGTTTCAAGGGACGATGACTATCCAAGATATGTTTCATACCCATAAAGATAAGCCATTCCGCACCCTCGGTATCCATCCTGACAAAGTCTATCTCATCACCAAAAAGCTCATCTAAGGTTGTAGTATCTACTTCCATACAATCCTCGTTTGATTTTGATGTCGCCAATCTATGGGTATTAAAAGTATCTGTGGTGATAAATTGGCACTTCCCGACCCTGTTGCTAATTGCCATATTGTAAAATGTTATATGGGTCCCATATGAGTTCATCTCCACATTTTTTTTCAACATCTCAAAATTTCGCGGCTCTGGTTCAATCGCATAGATCCTCCCCGAATTACCAATTGATTGTGCAGCAATCAGGACATAATATCCTATATTTGAACCAATATCTACAACCCTCATCCCCCGAGATAACTCATCTTTAAATATCCTGGTGCATTCAGGTTCTCTGACACCGTACAAAAAGAGGTCCCTACTAATCCCTCTATCTGAAAGGTCCAAAACCATTCTTGACCCCTGAACCTTCCTTACTACCTTCCTTGAAGGGTGCAAGTAGTAATTTATTAAAAGCCAGAATCTATCTAATACAGGGTGCCGAAAAAGGCAGCTTTTAACATAAAGAACAAGGTCCTTAGGTTTTTCATCACGGATTCTACGCAATATACGTCTAATCATATTCGTTTACTCCTTACCCATTGATTTTTGTAGTTGGTGTTCTTCATCGTCAACTTAAATTAAATTTGAAAGACACATAGCATAGAAGGGGAGGAACTGGAAGAAAAATTGTCTTTATGGTCTTTTTCTGGCCTTTACCCTTGCTTCTCCACCCTCTTCTAGTATAGTTTTTATAGCAGGTTTTGACTGGGTAGTGCAGATAGGAGATAAAAGTACGCAGAAAGACCGTATTATATGAGAAGTTAAGATATGATATATTCATCCTCGGTTCTTAATCCCTTGGAAATATCATTATCCCATAATCAGTTTAATTTTTTTCAGTCAAGACATTGTGTACTGTTAGGATACTCACGTACCTGTATGGAATACGGCCTTCATATTTTGGAGTTGGATGTAGGCGACGAGGTTTTGCTCCCTGATTTCATCTGTGATGTAGTTCTATCTCCTCTTAATAGTTTAGGTTTGACCCCTATCTATTATTCTGTGAATGATTCGCTTGAGCCCCGTTATGAGAGAATAGAAAGACAGATTTCAAAAAAGACAAAGGCAATTCTTACGGTAAACTATTTTGGTTTTCCCCAACCCTATGACCCTATCCGGGCAATCTGCAAAAAACATGGTATCTGGCACATTGAAGACAATGCTCAAGGTTTTTTGAGCCATAAAGGAGACCAACCTCTTGGTACTTTTGGAGATTTGTCTTTTACCTCTGTGAGGAAAACACTCCCATTAAAAAATGGTGCTTACTTATGCCTTAACCATCCAACCCTGATAGGAAGATTCCAATCTTCACGTTATATGCCGTATTGGGAAAAGGAGCCGTGTAAAACATTTTATTTAAAAAGATTTCTGCGTTGGATAGATATGAATACGTTCCTTCCTCTTTCAAAGTTTCGGAAGGAGAAATCAATCCCTAAACCAGGAAGTGGTGAACTGGAGCAAAAACCCTTTGGGATGGACCCGATTGCAAAATGGCTTCTCTTCCACTATGACCTACAGTCAGAGATTAAGAAACGTCGCAGAAATTACGCACTGTGGTTGCAATTTTTCTTACATTCACCCGTCCAACCGGTATTCGACCATCTACCAGATGGAGTTTGTCCTTTTGCTTTTCCGGTTTATGTTGAGGACCAAGAGAAATGGTTGAACTGGGGCTGGAAACACGGAATTGAAATCAGGACATGGCCAACACTCCCTTTATGGGTCTATCATAACAGGCCAGAAACGGTTGAGCGTTGGAAACGTCTCCTCCTTTTTCCGTTGACCAAAAGTCCGCAGAATATTTTGAAGCGGACACAATAATCCTTCCCCTCATAGAATGTCCTGGCAGTCAGAATAGGATCCTATCTATTCGATTTTATGTGAGAAATTATGTCTGTTGCTAATACCCTTGCCTGAAAAGTGGTTAGATCCCACCGGCCATCAACACAAAGCCGGGGTATCATAAAATTGTCACAATTCCTATTTATATAACCCATCTCACTTGTCAGTGCAGCCTGGAATCCTGCATCCAAAACAGCCTGTGGGCATCTTGGATCAAGATATTTTCTTTTTCCGAAAGGATAGGCAAACAAGGTTACCTCCTGGCCGCTCCACTCCTGTAAAAGGCGGCGCCCCTCCTTCACTTCTCTCTCAAGCTCCCTGTCAGAACATAGGGCCAGGTTGGGATGAGAGTGTGAATGCGCACCTAACTGGAGCAGGGGAGAGCGACTTGCATTTGCAATATCGGATGGCCGTACCATCTCATTTTCAGGCAAATCCAGGTATGGTTTAACTGCCTCGCGTAGATTTTCCACGAGCTCATCTCTCCCCGAGGGGGGTAGGTTCTTGAACTCATTGGACAACAGATAAAAAAACCTTAACTTTTCTGATCGATACTTTAGGTTGAACGAATAATGCCCTTGTAATCCATCAAACTCAAGTAAAGAGTCCATTTCTTTTGCGATATGCAGGAGAATATCCCACCAGGGGAGGCTCCTGGGATCTATAACAAATTGGGTAGCAACGAACCAGTACATGGGGATATCGAATTTTTCACATATTCGGAGGCCATAGGAGAGGCTGCTGGCATATCCGTCATCAAAGGTAACAGCAACCAGCCATTTTTTAGGTTTGGTTTCCTCATTCAGCAGTGTGTTAAGGGAAACAAAGTCAGCAAAGGTATTCAGCCATTTCATTTCCTCCTCAAACAGTCCCACATCGAGCACATCCCCGCACAGGTCAGTACACACATCCCCAAAATCAGCTGACCTAAAGTCTTTCAGGTTATGGAAATTGAGTATAATCTTTTTGGGGAAAATTGACTTGCGAACTACAGCGAGCTTGCTTATTATTCTATCAAATATGCGCTTGAGCATCCTATTCCTCTTTTATGAACAACCATGTTGTTATGGGATCTCAGACCAGAATAATCCATCCTGTTCTTAAAATTAGATTCATGAGACTTTAAGTGTTACAGAACAGATTTTGCCCATTTGTATACAAGTGAATAGTATTTTGTATAGTTATAATATGTTCGGAACTCCCCTCCGAAAGACTCCTTGAATCTATTGATATTATTCCGGGGGTCGTTTTGATCTCCTCCCGTATAGTATCCGCCGAAATCAAATTCGACCAGCCCTCGCCTGTGGGCATATTGAATGGCCTCCCAGATAAGTAGCCTGTTTGCTGCCCCTACAAGAGCCATCTTCTCTTTATTTACTTCCAGACGTTTTGAACATCCTAAGAGCCATCTTATATGCCTCTCATCTTCAATGGTGAGAATACCAGCCAGTAATTCTTCATCCAAAGAGGCGGTAAAAAGTGTACTATGCCCCATATAATCTTTAATGTGACCTGAGAAACCAGAAAATCTCTTTGATCTAGAAAATCGGTTGTATAAGAGCTGGAATTCGTGGTGATGCCTGTTCCATTCTACCTTTATGCCCTCCCTTTGGCCTCTTTTGATAAGATAACGACACGACTTTTTTTTCATCTTCCCAAAAATGGTATCAAGGTCCTTGGTAAGGTCAATAACCAGGGTCGGGGATTCTTTTTTATAAAAATTGGTGGTTGAAACATCTTTCTTTGTAGCATAAAAAAAGACGGCATCACAATCCTTTACGTCAAAAGGTTCGTCGGCAAACCAACAATTGGTCTTTTTGAAAAATAATTTCTTCTCGGTTATACATTTCATGTTATATCCTTTCTAATTCTCTTCGTTTAAAAAGGATTTCCTTCACTGCTGAAAGTATGCCTCTAACACGGTCATATTCGGTCCTTTTCATTGAGAACATCAAGATACAGGTCCTAATAAGAAGATAACCGATGACTGCATAGATCCAGTAAACCCAATCGAGCGGCCTTTTTTTGACACACTCCTTGAAGAAAAGGTATCTGGATAGGATGAACGCCTTTCCTTTGATAAATTTATTGTGCCCGGTCTTCTCTGCCGGATAATGATAAAAACGGGCGTCTGGGTTGATTAATAGGTTATACTCCTTCGAAACTCGATAGGAAAATTCCTTATCTTCGCCCTGGGCATATCCGCTCTGGGTTTGATATCTCTCTGAAAACCGAAAGGAATCAAACACTTCTTTTCGAAAGGCGCTTCCACCACCTGTAAGAAAATCAACCTTAAAGACTTCTCTCGGGGGAGATTGGGTTGTTCCATAATCTGTACTGAACCCGGAACGAAGGATTTTTCCTTCTTGTAATCCCGTGAGCAAAAACATTCGATAAAAGAACATGAGGATTCTTTTTCCCCTTTTGGAAAAATCAATATTGTGAATGACCCCTCCTACTCCCCCTAACGACCCATTCGAATATTCCTCAAATGTTTTCAGGATCTGTTCAAAAAAATCATCAAGTAAGACAATGTCGTCTTCAAGAAGAAAAAGAATGTCTCCTGTTGAGAGACGAACTCCCAGGTTTCGTGACTGGCAGACTCCCTGCACTTTTTTCTTTACATATTTCAAATCAATCCCCTTTTGCTCACACTCTGATTGGAGAGGCACTTCATTTAGGTTGCCATCATCAATAATAATTATCTCATCAGGTTTGACTGTCTGGTTCAGGATTGATTGGATGCAGTTTTTTAGATCTTCAGGTCTATTATAGGTAGGGATTATAGCACTTGTTCTAAAACCCATCTCATATCCACTACTGTCTGAGTGTTTGACTGATTAATTCGTATAACCTGCTGTTATAACAAGAAAACAACCTTGTTTATACCTGTCACCAGCTTGAATCGGAAAACACAAATCAGCTATCCTTCTTCGACTTTCAAAAGAGGAACGGCTGACGTATTCAGACAAAATCATTTTCCCTCAAGTTATCCATCATCTCCTCATCCACACCTTCCCGTG
>DTYH01000290.1 GCA_012961955.1 Desulfobacterales bacterium | reverse complement strand
TTCAAAATATAGACCCGATCTAATCCTGTGTCTTGGTACCAAGGCGTTAAAGTATGCTCTTACCGTCAAAAAAATTCCGAAGATTTTTTGCCTGGTTTTACATCCTGAAATGTATCTTTCCACTGACTACCTTGATGTCTACGGAATAACCATTGAGTTGCCTCCCTTGCTTCAATTTAGAATAATAGCTCAAGCATTCCCAAGACTTAAACGTATAGGCGTTATCTATAATCCAGAATTTAACCAAAAGTATATTGAAATTGCTAAAGAAAGTGCAAAGAGCGTGGCCCTTGATCTCGTTACCTGCTCGGTTCGTTCTGTTAAGGAGGTTCCTTCTGCCCTACATCATCTGGAGGATAAGATTGATATTTTGTGGTCTATTCTTGATAATACGGCTTATGGGCCCGAAACCGCCAGGTATGTTTTGCTATTTGCCTTACGGAGAGACATTCCTTTTGTCGGATTTTCCCCCCAGTTTGCAAAGGCAGGGGCATTAATGGCCGTATACGGCGATTATGAGGACATGGGCCGCCAATCGGCATTATTGGCAAAGAAGGTATTATTGGGAAACGAAGAATCTTTAGTAAAGATCCTTCAACCGCGAAAGGCTCGCATTGCCATCAATCAGAAGGTAGCACGAGCTTTGGGGATAACCTTCACCCCTGAATTTTTGAAAATAGTTGATAAGGTTTTTTGAGGGTAGCACAATATGGGCATCACAAAGACGAGAAGATTCCTCTCAAAGTTCGGGCTCAAGTATAAGTCTATCATGGTAAGTATCTGCATGGTACTCAGTATTGTAACTATCCTGGCCATATATTTCATTTCTACACAAAGAAGACTGTTGATTGATGAATTGCATAACAGGGCTGCCTCCTTGGCTAAAAATGTTGCTTATAATTGTGAATACCCTGTGCTCCTGGAGGATATACCGGCCATAAAGCAGATAGTGGCAGGTATCATGAGCGAAGAGGATGTGGCCTTTGTTCAAATCCAAAACGTTGAAGGTAAATCTTTGATAGACCTGACGAAGAAAGGTATATTACGAAGAGGGGTGGAATGGGAGAACATCCCTTCCGTACAAAACACCTTCAACCTTTCTTTTTCTGAAGATAGCAGTTTTCTATTTGTATCTGTACCCATATGGAAACCCTCGGATGAACTCGTGTCTCTGACAGAGAACCCCACGATAGCACCAAGAAGTAAGCCCATTGGTAGAGCTACGATAGGTTTCTCGTTAAACAGAACCAAGGAATTGATACTTTCATCCATCAAATCTACCCTTATCATTACTGTGGGAATTGCAGGCGTAGGTATTCTAGTAGCTCTATTCCTCGTACAACATCTTATTCAACCATTGTTGTCCCTGGTAAAAGGTACCCGGGAGATTGCATCGGGTAATTTTTCATACCAGGTAGATATTTCCAGAAATGATGAGTTAGGGTGTCTCGCCAATTCTTTTAACAAAATGGCAAAAGAATTGGAAAACAATAAAAAGGAACTTGATGAATACAGCAAAGACTTGGAAAAAAAGATTCAGGAGAGAACCGAGGCGTTGCTGGAAAGTGAGGAGAGATATCGTACGGTCTTAGACTCATCTCCCGACCCTATTATTATCTATGATATGAATGGCAAGGTAATCTACTTGAATCCTGCCTTTACACGGGTTTTTGGGTGGACCGCAGAAGAAGTCCTGGGCAAGAAAATTGATTATGTTCCTGAAGAGAGTAGACGCGAGACTCAAATCATGATCGATAAGGTGCTTGCGGGCGAAAGTTTCTCTGGCATCGAAAGTCGCAGGTTGACAAAGGAGGGAGATATTCTTGATGTTAGTATAAGCGGAGCTGTGTATCGGAATAGGGATGGGATTCCAGTGGGCAACATCATCAATTTACGAGATATCACCCCACAAAAAAAGCTGGAAGCCCATTTTCGGCAGATACAAAAAATGGAGTCAATAGGAACCATCGCCAGTGGAGTGAGTCACAATTTTAGAAATATTCTGACCGCAATCTCATTAAATAGTCAGCTTATGCGAGTAAAATATGCAGATAATCCTGAGCTGAGTAACATTGCCAATAGGATCATTGCTGAAGTAGAAAAAGGTTCCCGGTTGGTTGCGGATCTAATGCAGTTTTCCCGGAAAAAACCCCGAGCTGAATTCAAGATCCTGAATTTAGTGGAAATTATTAGAGAAGTGTACGGCTTGATCAGTAAATCATTCGACAAGAAGATAGATATACAGATCGATGTACCTGAATTACTTCTTGTTAGAGGTGACGATGCAGGCCTGAGCCAAGTGTTCATGAACTTGTGTACCAATGCACGGGATGCCATGCCTGATGGTGGCAGATTACAGATAAAGGCCAGACAGAAAGGGGATAAGTCGGAGGTAATCATATCCGATACCGGATACGGTATGGATAAAGAGACTCTTGAAAAGTGCTTTGACCCGTTCTTTACCACAAAAGAGGTAGGAAAAGGCACTGGATTAGGTCTTTCCACAGCCTATGGTATTGTCAAGGATCATGGAGGCGAGATACATGTCTATTCTGAACCAAAAATTGGTACCACCTTCAAACTCTATTTTCCCGTTGTCTCCGGTGGTAAGGTGAGCGGCAAGCAAAGGGTTGAGTCTGAGATTGTTCATGGGAAAGGTGAGAAGGTATTAATAGTGGAGGATGAGGCAGAGATACTTCGATCAATGGAATATTTCCTCGAATTCTTAGGTTATCGTGTGGCCTCTGCTAGGAGCGGGAAAGAGGGCATTGACAAATATAAATCGTGGAAGCCTGACGCAGTGCTGCTTGATCGAAATATGCCGCAAATGGACGGTGTAACCTGTGCCAGAAGGATTATCGAGTATGATCCCGTTGCCAAGATTGTGTTTATTTCCGGATACGAGGAGAAAGGGCCGAACGGCATAGACGAGAGTGCCAGGACATTAATAAAGGCTTATATTACTAAACCGATCGATATAGCAGAGTTGAGCCAGGTATTGGCTCAACTATTTGAATAACCGTAACTGTTCACGAGGTAAAGCTCTTTCTTCACTCCGTTAGAAAATCATCATCAATCTTCAAACACGTACCTTCACCCGGTATGAGTTGGCTATTATATTTCTGGTTGAAGACCTTACGGAAGTTGATTCCCTAACGGAGCCTTCCCTCCGATGTCTCCAACCTTTGTTTTTCCAGCGATTTGAGACCGGGGACGGAGAGACTATTGGTCCGTCTCATCAACCAGATAGACGAGATAGATGAGATAACGGAATCATCATTCCTGGTCCATCCGAGCTGATGTGTCAATATGGCTTGCCTGAACGGATGTTTCCCCACCTTTCGGTGCATCCCGTTTCAGTAGGAGCGGGCGTGGTATTGGTGATCACCCTTTTAGTCGCCTTGTATCCCCCTCTTGAGCTGCGGTGGCTCCGGCCAGTGGAGGGGATGAAGGCTGTGCAAGGATTGAGGTAGCACTTTAGCGTTTTGAAAAAATCGATTTTCTCGAAGTGCAAAAATCTTACGAATTGAGGAATCCCCTTATGCATCTCGAGCTGGGATGTCGAAACCTGAGGGCGAACCACGGTCATTGTGAAAGCAGTAATTATCGGGGTTTGGAGCATGGTCTTCTTAAGTGCGTTCATGAGGGAATCAACGACCAGATGGTCCGAAGCGTGTAGCCACCGTTACAGGAGAGGTACAGGTGCATCATAAAGGAAAGGCTATCGAGGTGATCCGGTTATACAAAACAGTATGGCCGAACCCCAGGTGGTGGAAACAACCCTTGACAAGCTTCTCCTGCCCGCCGTCGACTCGACCTCCACGTCCGGGTCAACGCTATTGCCAGTAAGGCTCAAGATTCCAGCGGTGGTACCCTCATGGGGTCGACCCACAAAGAGAGACCAGACTCTCGTTCATTAAGTTGGCCATCACCCGGGGGCGTTACCTCAAACCGGATGACTAATACGGGATTCTGGTGGATGAGGCCTTACTGCACGGCTTTGAGACAAGTTGGGCCGCAAGCTGGTCCTTACGTCACAGGATAGCGCTGCGAAATCGCATCCCGCCCCTTCCGTATCGTTGGGATCTTCAACGCCGAGATGGGGACCGCCGAGAAGCTGTTTGTCTTTGTTAGCGTGGCAGTAGCATGGGAAATGTTGAAGTTGAAAAAAGGTATTTCCGAAATCTCAATAGTCCTGACCGGTTATGACGAAGTGAATCATGTGCCTTGCTCCCTGCGGACTGCTTTCCCATGGTTTTCGGTGGTCTTTATTGCCATCGGCTTTGGCATTCTTAATACCATGCTCATTGCGGTCTTTGAGCGGCGAGAGAATTTGGCTTGCTCAGTGCATTGGGTATGAAGCCGCGTTGGATTATCAAGGAGGTCCTCACTGAATCATTTCTGGGCGTGGCTATCGTAAACAGTATCGGCTTTTTGGCTATCTTGGCCCTGTTTGAGACCGGCATCCATCTTTCGTCTCTCGCCGCTGGCCTTGAACTTGTCGGGACGTCTCGGGTGATCCACCCAACAAACCAATGGCAAAGATGTGATCATGGCTAACCTGGTCGTCTTCATGTCGAGAATTCTGGTGAATATGTATCCGTCTGTTAAGGCCGCCAGATTTACCCTAGTGGAGGGCGTGGGCCGTACTTGTTCCATTATGGATTGAGGACTCGGGGATTTTACAATTCATAGTGGGGAAGGAATATGAACATCGTGGAATGTGCTGACGTCAGAAAGACTTACCAACAAGGAAAGTTAGGGTCCAACCCCTCACAGGCCTATGCCTGTCCGTATAAAAAGACACTTTGTCACCCTAGCGGGCCCCTCGGGATCAGGTAAGACCACCCTACTCAATATCATCGGCGGTTTTGGCCCTGCTGATTCCCGTAGTGTAATGCTGAATGGAAACGCCCTGGAGGAGATGACTCAATCGAAGCTGGCTAACCTACGGTTGAACAAGATCGGATTTGTATTTCAGTCTTATAACCTCCTGACCCCTGTCCTGTCTGCCTTAGAAGACCTTGAATTCGTAATGCTACTCCAGGGGATGCCCGCAGCTGAGCCCCGGAAATGGGGCAGACGCATATTCGATGATGCGCGCGGAGGTAAATACGACCCCCGTCCTGCGGAGCTATCGGGAGGCAAACAGCAACGGGCAGGTGTTGCCCGGGTTATCGTCTCCCGCCCAGCGATTGTGCTGGCGGATGAGCCTACAGCAACCTGGATTCATAGACCGGAAAGGGCCTATTAGAAATCATGAAGGAGACGAATAAGAAGAAAGGTGTCACCCTTATCTTTTCCACCCGTGGTCACATGGTCATGGACCATGCCCGCCGGCTAATCCACGTCAGGGATGGCCTGGTTTCGGATGACTAGCTTGGCGATCGTGATTACAGGTCAGTTCAAGAGGTCATGTATAGTTATCGGTGTTTTGCTGCTTGGAACATCCCTGGCTCAAACTGGCCTGGACACGTCGTGTGCGTCAACCGAGTTTGCAAATGAGGCCAAGCCTGTTATTTCGAATAACGAATCTAAGTCCGCCGAGCCCTTGTACAAGAATATTGAGTCTCAGTGGGGTGGACATATCAAGGTTCGGGGATCCGTTTCATGGCCTGAGAATAAATCAATTTTTGAACCTGTGGGCGTTCGAGATTACTACGGATGGTAATACTGAGGGCCGACTAAAGAAAAAGCTTTTCTTTGGAAAATGGGGGTATTTTAAAACCCGTAACGAAGTGGTCCTTTCGGGCGGGGATAGTATGAGGAAAGGAAAAGGGTTGAAACGGCTTTCACCAGATCTTTTCAGAGACGATTTGCTGTTCCGCCATCCTTTTGAACACAGTCGTCGCTTCGTGGATTTGATTCAGACCATTGATGAGAAAGATGATTATATCCTCTACCATCGGTCAGACTGGCCCTCCTTGACCTTGCTCCCGAAGCGGGGTGTGGCCTGCATCGGTTGTCAGGCGGTAACGTGGGGGAAACGGGATCCCTTTTAACCCCGTGGACCTGTTTAAAATCCATTTTCACCGGCGGATATTGAGCGGGGCTACAAGATCGGGGGATGATATGATTTCAACGCGATTTCAGCTAAACAGAATGGGTGATTTCGAATTTCCGTATGTGCCCAGACGAGACATGTCAAGTGGAGATGTGGAGTGGAACCACAACTCTCTGGGGGGAGGTGCACCTTGTCCTGGATAACACCGAGTTTAACATCATGGCTGCCAGGCATTTCAAGGAGAGGTAGCTGGCTTGGGTAGCCCCGGTTATCTGGGTAATGGAGCATGGCGCCTGGACGTTACTTGGACCTTTTTACAAGAAAATAGCGACTCGGACGACTACCTGTCTGTCCTTACTGGCTAGCATGGATTACCCCTGGGTCTGGTGAAAAAAGAATTTTTACGGGTTTTTTAGAGTTTTTTTATGACGGTCTAGGTGATGATCAGTACACGCAGGCGTTTCCTGATGCGAAGATTTCCCACTGTGTCAATCGAGGAGGGTTATTCACCTTAGACCAGAGTTACTTGGGCAGCCACATCAGGGTGGAATTACACCCGCTGTTCAAGGTATATTTGACCATGATTAGCAGCTTGGCTGACCTGTGCGGAAGAGTTCAACCCCGGGCTACCTGGGATATAGCCCAAGATCTACAAATATGTCTCGGAGGTGATATTCTTTACGCAGGAAGAGGTACAGGATATGGTGGATTCAGAATACCAGGCACGAATTTTCTCATATGGGCGCCGAATGGCCCCTTCGTCTGGTTGACCTACCTCTTTTAATATTACAGGGGTGGATAGACCTACCCCCGTGAAGGATTGCCTAAAGCAGTTTCTTTTTAGCCGCAGTGGCGTGCACCTACTGTTGGAATCAAGATTAGAACCCCTACCAAAACCGCCAGAATACACATATAGATGGCCAAGTTCCAGTCGGCAAAATAGGAGACAATGAATCCAGAAATCATAGGGGCTAAAATGCCTGCAAAATTTCCTGAAGTATTCATTATAGAAGCAAGGATGCCCGCACGATCACCAGCCAGGTCTATGGTGAGGGTCCAGTACAGAGGCGTGGAGATCGAGCGAAGGGCCGAGGCCAGAGTGATATAGAAGACAGCCATGAAAGGTGAAGAACAAAGTGTAATCAACATGAGAGATATAGCAGACCCTCCCATGCCTATATAAATCAACAACAGCCGACTGTACGCAGGTGATTTACCCTTTCTTACCAGAAGATCGGAGAACCAGCCTGAAAGATTCATAGAAATAAAAGAGGCAAGACTGGGAAGGCTGGCTACAATCCCCATTGACATGAATGAAAATCCTTGCGCCTGAATCAAATAAGTGGGAAGCCAGGCCAGAAAAAAGTACGCGGTGTAGTTGTGAGAGAAATAAGAAACTGTTAGGCCCCAACTGGATTTATCAGTCAAAAGTCTCTTCCACGGAATTCGGGGACGTGTAACACAATCATCTGTTTTTATATCTCCTACTTTTAGTACAAAGAGTATACACCAGAGAAAACCGATCAGACCTGAAACATAGAATATACTGGGCCAACCATATCGTCCCACTATCCATGCGCCTGCTGGTAGGGCGATCAAAGGACCAATGTGTGCTCCGGAAAGCGTAAAACCTTGTAATCTTGCCATATGATGGGGTTTGGCTAGACGGGAAATAAGGTTGGTAACGCAGGGAAAATTTGCTCCCTGTCCCACACCCACGAGTCCGCGAATGATGCTCATCATCCAAACTTTTGGACTTAAAGGTGTTAAACAGGTGAAGAGGGAAAAGAAGAATACGCCACTACTCATAATCAGCTTGCCGCCATAACGATCGGCAAGCACCCCTCCTGGAATCTGCATTATGACGTATCCCCAAAAAAAAGCGGATAGGATTATCCCCATTTCAGCTTCGGTCCATCCCTGTGCGATCATCTCTGGAGCAGCAATAGAGATATTGACACGGGTGACAAAACAGAGGAAGCTAGCCAAGAAACAAAAGACAAAGAGCCAGATATTTTGTATCCTGCCCTCAGAACTCATTTGATTTCATTTTCTCTCTGTCCGGTATGAAGATTTGATTTCAGGCTGAACTATTATCATAGATTTGATGGTTTTAAAACAGCTATTCGGCTCTTCTCCAAGTGGATCGGTAAAATATAAGGATTCAAGTGGAATATTTAATAATTACAGACAGTCGAAGTTTTTATGAATATGTTCGTTATTTACGTGTAGCTCACGGTTAAAACTGTGAATTAGAGACATAAATATTATTATCTGGAGACTTAGGCTACATTAAGCCTGAAAAGTTAAGCTCCCAGCGTCCCTTTTTTGACGTCATGCCCGCGAAGCTGGGGATCCGAAATCCCACCCACATTGAAAACGAAAACAGGGCACATTCCCGCCCCTGATCAGGGTCGAGGACAATCTTTCCCCTCATATAATTTGGCATGAAGTTCAGATAGTTAGCCATAGAACGCGGGTGTATTCTTAATAGAGATTCAGAAGAATACATCACAGGGAGAAAGGAGACTTAAGCCACTAAGAAAATCCTTACAAGACAAACCCTTGAATCCCGGAGTCCTTGAATCCTTTGCTACCAACTAAATGGGAGAAGAACCAGGTTCCAACATTAAGTTTGCAAAGGAAGCCCTTCCTTTAACGATACGACATTCTTAATAGTTTTTAAATTGACTTGGTTATGTTCATGTGCTAACTATTTTTATCTTGATGCATTAGCGTCATGAAACAAGCCCGCCACATCAAAATATAACGCGAATACCGAACATACGAGAGAGGATGCAGGATACGAGATTATAGTATCAGGCAAAAGTCGTTATAATTACGGGCTGGTGCAAAACCCGATATATGGCAAACAGCTACAGCCTCTGTGAGTTGACTATATTTGTAGGGGGTTCTACGCGCCACCCCCAATTTCGGCGGGATGTGAAATGCCACCCTACATCTAGTAACAAAACTAAATTCTGGACCGAATCTCGTTGGTGCTTGTATTAATACCCTTGATGGGCGGGGATAATCCCCACTCCACATAGGTGTTTGGTGAAAAGCAACGCGACAGCAAAAGAGGAACGTGTATGAAGGTCGAAAGTTTTACTACCACGATTGAAGGAGAAAATATCCAGGGGGTTATTCATTTCCCTGAGCAGGACACAGCACCCTGCGTGATCTGCTCCCATGGCCTGTTTAGCAGTAAGGAAAGCCCTAAATTTATCGCGATTGCAGAGGATCTAGCTCGTGAAGGATTTATAGCTATCCGCTATGATCACCGGGGGTGCGGAGAGAGTGATGGAAGGATAGAAGACACCACCGTAAGTGGTCGGTTAAAGGATTTGAAAGCTGTTTGTGCCTTTGCCCGTACCCATCCTCGAGTGAATGGAGATATCGGATTGTTGGGAAGTAGTATGGGAGGGTTTATTTCTCTTATAACCGCTGCCCGGGACCCTTCTTTGAAAGCGCTCTCTGTCTGGGCCACTCCGTATACGTTGCGACGGGTAAGAAGTGATATAGAAGAAGAGCCTTATCCACATTTGAGCGACGGCTTCTATGAAGATCTGGCAAGGCATAGGCTTCTTGATCTCCTTGGCCGAATTAAACAATGTCTCGTCTTGCACGGTGAAAATGATGAACTCGTCCCGTTATGGCATGCAGAAAAGATATATGAACTCATGGACGAACCTAAAAGACTTGAAATATTTCCTGGAGGAGATCATCGTTTTACCAGGGAGAGTGATAGAAAAAGGGCTATTCAGCTAAGCGCAGAATGGTTCAAGAAGTATCTTATTAGGTAATCACAACAGGGAAATCTCGTATTTTCCCAGAACAAACTATAAAATCAAAATAATCCTTGACAAATCATATTTCAAAAACTACTCTTTGAATAACCGCGGGGGTGGTTTACTGAGAGTCCTCTGTGACAACCCTTCGAACCTGATCTGGGTAATTCCAGCGTAGGGAAGCGGCGTTTCTTCGTTTTGAAAAAGAGCCGTCATCCGTTCGCTGGATGACGGCTTTTTTGATATGTAACTGAAATATTTATGTAATCACGCCTGAATGCCCCTTACCCCTTACGGGGATGAACGGCGTTCTTATAGTTCCCTCGCCCTCGGGGGAGAGGGTTAGGGAGATCGGCAGGAGATCGTTTTAGATTCGTGCAGGAAGCTACTACGACCTTTGGTCGGGAAGCTTCCTAGGCGTGAGTCAGGGTAAAAAGGAAAGGAGGCCAGGGATGACACAGCTCGAAATCGCCAGACAAGGGAAGATATCAGAGCAAATGGAGATGTGTGCTGAAATGGAGGGCCTCGAGCCTGAATTTATTCGGAAAGGGATAGAGGACGGCAATATCGTGGTTCTCCAGAACAAGAAGCATACCTTTATTAAACCTTTAGCTATTGGAAAGGGGCTTCGGACCAAGATTAACGCCAATATAGGCACCTCAAAAGACCATGTAGACCTAGATATGGAGCTTAAGAAGGTAAGGGTTTGTGTGGAGGCGGGTGCAGATACCATAATGGACCTTTCCACTGGGGGCGATCTTGACGCCATAAGGAGGGCGATTATTAAAGAATCACCCCTCCCAATCGGCACGGTTCCAATATACCAGGCTGCGGTAGAGGCCTTGAACAACAGGAAGGCTATCGTGGAGATGACAGCTGATGAAATCTTTGAAGCCATCGAAAAGAACGGAGAGGACGGAGTAGATTTCATCACTGTTCACTGCGGAGTAACAAAAAGGAGTGTGGAAAGCATCGAGAGCGAAGGACGTATCCTGGGAATTGTAAGCAGAGGAGGATCGTTTCTTGCCAAGTGGATAAAATACAATAAGAAGGAAAATCCCCTATTTGAAGATTTTGACAGGCTCTTAAAGATAGCCAAGGCATATGATATGGTCCTGAGTCTGGGTGATGGACTGAGGCCTGGATGCCTGGCAGATGCTACGGACAGGGGGCAAGTTCAGGAGCTCATCCATCTTGGGGAACTTACAAAGAGGGCTAGAGAGAAGGGTGTCCAGGTGATGATCGAGGGACCAGGGCATGTCCCGATTGACCAAATCGAGTCCAATATACTTGTGCAGAAAAGATTGTGCCATGAAGCCCCGTTCTACGTTCTTGGACCACTTGTAACCGATATTGCACCCGGATATGATCATCTTACCTCCGCCATTGGGGGAGCAATAGCCGGTTCTGCCGGAGCAGACTTCCTATGTTACGTAACCCCCTCTGAACACCTAAGATTACCCAACCTGGAGGACGTACGAGAGGGGATCATCGCCTCCAAGATTGCTGCCCATGTGTCAGACCTCGCCAAAAACGTCAAGGGTGCAAAGGAAAAAGATCTCCTGATGGCAAAGTATCGGAAGAAATTCGACTGGGAAGGGCAGGTCAATGTCTCCATTGACCCCAAAAAGACGAGCGCTCTTCTGGAAAAGAGTGAAAGTGCCGAAAATGAAGGTTGCACAATGTGTGGTGAGTTCTGTGCCATTAGAATAGGTAAGAATAACGATAAAAAAGACCACGAAATATGTTGAGAAGATGGGAAATTACTTTGTGAATAATCAATTTAGCATAGGAGACTGCTATGGGAGGTTTATCAGACAGAGCTGTTCGAAATCTGTCCATATTGAGAGAAAAAAGACCCCTGATCCATAACATTACAAATTTTGTCGTGATGAACTACACAGCGAACGCACTCCTTGCTATGGGTGCATCACCGGTAATGGCGCATGCCGAGAATGAGGTTGAAGAGATGGTGTCTTTTGCTGGCGCCCTTGTCCTTAACATCGGCACACTAACAGAGGATTGGGTAGACTCCATGATAAAGGCCGGCAAGAAGGCATCAGAGCTCGGAATACCTGTCGTTCTCGACCCTGTGGGATCCGGCGCAACATCCCTCCGGACAAATTCGGCAAAGAAGATTACTGAGGAAACGGATGTGAGCGTAATTCGGGGGAATGCATCAGAGATCCTTTCTCTCAGGAACGCCCAATCAAAGACAAAAGGCGTTGATTCTATACACACTGTAGAGGAAGCTGCTGAGAGTGCTAAGATCCTTGCCAATGAGCTAGGAACTACACTTGCAATTACCGGACCGACAGACCTAATTACTGATGGAAGTCGTGTAATAGAGGTCTCAAACGGGCACCCGTTAATGCGGTACGTAACCGGGACAGGCTGCACAGCGACCGTAACAATCGGTGCGTTTCTCGCGATAGATGATGATCCAGTTACCGCGACCGCAACCGCTCTGGCATTTTTCGGACTGGCCGGGGAGGTTGCAGGAGAGAGGGCGTCTGCCCCAGGAAGTTTTATGATAGAGTTACTTGATGCACTATACACTATCACCCCTGAAAGATTAGGAATCGGTTGCAAAATCCGGGAGGATTAGACCGATATGAAGTTGGAGACCGTAGACTACTCTTTATATCTTGTGACAGACAGAGGGTTATCCCGAGGGAGAACAACACTTGAAATTGTTCAGAGAGCAGTACGTGGAGGCGTCACATGCGTTCAATTACGGGAAAAGATGTGCCCTACAAGAGAATTCATAGAAGAAGCACTTGCGATTAAGGGCTTTCTAAAGAGTCATAATATACCTCTGATAATCAATGACAGAGTCGATGTCGCCCTGGCTGTGCAGGCAGATGGGGTACACCTCGGACAGAACGATATGCCCCTCGAGATGGCAAAAGCTATCCTGAAGGATTCAATGATAATCGGAATTTCTGCTGAATCGGTAGAGGACGCAGTAGAGGCCGAAAAAGGGGGGGCTGATTATATCGGAGTCAGTCC
Source organism: Desulfobacterales bacterium (assembly GCA_012961955.1). Classification (GTDB taxonomy): domain Bacteria; phylum Desulfobacterota; class Desulfobacteria; order Desulfobacterales; family DTYH01; genus DTYH01. The sequence continues at coordinate 5,026 of DTYH01000290.1, read as the reverse complement.
TGTCTTTTCGACACCTACAAAGACCGATACTCCCCCGCCTCTAGGGCTTCAGGGGGTACGTGAGATCAGAAATAGGGTGAGGATTCCGATAGTGGGAATAGGGGGTCTGAATAGAGAGAATAGTGGATCTGTGATCAAGCACGGCGCAGACGGTATTGCCGTGGTTTCTGCGATAGTTGCTGCTGATGATCCCGAAGTAGCTGCTCGTGAATTGAGAGAAGTTATTCATCGCGCAAGAGAATCATGTACGTAAAGGATATTGGGGAATTCGGATTTATCAGAAGAATAAGCCGCGGCTGCTTGGTTCGCCCAAAACACGTTTTAAAAGGTATAGGTGATGACGCTGCGGCCTTTGTCCCATCCCCTGGTGATGTCACGCTTGTAACAACAGATCTCCTGGTAGAACGAGTACATTTCTTAAGGGATTCAACCTCTGGATTTAATCTAGGATATAAAGCGTTAGCCGCCAACCTGAGCGATATTGCAGCCATGGGTGGAACTGCACAGGAAGCCTTTGTGAGTATCGCCATTCCTGAGGACTGTCCGCTGGATTTCCTTGAAGACTTATATGAGGGAATGAAAAAGTTAGGTGCAGAATTTGCAGTCAATCTTCTTGGCGGTGATACAACTAAGTCCAACCTTGATTTAATCATCAATGTAGCTGTTGTCGGTTCTGTGCCGAAAGATGAGATACTCTATAGGCACACAGCCCAACCTGAAGACGCTATTTTCTCAACCGGTTTTCTGGGGGACAGTCGGGCCGGTCTCCACCTGATATTGAACAATATACCTGTTGATTCAAAGGAATTCATGGTGCTGAAGGATGCCCACATTTTTCCAAAGCCATATCTTCGGGAAGGTCGATTTCTCGCCCGGAAGAGGTATGCCCACGCCGCGATAGATGTTAGTGACGGCCTCAGTTCCGACCTTGGGCATATACTGGAAGAAAGCAACGTGGGAGCACGATTGTACGCTGAGAAGATACCTGTATCACAGAACCTTAAGAAATTCTGTGACAGGTTCGAGTTCGATCCAGTAGATTTTGCCCTTGCGGGTGGCGAAGATTATACTCTGTTGTGTACCATACCTACTGATAAAGCTGAGGAGGCTGTGAGAGATTATGTGAGAGAGTTCAACCAGCCCCTTTACCCAATTGGAGAGATAAACGATTCAGGCAGGCTTGAGCTCGTCTATCCTGACGGAAAGATGAAACAGATTAAACCAACAGGCTGGGATCACTTCAAATCGGTCTAAAACCCCGCCCCAATGCACGGTTACTCGACATAACAAGGATACTCATGCTGTACAGCTGGACGTTTATCGTTATGGCTCTTGCCAATCTCTTCACGGTATCGAGCCTGGGGGCTTTTTTCCTTTTCCCTCTCTATATAAAAGACCACGGAGGTTCAGAGGCGGATATCGGGATCGTTATGGGTACGTTGATCTTTGCATCTGTCCTCTGCCGTCCTTGGATATCTGAAATGGTCGACCTGATCGGGAGGAAGAGGAGCTATACCATCGGGTCGATAATCATGAGTATCCTTCCCTTAGCCTATCTTTACTTTAAGGGTAGCCTATCCGATTTTTATCTTCCCCTCCTCGTAGTCCGATTTTTTCATGGCGTAGGGATGGCCATATGTTTTACTGCTGTATTCACATATATAGCAGACATTATCCCGGAGGGACGCTTGAATGAGGGGATCGGCATGTTCGGAGTGTCAGGACTCACAGGACTGGCACTCGGACCCGTTATTGGTGAATTAATTATCAGGGAATCTGGCTTCTCCTTTTTCTTTATCGCTACCTCAGTGATGGCGACCCTTGGCCTGCTGCTTCATCTACCACTCCCTGAGTCGTATACCAATTCTTCCCTAGTAGCCTCCCGCTCGTTCTTCTCAGTCCTTTTGAAGAGAAAAACCCTGATCGTTAGTATACTGGCTTTTCTGTTCGGGATTGGCTTAGCAGCCTCGAGCAGCTTTCTATCCCCATATGCGAAGGAACAACATATCTCATTTATCTCCCTTTATTACATCACATATTCCTCGGCAGCACTATTGACAAGGTTTCTTGGCGGGAGACTTGCAGATAGGGTAGGGGAGGAACGGATCATCCCCTATGCCCTCGCACTGACTGGTATAGGTCTAATTGCTTTGATACTTTTAGGAGGAAATTTCATCCTGATACTGGCGGGTTTTATGTCGGGCTGTGGCCATGGATTCCTCTTCCCCTGTCTGAACTCGCTTGCAGTCCGGAACGAACCCATCGATATCAGGGGAAAGATTACCGGAGCCTTTACCGGCGGGCTCGATGGTGGAGTTTTTGTAGGGTCTATCGTTCTCGGGTATATCGGGGAATGGTCAGGATTTAGGATGATTTTCCTTGTTGCTGGCCTTGCCCTCATGATGGGTCTCGGAGTGGTAAGGTTCCACTCCTACCAAACAAAAGATCAATACTCGATTTAGCCTCCTCATATCCAGCAAGGATAGCTTCTTTGGCCCTATGAAATTCAAGGAATTTAAGATGTCCCAGTTTTGGCTGAATCAAAAGGTCCGGTGGGTCGGTCTTTAGACGAGTAGCAGTGATCTGTCTTTCCATGATATTTATAGATGTCACTAACACCTCAAATATATTGGGCAGCTGGTCTCTCGTCATCCATTGTCTTATCTGAGACAATGCAGGAACATCGATAGCCCTAACTCTCCTATTCAAAGCGGTAAGGATCTTACCTTTTACCGGCAGGCGGCTATTGACATCTCTATCAGAAGATACAGTTTCTGATTTGAATATAGAGTGATTTACTACACCCTTCTTGCCAACTATATCGTGGTTGAGATCCACTGCTATGACAAAATCAGCCCCCATCTGTCTCACCACATTAACGGGGACTGGGTTGACCAGGCCTCCATCCACTAGGTTCATGCCCCCTTTTCTGACTGGCGTGAATATGCCCGGGACAGATATACTGGCCCTTACTGCCTCAATGACGTCTCCTTCCTTTATAACCACCTCATTTCCCGTGGCAAGATCCGTTGACACAGCACAAAACGGAAGAGTTAGATCCTCAATATTCTTCCCTTCAACGTGTCTTCTGATAAAATCAGCTATCTTGTTACCGTCGATCAGCCCTGATCTTGGAAAGACCATGTCAAAGAAATAGATGATCCCCTTCCAGTCCAGTCTAAGTATGACATCTTCTAATGTATTAATCCTGCCGGAGGCAAAGACAGCACCTACCAGTGCACCTACACTCGTGCCGGCAACATAATCGACCCGGATACCAGCGTCAGAAAGGGCTTTAATCACACCGATATGGGCGCCGCCACGAGCAGAACCACTACCAAGGGCCAGACCTATCTTCCCTGGTGGGTCCCTTGTTATCTTGCGAGATTTGATCGTCATACCCACGTACCTGCTTTACCCGGTTAGAAAAGCCTCGCGCGTAAACACTGGGTTAAAATCGATATATACCCCTTTTTTTCGCACGGGCCCTGTGAGAGACAGAAGGTCTTACAGGGCGGGGGTTTAATGCCACGCCATGTGGAATCCCCCGTAAGGGCTCAGCAAGTAGCCCTTTAGAAAGACGGCCTCCTAAAAATTCATTTTGGGAAACCATCAAGAAAAAGCTTTTGGCTTTTTTTTGATTATCAGCGAAGGGGGTAGGACCGTTCCCTTTTGGTCCCGTGCCTGTTACCTCGTTCGTTACCATTTCTTGGAAAAAGAATCAAGGAGCCGATCAAATCTTTCCTCAGAAATAGAGGCATTTGTTCTAAGAGGAAGTTTAGTGGAAGTAGTTAGCTCTAAAAAATTGTTGACTCTTTTGATAGTTTACTTTATTATTTCCAACAAATGATGGAGAAGGAGTGTCTATTTGAAATTATTAAAAAACAAAAAGCGAAGAGAGGTGCTGGAGTCCTCACTGCAACAAGCGCGTAAAGATCCCGGTTCCACGAAGGCGAAGATCCTGATGGTAGCCCGCAGGATATTCGGTGATTACGGTTTTCACGGCACTACCACACGTATGATCGCCCGGGAAGTGGGGATCGATGTCTCCACCCTCTATTACCACTGGGGGGAAAAGGGGGACCTATACGAGGCCGTGGTCCTGGACATAAACCAGGACCTCCGGAAAAAACTCATAGAACTGGAAGGAAAAATTCGCGGTTTTCCACTGGGCAAACGAATGGAAATAGCCATCGACGTGATGGTTGACTATCTATTTTCACATCCTGAGATCACAAGCGTGATCCTTTCTCGTTATTTTCTCAAGACCCGTTGCAAGACAGACCAGAATATTCAACTTCCAGAATACATATCCAACATCGCTTTTTCCATGGAGCTGAGTAAGAACCGAAAAAAAGTCCCAGCTAGGTCAAAGATGCAAGTATTGGCCATCCTGAATGCTATCTACACATTTGTGTCTGGAGCAGAATTCTTTCAAGCAAGTCTTGGAATAGAAAGGGGCGAGTATGTATCCCTCGTTAAGGAGACATTAAGGTTTGTGCTCATACCTGCCTTTGATAAACCCACATCTGATGCGAGAGGGAAAAGGGAGGAAAAATAGGAAGACCGATATTTTACAACTTAGCTCCACCTTGATCCACCATTGAGCTCGGGAACCACCCCAGCCTGTAGGGTCCACGCCCTGGAGGGAATAATCATTAAAATACCCCCCCCTTACTCTCTCTGAGCGGCAGGCTCTATCAATATTACTGCTTTTGACTCGTGGAGGCCATAGCGATATTTACTCTGTATGAGAGAAACTTGGTTCGATAATTAAATCTTGAAAAACCTTACAAGACTTACCGATTTGACAATTTAAGTATTTGCCAGTCAACTCACCTTCATTTTTCCTTGTGCCTGGATTACACAGGCATGGGTGTTAGTAAGGAATAAAAACAGAGCTCAAAAAATTAGAGATTAGAGAGGATATACAAGTATGGGAATACCGACTTATAGAGAGTGGAGGAAGGTAGAAGGGTATGAGTACGATGATCTAATCTATGAAAAGAAGTATTTTGAGACAGGT
>DTYH01000289.1 GCA_012961955.1 Desulfobacterales bacterium | reverse complement strand
GCGTACCTGTAAACCCGATCTTGGCGCAATTGGGCATGGTTTGCATCAAATTCCCGTCCAACATACTGGTGTGGCGGCGATGGCCTTCCCCGACAAGAAGCAAGATCTTCTCAGAAGTATTCTAGACAGGAAATAGGGGGTTTGGAGGACTTTTTACTCTTGACCGATGGCCCCGCTACTTTCAGCATCTTCGGTTTGGATACTTTTTAATCATCACTCTCATGAGATCTGTCCTGGTACTTCTGCACAATGGTGAATACAATATTGGAGCTGTCACCCTTCAGGTACCTGGCAAGGGCCTTCTTATTGTCTGCCTAGTATATCGTTTCCGCCTTCAGGGGTGACCCTCCCTTGGGCCGGCCTTCCAGACTGATCCGGTCGGTCACCGCCACAACCATTTTAAAGCCTTTGAAATCCGGAATGGTTCGCATCCTGCGGAGCAAGAATACCATGCTCAGGCTTTTCCGTGAACCCTGGGTTTGCCACAAATGCCCACCGCTGATGGCTATCCCCGGTTTCCTTTCTTGTTTTTCCGCTTCTAAACCGGTGAATGGCCTTGTGCACGGCCCGAAATTGGTGGTTCCGGGAGATCAGCTTGACCTGCTTGACCCCGACCTGATCGAACAGGATGAAATTTCGGATGATATCCAGGATGTGCTCTTTGAGAAAGATGCCGGCAATAAGAGTCTCCTAGATATTAGTCTTCTCTTTTACCCTGGGTCATCGCGACTTCAGCCATGGGAACGGGGCTTGTACCTTTCCATTCCATGTAGTGATCATAACCAACTCCAACCGTTGCGACCCGTGCCTGCCGCCGAAGGGTGCTGACCATGAACTGATTGTAGTTAGAAAAGGCGCTCGCAGCACACTCTTCATCCACATCGGGGCGTTGGTTGGAACACCAGAGGAGCTGGTCGATTCCCTCCCCCACCGGGTTGGTAACGTGCTAGGGCCTTCGCATTCAACTACCACAACGGAAATGTCGTTCCCAAAAAGCACGACATTAGGCACAATAAAAGTCCTTCCACCCGGCACATCCACCCGAAACTGATTGACCACCAGAGAATCCTTCGTTTCAGCATAGTCAAAGTCGATGATCTTGGCGGTCTCGTCGGTCCCGCTATCTACTTGGAATCCCCACTCACACTCATACGATTGACGACATGGCCAAAGGCTTCTTTATTGGCCTCCATCAATTTGGGTGAGCTGACCCGCTCCAGTCTCCTCGCGACCTGGCACGTCCTGTCGTCATCGAGCAACGGCCTCCCCTCATCATCCAGGTTGATCTTCCTCAGGCCTTGCGCAGTCGAATATTCAGCAACACATGACGAAAACTCTGCCGCCCAGCGAGATAGGGGAGATCGATGTCACCTTCAATGCGTTCCCCCTCCCAATCCCTTGAGCTACTCGGCGAATGGGAGCTCTACACAGGCTTTTCCATCAGGTCTAGATGACACCCGTTTCCTTTTACAGCTTGACTCTGACCTTGCCCGTTAACAGATCATGCATGAGGCCCTTTTTCTCTAGTTTGAGTTTGTCGAGGTATTGTTGTTCGGCACGGATGGAAGATTCGTGGATATCAAGAATCCTCAGAAGCTCTCTAAGCTCATCCTTCGTGGGGCACAGGAGCCATTTTGGCAGGTAGAGACGTTCTTCAATCATTCAGTAACCTATCCGTCAACTGGTGGTAATTACTGCCTCTGGCAATGACCTCCCCTCAAAAGGAGATATTCCAAAAACTTTGGACAATTCTTTCAAGTTCATGCCTAATGCGCACACTGCCCAGTAGCAAAGCAAGCTCCGAGCATCGACCATTTTGCGTTTGACGACCCTCATATCCTAGCAATCTCATTTCCTTTTGCCGACCCCCACCTGAAACGCATCTTCCCTAATTCAGTCCAACCGCCTATACCACGAATCAATCCCGCTACTAGACACTCGCGTCGATGCTTTTCAAGACAAGCCCCCGGCAAAATATCTACCTAAATCAAGGGATTGTCGAGTTTGCCGAAGATGCAAGGTGGCAAAGGCACACACGCAGTTAGGTGCTTCAAGCCCTTGCCAACGCAGCAGATTCGGTAGACTCCATAGTCCGGAAGGGTTACAAGTCTTGATATTTTTTTATTCGAGAGTTGGAACCCAATGGGTTGCTCTGCTTACTAGAACTAAGCAAAACAATTGGTTGAAGTTACATCGGCTCGTTAACGATATCAAAATTTGTAACCCTCGATTCAGGATCAACTAAAGTCGGTAAGGCGAGAGGGAACTTTATCCCTGATCGGCTTCATATGAATACAGCGAACCAATTCTTTTAGCTGAGGAAGGATGCTCCTGTCAGATCATCTACTTGCCCTCCCCTATTGAATCTAACGATATTGTTGTTGAAGCGACCTCCTTCTGCCGGGAGGGGCTTGAGAAAAGGTGTCTTTGACAGGTGGTATTTGGGCGGGATAACGGTTCCGCCTTCGCCTCGTTGAGCCTACGCCCGTAGGGAAACAAAACAGGTGACCATGGCGGTGGGAGCCCGATTGAAGATAACTGCATGCCCTGTAAGCAGCCCTCCCATTACTGTCCTACAAGCCCACTGCCCGTTCGGAGGAACATGTGTAGATGCTTGGGGTTGTTCTGATTCTTGAGTACGATGTCAGGACCGTTTCTTTTGATTCATCATATGTTCCTTTAACAATTCTCCCAACTTGGACGCCGCTTCTGCATGCCTCTTCATATTACCTCTAGGAATATCCTTTTCGGAGCTTGCACCCAGTTTTCGGATGGATAGTCTAATCTTTCTATCTTCTCAAGAGACATTGATGACACTGGCCTCGATCACATCATCAGCCTGAAAGCGTGAGAGGGGATTTTGCCCTTTGTCGTTGGATAACTATGAGATATGAATAAGACCTTCTTCTAATTCAACGAAGACACCAAAATCACTCATATTGCTCGCGGTACCACTAAATCGGAAAACTTGTTTATATTTTTCCGGCCTCTCATCCCAGGGATCTGGGTTAGTTCTTCGATCCCCAATGAACCACGCGGATTTTCCTTGTCAGTACTCAAAACCATTCCCTGCACTTCGCGGCCTTTTTGTAACGCTCCGAAGGATTCTTAATTGCTTTGGTCCATGAGATATCAGATATGTGCGCAAGACCGCCTATCCCATCGTCAATGACCGCGAATATACCGAACTCTTTGATATTTCTTATTTTTTCCCTCTATAACCCTCCCGACGGGATACTTCTCAGCGATGGTATCCAAAGGATTCGGTGCAAGCTGCTTCACGCCCAAAGAAACCGGCCTTTTACCAGAATCGATATGCAGCACTGTAGCATCGACGATATCACCGGTGTTCAAGATCTGAGAAGGGCGCTTGATCTTTCCCGTCCACAATTTTTCAGAAACCTAAATCAGGGCTTCCACCCCCCTCTTCCACTCCCACGAAGGCACGGTTTTCTTTCACACCCACCACACCACCTTTGATTTTGGCACCCAGCGGACATTTCTCTTGAGCTCTCTTCCATAGATCACCCATTACGTGTTCTATACCAAGGGATACCCTTTCTCTTTCTATATCGAAGCTAGACCCTGACCGATATCCCGTCACCAATCTGAAACATGTCTGGAGGATGCCAAACACCGCCCCAGGACATGTCGTAATACGGACAAGACCGTCAACCCTACCTAGGTCGATAAATAGATGAAAGCTAGTGATATTACTGACTATTCCCTCAAGTATTCCGCCCTGATCCGAGAGATCAAGTCTCTTCTTGCGGAGTGATATTCGCTCTACCCCTAAGCCGGGCCGACGGGACAAAACGATATTCCTATGGCTTTTTTCACACCTTAGGATCTTAAAATCATGCTCCATGCCGACAAAGGTATCCAAATTCCTGACTGGCCTTAGGTCGGGGTGAGAGCTAGGCAAGAAAGGAAGGACATCAACATCTACAGAAAGGCCTCCTTTGACTCGCGACGTGATTTTGCCCCTAATGGTCCCGTTCTTTTCGTAAATCTCTTTAAGCTCATCCCATATCTTGGCTTCAGCCGCTTCTTCCCTGGAAAGGATCATCGGTCTGGTCTAATCCTCCTTACGCACCAGGAGGACATCTACTATGTCACCAACTTTCGCCGTCAAATTCCCCTCTGAATCAATCAACTCATGAATGCGGATTTGCCCTTCCGATTTCTACCCATTATCAACAAACACATATTCTTTGTCTACTTAAACGATTTCTCCTTTGACAACCCTCTCTTCCTGGTTGCTTTTAAGACCCGCTCGTATAATTCCATCAAGCTTTCGTTATCCTGAATCTTCTCCTCCGTTTCATTGAGAGCTCCCCCAGTTTCTTTGTTAAAACCTTCCGGGCATCCACAAAGGTGGGATCGATATTGTTCATTTAGGTAAAATCCGTTTCGTACCATTTCATCTATTCCTTTTTCCATTAACGTAAGCACACCCAAATTTCTTTATTTCTCAAACTGTTTTCAAAAATAAGTCAGACAAAAGGGCATCTTCTCGAGGTGAGACGAGATGCCCTCAACAACCGTAGCCCAGCGAACTACAAATCTAATGGGTGTCCATCCGTAAACTCTTTTCATGAACATGATTCGTCTCCACATCAGAAACGAGACATTTTTCGCAAGTTCGAGGAAATCAAGGGGTTGGGGGGAGCCGTCCGAATAGTGTGCCACGAAACCAACCCTGCAGGTTGACGCAGAAATTACGGAAAAGGGGTGTTCCTGGATACAGGTCCCCCGTTCCCTTCTCACCCGTCAAAACTCACGTGGTCGCCTTCATCGAAGCTGAAGAATAACGCCTCTTTTCACCCCGTCAGAAAAGCCCCGGGCAAAACCACAGGGTGAAAATCGATATATACCTCCTTTTTCACACGGGGTTTAATCCCCCGTCTGAGATTCTAACAGGGGTTTAGTCGTATTATTCGTTGCAAATTAATAGGTTATGATATATAATAAAAGCTTCTCATCCTTAATCATGATGTTAAGGAGGATGTTCCATGGAATGCCGTCAAGAAGAAAATCTTAAAAACTGCAACTGCACTTATGAGCCCTGCGACCGGAAAGGGATCTGCTGTGAATGCATAGCCTATCATCTGAAAGCGAGGCAGCTACCAGGATGTTGTTTTCCCGCTGATGCTGAGGCAACCTATGACCGTTCTTTCGAATATTTTGCAAGGTTGGTTAATTCTGGGAAGGTATGAACCTCTAGCAAACTATGACGGTGCCTTAGAGACGGGACTTGGCTGACTTAAATGTTTAAGCCCATAAAACTGGCCTCCCTTACGAAGGAGGTGATGAGCCAGGGAAAGAAAAGGAAATACTCCTCCTTTCGTCCATCCAGGTTTTATGGGGAATTGCGGCCGCCGTCTGTCTTGCATAGAGTCTTGGGTAAACTTTTTGCTTGTCTTGCGAGAAACTGGCCCACCCTGAAAAATAAGGACACCTATGATGAGGTAGCAACCAGGCTTACCCTATTGCAACAAGGAAGAACTTGGCCCAGGTTCGCATCAGCCGGAGTGAGCCAACCATCGCTGCAGAACACCTGCTGAAAGTATTAGGTCTGGTTCCTGAGAATTTCTTGTTTATTCTGGAGACTAATGGTATCCTAATCGGTATGAGGAAGGGTATGCCAAGGGTCTGTCCAGATCTCCCCGCCCTTCACGTCAGGGTGAGCCTAAAAGGGACAACCAAGGTGGTATTCTCAAGACTAACCGGTGCAGACCCGGCGGAATTTGAATTGCAACTCAAGGCGCTGGAAAATCTCATCAAAGAAGGGGTGTCATGCCATCCTCCGGTGATGATCAGTTGTTCTACCCCAAAAAATGTCGAAAATCTCCGAAAAGAGCCATCTGGTGTCCAGAAAAATTTCTTCCATTTTGAAGAAGAGGAACTTGATTCTATATCCCTCCATTGAAGAAGGGCTAGGAAGAGCAAATATTGAATACCGGACTGCGTGTCACCCGGATAATGTTCCGTCGGAACAGACTAATAAGCAAAATGGGTTGTGGAATCACGGAAACGTTCTTAACCAAGTTGACAAAAAACGCTCAAAAGAGCTGGGAATAATAAAACCCTTTTAACTATCCCTTATAGTAACTGGTCACGGAATATAGGTTTTCTTCGAACGACTTGGCGGAGACCCTTAGTTTTTCCGTCCCCGCTCTCAACTGACGGGAAAAATAAAGGTCGAAAACATCTGAGTCTAGAGAAGAGCTTTATTCCGTGGCCAGTTGCCCCTTACCACCTGAAGATGCTATGCAACATCTTTCCTCGTAGAATGGGGTGCTATCCCTCACGAGCGAGATTGTGTCCATATTTTGCTCCACCTTAATAGCGAAGGTTAAAAAATGGGAAAGAAGAGTGAAAACCATACCTATACTAAAAGAATAAAAGCTGAAATCATCCAATTGGGTGCAGATCTTGTCGGTGTTGCAGATGTTGAGCCTTTAAAGCAGCTAAATCTAACGCCACCAGACCTACTAGACTCGTTTAATAGGGCGATTTCCATTGCCATAAAACTTCCTAGAGCCGTATTTGAGCAGATTGTTGATCGTCCCACGCCTATCTACTCCTATGTTTACCGAACTGCCAACCGCATTCTTGACGAAATCGCCTTTCGGACTGCTAGCATATTTCAAAAAGACGGGTTTAATAGCCTTCCCATTCCAGCGTCACAGATAGTGGATGAGGAAAATTGGTATGGCGCCATTACACATAAGGCGGTGGGCCGGATGGCCGGATTGGGATGGCTAGGAAAAAGTCTGCTGTTGGTGAATCCCCAATACGGCCCCCGCATCCGTCTTGTCACTCTCCTTACTGACGCCCTCCTCACAGTAGACGGCCCTATAGAAAATCGTTGTGGAGAATGCACACTGTGCCGTGACGCTTGCCCGGTAGGGGCTATAAAGGGTGTTAACACTGAAGACTACTACAAAAGTAGGGACGACGCCCTTTATTTTTCACGTTGCGTGGAAAAACTCGTCGGTGAATTTTCAAAACTCCCCAATATTCGTTCTCCTATTTGTGGAATTTGTATCAAAGTCTGCCCTTTCGGCCGTTAAGGACATACCCAAACTTTCCTCAAACGTGACCGTCACAAATAGAATGATTGACGGGGTGACATGCCTTCATACAAGCCAGAGCCTATCTGTACGAGCTTGGCCAACATCGAATAAGGATCTGTGAAATAGCCGAAGCCGATACTAAATGAAATATTTTGCTATCGTAAAAAGGAAGCAAACCCCGTTAGAATTTCACCCCGTCAGATAGCGTTTCCCTAGGGAGGTTTAGAAAAAGCGGTATAATACTTCGATTGTAACTGTTCATGATATGAATTGAGTAGTATCTGGTTTCAGATTAGAGGGGGGTTGATTTTCTAGCGGAACTTACACTCCGATCTCTCCAACCTTTGTTTTGCCAGTGGGTTAGCAACGGCGGATACTCTACCCCCCTCCCGCCCGGGGCTTTCTAACGCGATAAAAATTAAAGATGAAATGTCAAAAAAGGTGGACTTGTGATCCAAGATGTAATAAGAGGAACGTTTTATTGTCCTTTGAATAGAGAACTATACGTCAGAGGAGGAGATCATGCCATGGGAAGTGTAATCAAAAAGCGGAGAAAAAAGATGAGAAAACATAAACACAAAAAATTGATGGCCCGTACCCGCCATAAGAGGAAGAGAGGCAAATAGGTCTTTAGGATAGAAATCCATCACGCTTGAAAGGAGATCGCTAAATAACAGAGCTCCACCCCAATCGTGGTAGGTTAATGCGCGTTCTTTAAATACGTAAAAAACTCGCTACCAGGTGAGATGACCAGTGTTGTACCTTTGTCGATTGCCCTTTCATACGCTTCCATGGTCTTGATAAAACTAAAGAATTCCTGGTCCTGGGAGAATGCCTCGGCATATATCCTAGCTGCTTCAGCGTCGCCTTCCCCTTTGATAATTTGGGCTTTCTTATATGCTTCGGCCAGGATAAATGCCTTTTCCATATCGGCCTGTGCCCTTAACTTAAGAGCTTCTTCCCTACCTTCTGAACGATACTTCTTCGCCTGTCTTTCGCGTTCAGCACGCATCCTTCCAAAGACAGCGCGTTCGTTTTCTGGGGGCAGGTCAGCCCGTTTTATTCGCACATCAAGAATCTCGATACCGTAGTCTTTGGCCAGTGCATTACTTTTCTCAGTAACGATCTTCATTATCTGGTCGCGTGCCTCAGAGACTATCTCTGTAAGAGTATGAACCCCAAGCTGAACGCGAAGCTGGGCATATACTATATCGTCAAGACGAGTTTGCGCACCCTGAATATTCCTTACTGTTTTGTAGAATAGAAGGGGATCGGCAATCCGCCATCTCGAGAAGTTATCTACCACCAAATTTTTCTTGTCCTTGGTTAGAATCTCAGCTGGCGCGGCATCGTATTCCAAAAGACGACGTTCAAAACGGATCACGTTCTGGACAAATGGAATCTTGAAATGAAGGCCCGGACCTATTATGCCACCTACCGGCTTTCCCAATTGCAGAAGAATGGCCTGTTGAGTCTCGTCAACCACAAAGGCCGACATGTTGACTAGAATCAAGACTATTACAACTAATAGGGCTATGATATGTATCGGCTTTTTCATTTTGAACCTCGTTTGCGAATCCCTTGTCCCTCAACTGACAATTCTTTCATTAAGGGTAGAATAGGGACTAAATTCTTACCAACCCCTTCTTCAATAATGATTGTGTCGGCAGTCTGGACGATCTTTTCCATTGTTTCGATATACAGACGTTTTTTTGTAATCTCCTTCGCCTTTTTATACTCCTTAAGCAACTGGGTGAATCGGCTTGCATCACCTTTTGCTCGATCGATCTTTGAAGCACGGTAGGCCCTAGCCTTGTTGATCATCTGCGCAGCTTCACCTTTGGCACGTGGTAGCAAATCATTTCTGTACCCTTCAGCTTCGTTGATAAACTTGATCTTGTCCTCTTTAGCACTTGCCACATCCTTAAAGGCGTCTATAACCTGTTGGGGTGGATGTACGTCCTGAAGTTGTACCGCTACAACATCTAGGCCGGTACCGTAAACGTCGAGTAGGTGCTGCAACAATGTGGCAACATCTTCCTGAATCCTAAATTTTCCAGTAGTAAGGACTTCATCGATCCTGTTTTTGCCAATGACCTCCCTCATAACAGCCTCTGATGCATCTCGGACCGTTTTTTCCGGGTTGACCACGTTGAAAAGATAGGCAGCTGCATCCTTTATCCTATATTGAACAATAAATTTTACATCCACTATGTTCTCATCCCCAGTAAGCATGAGCGATTCGTCAGGCACGTCTTTATAGCGGGCTGGAGGACCTGCATATATGGTACGAAACCCGATTTCGATACGTCTTACCTTGGTTACCTTTGGCTTCATCACCGATTCTATTGGGATGGGCAGATGATAGTGAGGCCCGGGCCCTGTCGTGTACGCCAGTCTGCCGAACCGCTTTACCACGCCGACTTCATCAGGGGCCACAACATAGATGCCAGTTAGGAGCCAGATGATAATAATCGCTCCAACTATGACTGGAAAGCGTAAGCCCGGGAATTTAAAGTGTTTTAATCTATTTAGGAATTCATCGACTTGTGGCGGTGTCCTACTGTAACCTTGCTGCTTTTGCTTTAATTTGTCCCAATCCCACGGCACTGGCCACTCCTTGTTTAGTGTCCATCCAGAGAATACTTTACACTCCCCTTACGAAAGAAAATGAGCCACGGCCCCAAGGGAAGTGATACCAGCAAAAGATGTGTAAATGCACACTTGACGGTCTCATAAAAAGTCTTTTGTGAAACCATCACACTTGGATATCGAATCATGAATTGAAAGTCTACACGTATCTATCTTTCAGGATAAATTATCCTTCTTTTTAAGTCAAGTGAAAATAAGACATTATAGTAGGCAAGATATTAAAAATGGACATCGTTCTTCAAACCGCTTGACAACGATCTTCTGCTGTATGATGATTATGTTAGTATTTCGTATATGTAACGTATAGGCCTTCGTGGCTGTACGTGGGAGGGAACGGGAAAAAATGAATCCTATCCGTAAAAGGGCATGTGCTACTATAATAATCAGTGCGAGGAGGTCCTTGTTCATTCTCATCCTTTTGGGATTTATGGAAGTGTTTTGTACTCCGATCTACTCCCAAGAGATAAAAAAGACAAGAATGCTGGAAGTCATCGGTTCAGGACTGATTCGCGCAGAAGATGTGGGTCAGGCCAGGAACGATGCGCTAAGCGACGCACTCCTGTCTGCAGTGAGGCAAGCGGTTGGCCTTGTCATTCCATCCGAAACTTTAACACAAAATTTTCAGCTTATCTGTGCCAGCATCTATGAGCAGGCACAGCGCTTTATCCAAGACTATAAAATATCGGCAGAATCTAAGTCCGAAAATCGTTATTGGGTGATGATTAAGGCGACACTCTCTCTCGATCTCATTCTTGAACAGCTCAAATACCTAGGCGTCATAAAGGAGAAGATGCCAAAGATCATCTTTTTCATATCCGAGCAGGGTATAGATCAACCTTCACCGTCTCACTGGTGGATGGAAGATCCATTTCCTACTGATACTTGCGTGACAGAAAGGGTACTTTCTAGCCGACTGCGTAATAAAGGCTTTGTGATTATTGATCGAGCCAACTATATTGAAAAGGTTCAAATCGAACCGGGTTTGAGAAGGCCCGATCTAGACGACGAAACTTCAGCTACCCTCGGAGCGCTGTTCGACGCAGAGCTTGTGGTTGTTGGTAAGGCACTAATCTCTTATGCATCAGATAACAGCAACTTAAGAGCCTTCCAAGCTCGGCTATCGGCACGTGTGATAAGAGTTGACAGTAAAACGGTGATTGCGTCGACCCATCAAAGCAGACTCTTTACCTTTACTGAAGACATGGTAGGTGACAAAGAGGCTCTACAAGAGATAGCGATGTTGGCCGCGGACGACCTAGCAACCCAGATCTCCACTAAGTGGCAAGGAGAGGCGGAAGAGTCAAATGTGGTCCACATAGTAGTTAAGGGGATTGAAAGGTATGCTGAATTTGTTAAGTTACGTAAGGCCCTAAAAAATACTGTAAAAGGGGTCAAGTATGTGTATCCAACTATGATCAAGGCCGGAGAGGCCATTTTAGAAGTGGATGTCAGGGGTGGCGTCCAAACCTTGGCCAATGAATTGATGTTAAAATCATTCGATAAATTTGTGATCAAATCGTATGACGCTTCTCACAATATGCTCGAAATAGAGTTGATATCAAAATAAGTCGGACACCTCAAGTCAAATGTCCATAACTTTGCCAAATATCCTCACTGTGTTGCGGATTTTATTGACCCCCCTCTTTGCTATTTTTATGATCAGACATATGTTTGATTATGCCCTTTTGGCCTTTCTTGTCGCAGGAATAAGCGATGGCCTGGACGGATTGCTTGCACGTGTCTTTCATCAAAAGAGTACCCTTGGAGCTTATCTTGATCCTATTGCTGACAAGCTCCTACTATCAACCGCGTTCATTACCTTAGCCATCCAGAGGCTGATCCCAAGCTGGATTACAGTGGTGGTAATCACAAGGGATATTTTGATTCTATTTGGAATTGCTCTCCTTTTCATGAATGACCGCAAATTCGAGATAAAACCTTCTTTGCTCAGCAAGGTCACAACTGTCTTTCAGTTATCTACCGTCTTTCTCGTACTGGTAACGCTCCACTTACGTGAAATTGATCCATTCATGATCTACATGTACTGGATTACTGCCGGTATTACTATCTTGTCTGGATTGCAATACATGTACAAGGGGCTTAACATACTCGACGAGGGATACCGATAACTGACCATCGCCAAAGCCGCATGAAAGTTTATCCCACGTTATGCATTTTCCGAGTTTGCCAAGGATGCAAGCAGCGGGCACCCGGACGTACTCTGGTACTTCAAGTGCCTGCCAACCCAGCAGATTTGGTAAAAGGTGAAATTTTTCTTTACACTCGGATGCCTCCAACCTTTGTTTTTCCAATGAGTTAGCAACGAGGGATGACCTGCCCCCTCCGGATTCGGCCCTTGTTTCACCCCGTGAACGGTTCACTCGGAAGGTTACTGGTAACTAACTGTTATTTAAGGAGCAAAAAGGTTGTACCTCAAGATTTGTCATGGATAATCTGGGTACAAGAGTTTCTTTAACGAAGTTGATAGATAAATTTAACCCTCTCTTGCTACGGGATATTCATTTTTCTTGACATTCCTTATAATAGTTGTTAATTAGGTTGACAAGTAGGCGCGTAGCTCAGGGGGAGAGCGCTACCTTGACACGGTAGAGGTCACGAGTTCAAATCTCGTCGTGCCTACCAACAAAATCTATCTCGAAAAACTTTTTTATTTTATAAGGTTACCTTCTTGTAATACATAAAATTTGCAAGACTTTATTTTTGTTCAAACTTACCAAAGACTACTATGCGTTTTTGAACAACATCGCAATAGTGGTAGAGGATGTCACGAGCGGATATCTGAGTGGTCTCTTAGACAAATACTCTCTATTATTTTAGTACTTAATGACACTTAGGTAAAACACGAGGAAAGGCATCTTAAAGCTTCTGTATTTAAGATGCCTTTTCTTAATTAGTGTCTTTACATGAATAACCTGTAAATCATTTTAGAATTTCACGCACGCCATTAAATCCCGTGGAGGAAATAGGTATATCTCGATTTTGACCCCGTGCTTCCGCCCTAGGCTTTTCCAACGGGGTAAAAGGATGTGACACTAAACAAGTTTTCGACTCATAAATCAGGCATTCGGGAAGGAACGCAGCTCACCGGAAAAAGAGGGATTTACGGGTGGAAACTAAATGATCAGAATCTCCTAAGCAGACACAGGGGCCAATCAGAGAGAATGTCGGATCATCGGTATATCCGCCTTAGAGATTCTCAAGGGGAAACTAATCATTTGCTATGTCAACAATAACAGTGACCTTGAAAGACGATTCTCGTCATACATTTGAAAAAGGGGTAAGAGTCGGCGATGTTCTTCAAAAGACCGAAGGTTTAACCAACGAGAACCTTATAGCGGCCAGGCTGGACGGAAAACCAACCGATTTAAGTACAGTCTTAACCAGGGATGTTCGACTTGAACCGATTACAGCAGATTCTGCGGATGGGTTGGAGATCTTACGTCACAGTACCGCGCATGTCATGGCCCAGGCAGTCAAGACACTTTTCAATAATGTCAAGATTGGCATAGGTCCGGCTATTGAAGACGGTTTTTACTATGACTTTGACTATAATGGGGTCTTCTCTCCGGAAGACTTTTCGGTGATCGAAAAAAAGATGCATGAGATTATTGAAGCTGACTTGCCTTTTGACCGGGAGACGACTTCTAAAGAAGAGGCTGTTCGTCTATTTCAGGAATTACGCGAACCGTATAAGCTGGAGCTCCTAGCAGAAATACCTGATGAAGAGGTTACTCTCTATCGCCAGGGGGACTTTGTAGATCTCTGTCGAGGGCCGCATGTCACCTCCACTAAACAGATAAAGGCATTCAAGTTAACAAAGGTTGCGGGGGCATACTGGAGAGGCGACGAATCGAATAAGATGCTTCAGCGCATCTATGGAACGGCCTTTTTTGATCAAGAAGCGCTGTACAGATATCTAAATCAGCTTGAGGAGGCCAAAAAACGTGACCACAGACGTTTAGGAAGAGTACTCGATCTATTTAGCGTTAGTGATGAAGTAGGGGCAGGGATGATTATCTTTCATCCCAAAGGTGCCATTCTAAGAACCATCATTGAAGACTTTGAAAGGCGAGAACACCTGAAACGGGGATATCAGATCGTTAGCGGGCCTCAAATATTGAAACGTGAACTGTGGGAAAGATCGGGGCATTTTGATAACTACAAAGAAAATATGTACTTCACCCAGATTGACGGGCAGGATTACGGGATCAAACCCATGAACTGCCTGGCTCATATGCTAATTTACAAGTCGAAGATTAGAAGCTATCGCGATCTTCCAATTCGTTACTTTGAACTGGGTACGGTTCACCGACATGAACGGTCAGGCGTGCTTCATGGCCTCTTTCGTGTCCGACAGTTTACACAGGACGATGCCCACATTATATGTACCCCTGAACAACTCGATGACGAGATCAAGGGCGTGATAAATTTTGTGGCCGAAGTCATGGACATGTTTGGCTTTGACTACGATTTAGAGCTCAGTACACGCCCCAAGAAGTCAATTGGTACCGACGACGACTGGAAGCGTGCCACCAATGCCCTTATGGCAGCCTTAGAAGACTATGGAAGGGCTTACGGTATCAACGAAGGAGAAGGGGCCTTTTACGGACCTAAGATAGATGTAAAACTAAGAGACGCACTGAATCGACAATGGCAATGTGCTACCATACAGTGTGACTTCACCCTACCTGAAAGGTTTGACCTGACATACATCGGCCCGGACGGTACAAAACACCGACCGGTCATGCTACACAGGGTCATCCTTGGAGCAATAGAAAGATTCCTTGGAATCTTGATCGAACATTACGGGGGAGCCTTTCCTACATGGCTCTCACCTGTACAGGCCATTATTCTCACTGTTACAGAAAGACATAACGCTTATGCAGGTGAAGTCTTTGACAGGCTTCTCGATGCAGAGATTCGGGTGGAAAAGGATATCCGAAACGAAAAGCTGGGATTAAAGATTCGAGAAGCGCAAATGCAAAAGATTCCCTATATGTTGGTGATTGGTGACAAGGAGGTATCAGCAAAGGGTCTGTCGCCACGCAAACGTAATGGCGAAAAACTACCACTTATGTCGATAGAAGATTTTATTCTTGAAGTTCGAAACGCCTGTGCTCAGGAAATGAAGCAATTCTATCCCCATAAGTGATTGCTAAACTGAGCGATTGTCGAGTTTGCCGAAGATGGAAGGAGACAGCGGCGTAGACATGCCAAGGTACTTCTAGCCCCTGCCAACGCAGCAGATTCGGTAAGCCCCGCTAGAAGACCAAAGAATTTAACTCCTAGCCCCTGAATGAAACAGGGTGATAAGTAACTGTCACGTATCCCGCGATAGGGTGCAGATCCCTAACGGGGTAAAATCGGCAATCCCGAAGGGTTACAAATTTTGATATTTTCTCAATTCGAAAGTTGCCAGCCACTGGGTTACTCTGCTTAGAAGAACCGAGCAATACTAATAGGTGGAACTACATCGGTTCGTTAATCATAACAAAATTTGTAACGCTCAATTCAGGTGATATGTAATCTTCCAGACGGCGGATTCTTTGAAAGGCTTTGTCGCTAAGCGTCAGTCTTTGCGTGGATTGTCAACCGGGAGGACTCCAACTCTCAAACTAAAGGCAACCGCTTTCCAGAACCTTACGTCTGATGAATGCTTATGACCAAAATAAATACGCCTGGCAGAAAGAAAAGTTATTTTTTAGGAGGTGAAAGGTATAGCTAAAAAGGTAAATGTGAATCACAGGATTCGCGCAAAAGAGGTCCGCTTAATAGACCCCGAAGGTAGGCAGGTAGGGGTGGTACCCATCAATGAGGCCCTAAAAATTGCAGAGTCCTTTGATTTGGACTTGGTCGAAGTGGCTCCTAACGCAAACCCTCCTGTCTGCAAGATAATGGACTATGGCAGGTACAAATACCAGCAGAGCAAGAAGCTCCAAGAGGCCAAAAAGAAACAGTCTCTATTTCAGGTAAAGGAGATCAAATTCCGTCCCAAAACGGAAGAGCACGATTTCAAGGTAAAGGTACGACACATTAAGAGATTTCTGGAAAGCAGAGACAAGGTAAAAGTTACACTGATCTTCAGGGGGAGAGAGATTTCGCTTACAGATATCGGTTTCAAGATCCTCAATCAGGTTATTGAGGAAACTTCTGATGTGGCCGTGGTAGAGCAGCCACCCAGGATGGAAGGACGGAATATGGTGTTGGTACTGGCCCCTAAATAACCTCCATCCGTTGTGGTATGTATACATTGTTTATTTACTCGTAAATTTTTACGCTAATCTCCTTTCCATAGTCCTTGGTGTAACCTTCTATTAAGAATACAGATGCACTTACGTGCAATAGCAAGTCAAGGGGAACGAACGTTGGTATTGGAAAAAACATCGGGTATTAGCGGACGGACACAAAAATTGGGTGAATCTATACTGAACACGACTGTTTGATAACGGGACAATAGTCAGTTTCCATCATAAATGGCTTTTCTTGATGAGCCGCGTTCTTTCTCCGATGTCTCATCAATGAAATTGAAAACACATTTTCGTCTTATGTCCTTTTGCAGGTTAGCCATGTATGGAGAATAGTTAAGAAAGGAACGGATAAATATGCCCAAACTTAAAACAAATAGGGGAGCGGCTAAACGCTTTAAGGTCACAGGGGGTGGGAAGATAGTCTACTCAAAATCCTGTGCCAATCATATCCTGACGAAAAAGAAAAGAAAACGTAAGCGAAACTTACGGAAGCCTGGTATTATTGACAAAAGCAACGCTAAATGCGTAAGGGCTATGATCCCATATCTTTAGTATCTACCAAATAGAAGTCTCGAGGCGGAATGTAAATTCAATATTCCTAAAAAATAACAGAAACAATTCCAAAAGTAGCCTTTCTGTTTACATTTACGCCAAAATACCACTGATAATTTTTAGAAATCTTTGGTACTTGCAGAGATCTTGTAAAAAGGACAACCAGGAGAGTCGAGTATGCGAGTTAAACGGAGTGTCAGATCTCGAAAACGGAGAAAAAAGATACTGAAATTGGCTAAGGGTTACCGAGGAGGTCGCAGCAAGTTATACCGCACCGCCACAAACGCTGTTGACAAGGCGTTACAGTATGCCTATAGAGATAGAAGAAGAAGAAAGAGGGATTTCAGGAGGTTGTGGATAGTTCGGATAAATGCTGCTGCTCGGCTGAACAAACTATCTTATAGTAAACTTATGCACGGATTAAAGTCTGCAAATGTGGCACTGGATCGGAAGGTACTGGCAGAATTGGCCATATCTGATCCCAAGGCGTTTTCCGAGATAGCGGCCATAGCTGCTCAGCATAGCTAACATAATAATATTATATATAGGGTTTTGGCAGAAACCACTAGCCCTTTCTTTAGTTGGCAACGGGAAGACAACGGTATCGAGCCAAAACTAAGGTGGAATCCATAGGGAACCAGGAAGGCCATGAGGGAAGACATTGAAAAGGTATATCAGGAAGCCCTAAAGGGTATTGAAAACGCTTCAAGTTTGGATCAGCTCAGTAAACTTAGGATCCGCTACCTGGGTAGAAAGGGAGTGCTAACAGGTCTATTAAGAAGTATATCCTCATTGCCCCCTGAAGAAAGACCTGAGATGGGAAGGGTTGCCAACCAGGCAAAGAAGTCACTTGAAAAGGCCTTTCAGACAGCATTGGAAAGGCTTGAAAAAGAAGCTTCATTGAGAACAGAAGCCATTGACGTTACTCTACCGGGTCGGCCTATTGCACTGGGACGTCTACACCCCATAACGCAGATAACTCGGGAGGTTTGCGAAATATTCTTAAGACTGGGCTTTGACATAGTGGAGGGTCCGGAGGTCGAAACGGATTTCTACAATTTTGAGGCCCTAAACATGCCAAAGGACCACCCGGCTCGGGATATGCAGGCTACGTTCTATATCTCGGAAAACACTCTTTTACGAACCCATACCTCTCCGATCCAGGTACGAACCATGGAGAGGGAATCACCGCCTGTGTGCATCATTGCCCCTGGCAAGGTCTATCGTGTCGACTCAGACATTTCCCATACCCCTATGTTTCATCAGGTGGAAGGTCTTATGGTTGACCGCAACGTATGTTTTCGCGATCTTAAGTGGGTTCTAACAACATTTGTCCATCAAATCTTTGATGAAGCTACGAGTCTCCGCTTTCGCCCAAGCTTCTTTCCTTTCACTGAGCCGAGCGTAGAAGTGGATATTCGTTGCGTAATCTGCCGGGGTGATGGATGCAGGGTATGCTCACATACTGGATGGCTCGAAATATTGGGAGCGGGGATGGTGGATCCCGCTGTTTTCGAAAAAGTGGGATACGATCCAGATACTTATACTGGATTTGCCTTTGGCATGGGAATCGAACGAATTGCCATGTTGAAATACGGGATAGAAGATATCAGAAAATTCTACGAGAACGATATACTCTTTTTAAACCAATTTTGACGGTTTTGTAAAAGGCCTTTTGTGAACGATCACGCCAAAGACGCTCACTTGCCGGACAAAATTGACTGTTTACGAAACCATCAAGTCTAGGAAGGATAACCGTCTGCGGAGATGAAGTTTCTCTTGTAAAGGGGCTCAAAGGGATCTCTATGAAAGTAAGTCTAAGCTGGCTTGAGGATTATGTATCGATCGAATTAGGGGTTAACAGGTTAGCCGATGCCCTGACAATGGCGGGGCTTGAGGTTGACTCGGTCAAAGAGCGCTACGAGTACCTGGATACCGTCGTGGTAGGACGTATTGTAGACATAGCCGACCATCCTAATGCGGACAGGCTTTCCGTCTGTAAGGTAGATGTCGGCGGAAGAATGCTATCCATAGTTTGTGGGGCTCCGAATATATGTAAGAATGTCTTGGTTCCGGTAGCACTTCCGGGTACTAGACTCCCAGGGGGAAATACCGTGAGAGCAGATATCATACGGGGTGAACTATCAGAAGGGATGATTTGCTCAGAGGAGGAGTTGGGAATTGGTGAGGATTCGAGAGGTATCCTTATCCTTTCTGGATCGCATCGGCTGGGGACTAAGCTGTCCCATGCCTTAGACCTGTCTGATACGGTAATCGAGTTCGACCTTACGCCGAACCGGCCTGATTGCCTGAGCATCATTGGAGTCGCTCGCGAGATAGCAGCCATCCAAAAGACTCGTTTGAAGCGCCCTAAGGTTAGGCTTTCAGAAGCTAAAGAATCTATCCAAGGCTTCACATCCGTTACCATAGAAGACCCGGTTCTTTGTCCAAGGTATGCAGCCCGGATTTTGACAGATGTGCACGTAACCCCTTCTCCTTTCTGGTTAAAAGACCGGCTATTGTCAGTAGGGTTGAGACCTATAAACAACCTGGTCGATGTGACAAATTTTGTATTAATGGAGACCGGTCAACCCCTCCACGCATTTGATCTGGACCGGTTGATCGAAAACCGGATTGTGGTTCGCAGGGCTCAAGACGGGGAACGATTTGTTACTCTGGACGGCGTGGAGAGAATCCTTGACTCTGAAACTCTCATGATCTGTGACGGCAAAAGATCGGTAGCTCTGGCCGGAATCATGGGTGGCCTCAATTCTGAGATCGTAGCAGGTACAACCAGGGTGTTAATAGAGAGCGCCTATTTCAACCCTTCAGGAATTCGCAAGACAGCCAAACGGCTAGGACTCTCCACAGAGGCATCATATCGCTTTGAACGAGGTGTAGACCCTGAGGGAGTAATCTTTGCCCTGAACCGTGCAGCTCAACTGATGCGTCAGGTAGGAGGTGGAACCGTTATTCATGGTCTGATAGACGAATATCCGCGTCCTGTCACGAAAAAGATAATCTATTTGGATGTAAAACAGACCAACCGGCTCCTTGGAACCCAACTGGACAGAGACGAGATCGCTGATCTTCTGAAGGCGATAGAACTGGATGTGACTGTGATAGATGAAGAAAGGATCCGAGTGGTCCCTCCTTCCTTTCGGGTCGATCTGGAAAGGCCTGTGGATCTGATAGAAGAAGTGGCTCGTATCTGGGGTTATAACAGAATCCCTACCACACACCCTATAAACCTTGCAAGAGGCAAAAGACTAAATAAACGATTACGTGTTAGAGAACGGCTACGCGAGCTTATGGTAGGATGCGGATTCAGAGAAGTTATCACTTATAGCTTCATCAGTGCGGACTCTTGCGATCAGCTCTCCCTCTCACCCGAGGATTCCCGACGTCGGTTGGTCCATATCAGGAATCCACTGACTGAAGATCAGAGGGTGATGAGAACCTCTTTAATTCCTGGTCTGTTGTACGCTGTATCCCGAAATATCAAACAAGGTAATACGGATCTTAGATTTTTTGAATTAGGTAATACCTTCTTTTACACCCGATCCGATCAGCTCCCTGAAGAGATAGAGATGATTTGTGGTATCTGGACCGGAAACCGTTATGACAAATCATGGTGTTACAAAGATATACAGGCCGATTTCTACGATATCAAGGGAGTAGTAGAAAACTTGTGTCAAGGCATGAACATCCCAGGAGTCCATTTTTCTTCCCTTACTGGGAATCATTTTCCCTACTTCAGGCATGGATACGCTGCTGAGATATCCTGTGGCTCAAGTAGAGTTGGAGCATTAGGAGAGATCTCGCATGACGTGTTGAAAAATTTTGCCCTAAAAGACCCTGTGTTTGCCTTTGACATTAATCTTGAGATTCTTTTGGATTGTATTCCCGATGAGAAGAAGGCAAAACGTCTCTCTCGATTTCCGGGAGTCAATCGCGATACCTCACTCATCCTGGACAAAGATATCGAGGCCCAGGCAATAATCTCCTTCATTGATGGCCTCCATGAAGAACTGCTGGAGAAGCTATACATCTTTGATATGTACCCCTTGGCAGATGACAAGAAGAGTCTTGGTTTCAGGATCACCTATCGCTCCTTTGAACGAAGCCTAACGGATGAGGAGGTAAATAGAATCCATAAGAGGATTGTTCAAAAGGTAGTTGATCATTTTCATGCCGAGCTTCCACGGGGTTAAGAGAAGAAAACCTTAATGATCATTGCCAGCTCCTATTTTAGCTCAGCAGTTTGTAACTCATATCCCGGCTAAGTGGATAATCCTAAACTGTTTCGTTAAATCCTAAATTGGGCGTTTCAAATTTTGGAAGATTGTTTATTGTATAAGATATTTAATTAGGCTTTTTGCCCTAGTTACTCTCAGCCATTGGGTGCGACTGAGTCCTAACCACGAATTTTGATGGCTTCGTAAAAAGTCATTTTGTGAACCACATTGAGTAAAATTAGAGATTTTATGAAACCATCAATTTCAGATTTCCCAAAACTGGAAACCATTCGGGATTCCGGATTTTGCCCCGCTAGGGACCTGCACCCTCTCGCAGGATACATGATGGTCGCCTATCGTTCTACTTCATTCAGGGGGTAATAGTTTAATTCGTCGCTTCTATAACGTGGTTTGCCTAATCTGCTGCGTTCTCCGGACCTCGACGTACCATAGTCCGCCTTCGCTCCCTTCGCCTTACATCTTCGGCAAACCTGGGAATCGCTCAATTAGGCAAATCTAAAATGAAGAAGAAAGATATCATCGATGCGATTCAGGAAAGGCTCGGATTTTCCAGACGAGAAACAACTCTTATGGTGAATTCAGCCCTTGAAATCATAAAGCTCGCGTTGGAAAAAGGAGAACCTGTAAATATATCATCTTTTGGAAAGTTTTCCGTAAGGTCGAAAAAGGCTCGCAGGGGAAGGAATCCTAAAACAGGAGAGGCTATAATCATCCCTGCCCAAAAGGCTATTACTTTCAAAGTGAGCCAGGTGCTCAAAGAAGCAGTCAATGCCGCAAACCAAGACGGACATTCCGGATAAACGATATCTCAAGATCGGTGAAGTGAGTGCCATTACCGGTGTTGAGCCCTACATACTCAGGTACTGGGAGACGGAATTCAGGGAAGTCAAGCCTATTCGTGCCCGTTCAGGCCAGCGCCTGTATAGAAGAAAAGACGTTGAACTTATCCTGAAGATCAAGGAACTGCTTTATAAACATAAGTATACCATAGCCGGGGCTAAAAAACACCTTCGATCAGTTGAGAGAGGAAAAGAACCTTCCAGCAAATCTACAAAGACTGTGACTTTACAGGAAATCAAGTCCGAGCTGATGGAAATCAGGAGACTCCTCTCTTGAGAGGGTCCTGATCAAGTAAACCCCTTGTGAAAACAAGGTATAATACCTTCGATTTTGACCCCACGTTTTCGCACAGGACTTTCCTTAACGGGGTAAAGATTCATCTTCTCTTTGTGTAAAACTTTTTTTCATAAAGTCCGTTAGAAATCTTTAAAACGGTTTCTAACCGGGTAAATCTAAAAGTCTTGTTTGGACAACAACCGGTTATAAGAAATTGATCTTTTTTTGCTCGAAACAAGAAATCCTTTGTTTTATGGTTGCTAGAGGCTAGGGAGTCCTAACTTTTGGTGAGACCTGAGGAATTGCTACCGTCTCCCTAAAAGCAAATCCGATAGTTTAGCCAAAAGCTAATTTACAAATTCACCAGATCTATGGAATGGAGGTATTATGAAAAAGAAGCTATTCTTACTCACTTGTATAGTTGCAGTTCTCGCCTGCATAAGACTACCCGCAATGGCATTTGAGGTGGGAGTCAGGGGATACTATTGGCTCCCTGCCCTAAATGGTGATATCAAAGTGGAGGGTAATGGAATTCCCGGCACTACGCTCGACCTTGAGAATGATCTGGGACTCGATAACGAATACTACCCTGTAATCGAGTTCTTTGCCGGAACCGGCCGTCACCATGTGAGCCTATCTTATTATAAGGCCGAATATGACGGGAGTAACGTCTTAGATAGAAGCATCACGTTTCACGGCAAAACGTTTACTGCCAGCGATTTGATCGAAACAAGCCTGAAGTATAGTGTATACGATATCCTGTACCAGTACGACCTCCTGGATCTCGAAAATATCTTGGCTGGATTCTCACTCGGTTTGGCAGGCAAGGTAAAGGTAATTAACGGAAGTGTGGAGGTTAAGTCTTCGGCGCTGAGTGCCAGCGACGACTTCACTGCTCCCATCCCCCTGGTGGGCCTGAATCTACATGTGGGCATTCTTGCCGACATTCTGGAAGCCCGGCTACTGTCCATGGGAATCGCTTATGGTAACGGAACCATGTTTGATGTTCAGGCCGACTTCGCGGTTACGCCATTCCCCTTTCTCGATATCCATGGGGGATACCGGGTCTTCTTGATTGATATAGATGCCGATGACGTAAAATTCAACTACAACACATCTGGTCCCTACTTGGCCGTTACATTTAGTTTCTAATTGTGAGTGTTCTACCTTTTACCGTTAATTTGTGAATGGACGATAACTTATCTCACAACCTTATTTGTCATTTGTCGATTTTGTTTCTAGATCCAGTTGATCTTTTAACAAAATCACGATATGTTTCGAAAAATCGAATAATTTACTTAGTAGGATTAAGAAGGTCTCGACCTTTGAACGTTACTGTCTATCAGTTCGTTAGATTGCCCAAGCAAGAATTGCGTAGATCCTTGTTTTCTTGAAACTTGAGAAATTCAATTCTCCTACATGAACAGTAAAACCCTTGGAAGGTTGATACAGGTCGTGTCAACCCCTCAATTGTTGCGAATGAAGATTGGGAAGATAAGTTCAGTAACACAGGCATCGTATCTTAAAACCCATCTTTGATGGTGTCAATACCAT
>DTYH01000288.1 GCA_012961955.1 Desulfobacterales bacterium | reverse complement strand
TTCATACCCCTGGCCATACTCCTGGCTCTATTTGCCTCTACGGGGACAAGAATCTGTTTACCGGTGACACACTCTTTGTCGAAGCAGTGGGAAGAACGGACCTCCCAGGAGGTGACTTGAAGGTCCTTCTACGTTCCATAAAGGAAAAGATCCTCCCGCTTCCGGACGATACCATTGTCTGGCCTGGCCACCACTATGGGAGCACTCCTACCTCCACAATTGCCTGGGAGAAAAGAAACAATCCCTATATCACTGATTTTGGCCTGGTGTATCCATAGGTTAGAGGCATAAATGACACTTCGGTTTACAAAGGAGTTACAGACTGCCGAGTTTGAGAGTCCGTTCAATAACTTCAAAAAGGTCCAGATGGTGGGGGAAGTCCGTCAATGTCCCATAACGGGCTATGTTTCCCGACTCGTTCCGTTTCGATTCAAGCCTCTGGAAGAACCAGATTTGACGCCACTTCTCAAGAAATCTATCAGTTTGGGATGTCCCTTCTGTCCAGATGCTATACCTAGAAAGACAACACGCTTCATCGAAGATTTCGGCGTGGATGAGGGGAGGATCACCAAAGGGGAAGCCGTGGTTTTTCCAAACGCCTTCCCTTATGACAAATACAGCGCCGTTACGGTCATATCCCGTGCCCATTACGTTCCACCTGCAAGTTTTGATCCAAAAAGGCTGCTTGATGCTTTTCTGGCAAGCCAGGCCTATTTTGTGAAGATCAAAGAATTTGAATCAAAAGTGGTATATGCATATGTTAACTGGAATTACATGCCGCAGGCCGGAGCCGGTCTTGTCCACCCTCATTTTCAGCTCTTAGTCCCTTCAAGACCTACCCATTACCACTCAAGACTCATCGAATCAGCAGAAAGATATTATCAAATTCATAAAGAATCTATATTTGAGGCCTTGTTAGAAGATGAAAAGAAGGAAGGACACCGTTACGTAGGGAATAGTGGAGACTGGGAATGGCTTTCTGCCTTTGCTCCTCGTGGAAATTACGAGTTTTGGGGAATCCTGTTAGACGACCTTTCGGTGCTGGATATGGAACCCAGGCACCTTGAGGAACTCTCGGTAGGTATCAATCGTATATTGCGATTCTTTGAGGAAAAGAATATCCACAGCTATAACATGGCATTATATACCTATCTCGAACCATTCTCTCCCGGATACAGACACCTCGTAAGCCTTGTGCCCCGGATGAACCTGCCTCCTACAGGTATCTCCGATATCAACTATTTTGACCGTCTGCACGGCGAATCCCTGAGCTTTATCCCGCCTGAAGTGGCAGCAGAGGATTTGAGAAGGTTTTTTAAGTGAACAGGGGCAGTTGTTCCGGTAGGTTCTCCTCGGATGGCTGGGATTGATCAGAATAGCAGAGGTCTCCTTGGAGGTCCGGATTTTTACACTGACACACCCTTACCGTAAACCCGAAGTGATGGGCAATGTCTTTGATCTTCTGATACCCTTTGTGCCTCAGGGATACAGGAATCAATCTTGTTAAGGTAGATGTCCCCACTTGGTGATACTCAGACGAAGGGAATGCCAACTGGATGATCTTTTTATAAAGCTCGGGTAGCCTGTACTGAAACTCTTTTCTGATGGCTGGCCGGAGATGAATATAACTCACGGTTATTGAGCCCACATCAAAGCCTTTAAGTGTCTTGAAGAATAGTTCGAGCAGGTCTGTTTGGTCTGTCAGGAACGGTATAAGAGGATCCATGCGTATACCGGGGGCATATCCGATCCTATTCAGGTTTTCAATATTCTTTAGCCTTTCAACAAAGGACGGAGCGTTTGGTTCAAAGATGACTTTATATACAGGATTATCGGGTACTAGACCTATTGACGGTTTTACTGACGAGAGATGGTCACTAAAGAGTCCGAAAAAGGGCTTGGGGATCACCCCTTTCGTCAGAACATGTAGGTCAATCCCTCGCAAAAGAATGGTCTCCATGGCCTCAAACGTAGCCTTCAGGATATCAGGGTGGGGCTGAAAACAATCTGAGGCCGTGTTAAATACAACACCTTTGATCCTTGTTTTCCGAAACGGGCTGTCAAGCTGACGGGTGAGCTCCTGAACAAGGTTTTGGTAGAGGTAAACAGTCTTTCGAGGAGGGGAATTCGTGAATGAACGGGCATAACAGTAGATACAGTCAAAGGAGCATCCCCTGGTAATATTTAGGGAATGAAGGCTGGAAAGGCACCCAAAACGCGCACGGACCAGTACCGGGCCTTTCTTCTTAACTGGCACCACCTCCCAGTCTAGTACACCTTGCAAAGGGGCATCTTCTCCTCTAATAATTTTTCGTAACACTCTAGCTCTTTGAAAAAAGTTGTAATCGGTTAATCTTGCGAACGGTTTTGAACAATTTTGGAGAAAGATTCAAGATTTGTCTCGCATCAAAAACCTCAAACTGTTTGAGGTGCAAGCCAGAGTTTTTGAAATTTAGCTAGACAAATCTTGAACCCCGTTTGAGACGTCTCGTACCGGATGTCAGATTAAATTGGAATCTTCCACTAAGAAACAAGCAAAGCCGGGTTCCACATGACTATGTGAAACCCCAACACGGTTCACGAAGGTGCGCACGATTGACCGATTACAATATTATCAGTCAATTTTTTCAAAACGCTAAATTGTTACAATTTTTCCTTTTCCGGAGTTAATGCACGCTGGATAGCCCATTTGGAAGTGCTGTAATCGTCTTTCTTCTTGATCAAAAGCCAATCCCGATCCCCTCTCTTCTTCATCCTGAGTAAGATAAAGCCACCCTTTAATATCCCACCGTTAAGTTCCATAACTATCTTACCCCTCTTCAACTCCTCCTCCGGGTCATCCCCTTCTAGCAGGTAATACTCCCCCTTGTCCCACACGACTACGTGGCCAGCTCCGTATTCCCCATCTGGAATGATACCCTCAAATGCAAAATACTCCAGGGGATGATCATCCACAAGGACGGCCAATCTCTTATCTGCCGGATTCAAAGAAGGCCCCTTGGGTATGGCCCACGATTTCAATACACCTCCCATCTCGAGCCGAAAGTCATAATGCAACCGCCTCGCGTGATGTTCCTGCACCAAAAACCGTGGCATTCTATTTCATCCTTAAACTCATTTCCCTCCCCCCGCACGGTGGAGGGAAATTAAGGTTTTTGTGGATGGACACCAACTAATTGGCTGAAACCCCTTTTTTAGATCGGCACCGGAGGATTTTCCGCCTTTCTCACCTGGCAAAGCAATCCCTTTACCGGGCTGCTCCCCACATCGGGGTCCAATATTCGTCCATCTGTTAAGATATTAATATTAACCTCCTTCCAACCATCCTTATACCCGTACCACCAGCCGTGAGGCGCTGCCACAACCCGTGGGTCCACATCTTCTGTGAGTTTGGCCTTGTGTTTTACTATTCCTCTCTCTGTCTCAATCTCAACCCAATCCCCATCAGAGATACCCCTTTCTCTTGCAGAGTCCGGATGAATCTCTAAAAGCGGCTCAGGGCACATCTTGCGAAGCCTTGGTATGTTTCTGTAAGAGGAATGAAAGTAGCCCAAGATCTTAATTCCAGTAATTAGGATCAGGGGATACCTTTTTGCCAGCTCGGGGTTGCTGACAGGGCTTTCTGGAGGTTCACGAAAGACAGGGAGTGGATCGCTCCCTATTTGACGTAGCGCATCCGAGTACAACTCAACCTTCTTGGAGCTCGTCTTAAACCCTCCATACTGTTCATGTTTCTTATACCTTATGGGAACTTCAACCATCCCCTTCTCGCTAAATTCCCTGAATGTCATGCCTAGCCTTTTCAGCCTGTCATCAAGGGATTCCTCTACTGACCTCCAGAAGCCTTCCATCCCCAGCCTTTTGGCAATCTCGATCAATATCTTCTTGTCCTCCCAGCATTCCTCTGGAGGCTCTACTATTTTTCGATGACAGAAGATATAATTCTTAGTGTAGGCATCTATCACCTCATCCCTTTCCGACCAGTGTACTACTGGAAGCACGATATCTGCAATTTCAGCCGTGGGAGTCATAAACAAGTCTGCGACAACAAGAAAGTCCAGCTTCATCAACGTATCCCTGACAAACTCAGAGTTTTCCTTGACAACCACAGGGTTTGCAGCTATGGCGAGCATGGTCTTTACCGGATACGGCTTGCCCTCTCTGATAGCGGTCAGAACCGCATTGGTATGAGCAACCATCAATCCGTCATGCCTTACGATTCTGCCGATCGACAATCTTTTTTTGATCTGGTCAGCAGAGAGGTTACCGAATGGAGCATCGTAAAGGGAGAGCATAGTCCCTTTGTCTTTCAGGATGAGGGGATGGTTTATATGCCCACCGGGTATGTCAAGATTACCAGCGATCGAGACCAGGATGGCAATAGCTCGATTGGCCTGAAACACGTTAATATTCTGGCACAATCCACCTGCTCCCGTACCGATCGAAGCGGGTGAGTTCTCTGCATACATTCGAGCTGCCTCCTCTATCTTATCCGCTGGTATCCATGTAATCTCAGCGACCTTTTGAGGGTTATATTCCTGAACATGCGCCTTTAGTTTATCAAAACCTACTGTCCATTTCTCTACAAATCCCTTGTCGTACAAACCCTCATTTATCATTACATTGATCATTCCCAGGGCAAGAGCACAGTCAGTCCCAGGCCGTATCTGCATCCATATATCGGCCTCCTTAGCGATACCGGTCTTTCTGGGGTCGATCACAATCAGTCTGGCTCCGTTGTTCCGTGCCTTCTTGATCCGATTATAGTAGTTCGCCCGAAAGGCGGCTTCAACATCGAGTCCCCAAAGCACAACACACTTGGAGTTTTCAAAGTCCGGATCCATCAGGATAGAGAATCCGCAAGTATGGACACCACCCGTGTGTCCAGGCATAGCTCAAATGTGGAGGTCTTCCATCCGATTAGGGCTTCCGAATAGGTGCAAAAATTTGCTCGTAACAGGATTAAGTCCGGCAAGGACTCCTCCAGAACCACCTGCAAGGACAAACGACTCTGGTCCATATTTTTCCTTGGACTCTGCCAGCCTCTCAGCTACCTCACCTATTGCTTCCTCCCATGAAATCTCTTCCCACTTGCCTTCGCCCCTGTTACCTGTCCTCCTTAAAGGATGTCTTAGACGTTCAGGATTCGATCTTACATCTTCAACGGCTGTGCCTTTTGGGCAAATGTACCCTGTTGTTAAAGGACTATCTGGATCTCCTTTCACCTTTACGATCCTGTTGTCCTCAACCTCATAGATGGCCCCACAATTTCCTATACACCCTAGACAGGTGCTAACTACTCTTTTTCTTTCTCCCATCTTTAACCTCCCTTCAGATTGATTATAAGTGTTCATCAAAAGAAAGACCTTAAGTTCTAGTATCGTAACCGTTCCCGGGGTGAAGTCTTCCTTTTCACTCCGATGTCTTCAACCTTCTTGAAAAAATCAAGCTACAACTAACTATTTAGCCGTGGCAATGGATGGCGAGCATGCACATACTCTCTGTAACTACTCAGACGGCGTCAGAGATCGCTTAACGGATACCGACGACCGACACTACCTCCCATTAGGGTTTCGCTCTCTCTTGCTGTTTTTTTTATCCTCATTCTGAAGTCGAGTAGCCCGAGGGAACCTCCCTCTTAGGCCCTCCAGACCCGTACATGAGACTCCCGTCTCATACGGCTCTTATGGCCC
>DTYH01000287.1 GCA_012961955.1 Desulfobacterales bacterium | reverse complement strand
GCGTTCCCCGGGCGACGCAGGACCCCCGCGCGGTGCTGGAGGACCCCGAGGTCGATGCGGTGGTCATCTGCTCCAGCCGTAGCGGCCCGTACGACCTCCTCAGAGCTGGAGATGGAACTTTCGCTTACAAGAGGCCTTGTACCGTCATGGTATTGGGCCAATCTTTCGGTGTGGCCCACGTCGGTATCATCCACTTCCAGGATTGTGATATCTCTATTATTGATACCCAGCAGGTCAAAATTGAGTTGGTGAACACGCTCAATATCTGAAATAGTGTGTACCTCTACCAGCGATTCCAGCCCGTGTTCCCTGGCTGCATCTATGAGTTCTGCAATCTGGGTGTCTTCCAACATGGAGGCAATAAGGAGTATAGCTGATGCTCCACTCACTGCTGACTGTTCTATCTGGGTGATATTATTGATAAAATCTTTATGCAGAACCGGGAGGGAAACAGACTGGGCAACGCTCTTTAGAAGTTCAATGTTCCCCCCGAAATAGCGCGGTTCAGTCACAACGCTTATACCTGCAACAGGGCATGAGGCCATCTCCTGGACAAGCGAAAGAGGGTCTCTCCCGCCAAGGAGGTCACCCTCCTTTTCCGAGCGCACCTTTATCTCAGATATGACAGGGAAAATACCTTGTTTCTGTCTTTCTCTTATGGTCTCTACCAGAGAGGGTCTTCTTGCGAAAGACATCCGGTATCAGAACTCGTTTGAGCGTTTGATCAGCTCTTCCAGTTTTTTCATTGCTGCACCAGAATCCAAGAGGGAACTTGACTTTTCTATGCCCTCCCGGATACTTGGAACCACACCACTTACATATAAGGTAGCTGCGTTGTTCAGCACTAAGAAATCCCTTCGCGGGCCTCTCTCGGTCCCTGAAAAGATGTCTCTGATGATCTGCGCATTAAACTCAGGGTCACGTCCAGCGATATCCTCTAAGTTGCATCGCCTCATCCCGAAGTCTTCCGGAGTGATCTCGTAACGTTTTATCTCCTTCCCTCGAACCTCAGCGATGGACGTCTTACCCAGAAGCGATATCTCATCGAGACCGTCCAGGCCATGGGCTACAATAACATGATTAAAATCCATCTCTGCTACCACCTCTGCCACCATAGATACCAGCTCTGGCTTGTACACACCCATCATGTGGTTTCTGGCCCCAGCCGGGTTTATCAACGGACCGATGATGGTAAAGAATATGGTCTTGATCCCCAATTGGTTCTCTGGTCCAAATACCTTGAGCATGACCGGATGGAAGTTAGGGGCGTATAAAAAGCTGACACCAATCTCCTCGATAAGGGCGGTTGCCTGCTCAGGCGTAAGATCGATATTGACTCCTAAGGCCTCCAGAACGTCTGCACTCCCTGATGAAGAAGAGATGGATCGGCTACCGTGCTTGGCCACAGTTACGCCGGCAGAAGCGGTAAGGATGGCGTTCGCGGTACTTACATTAAAGGTCGTAAGTCCTCCCCCAGTACCACATGTGTCTGTCATTTCTCCGCTAACCGATGGGCGCATGGGGACACAATTCTTCCGCATGGCCTGAGCGATATACGCCACCTCTTTTATGCTCGGCCCTTTAGCCAGAAGCGAGACCAGAAATCCAGCAATCTGAACATCGGAGACCATATCATTATTGATCGCATCGATCAGGGAGTATATCTCATTCCTTTCCAGATCGAAATTCTGCGTTAGTTTAGAAAGGATAGATTTTACGATCTTTCTCCCTTCCTCCATCTTGGCAGGAGGGGTTGGCTCAGGAAGGGTAGGGGCAGCTCTAGGAGGAGCACCTTCCATAAGCCCACTGAACTTGTAGGTCTTGAAGGCCATCATCGTCCTTGTGGAAAGGATACCCTCAATGTTTTGCATGCTTTCAGTTACAATCTCTGACAGAGTCTCGTATTCTCGTACCTGTATTTTAGCTGCAAGGTCGTACTCACCTGTAATGGAAAGAACCTCCACCACCTCGTCTATCTCCCCTAGCTTGGCTGCAAGTTTTGAGATCATGCCCTTTTCTGCCTTAATCAGCACCAGTGCTGTAATCATGGCTTTTACCTCCTAGAAAGAAGTTCTGGAATTCCTTAGGTTTTAGAATGATATCTTGGAAAGTTAGCACAGTTAGACCCGAAGAGGCAAGTGAAAAAGAGAAGCACTTAGGTCATTATTCCTTTTAAATCTCTAAAGAATATGCAATAATGTAGTAAGCTTTGCTTAATCACCCTGAATGACCATTATCAGGTTTTTGGAGCACCCATCAGGGCGAAGTTCTGACGGATTTACTACGTCACTAGGAGGAACATGATGTTTCGACCTGTGGAGGAGATTTCTGAAGCTTGGGGCTACCATTTGAAGGGTATCAAGTTTGCCTTTAAACATGTCTCGTTTCTGTTTCTATCTTTACTACCCTTTCTGATAACAGTGGCACTTTACGTGACTCTATTCTTTGTCCTTGTCCACAATGCAGACTACCTACTGGATATGATCTGGAAGGTGAAGCCTGATGAGTCTTCCAAATATGTTGCTTGGCTTTACTGGGTCTACATGCATGTGATAAAATTTACCCTATATTTGCTTACTTTTATCATTATGTTGTATACTTTTACCGTTGCAGCTAATCTGTTTGCTTCCCCGCTCTACGATTTTATTTCTACAAGGTACGAAAGATTATTTACCCAATCGTCAAACAAGGAACCATCACTTCCTTTTTTCGAGCGTATATCAAGGGTACTAAAGGAGGAGATCAAAAAGTCGCTATTCGTCTTTATTCTGCCTTTCCTGGTCTTCTTTATCATTCCTGTTATTGGCTTTGTCTTAAGTTTTATACTTGCAGCTGCCTTTATTGCCTGGGACTACATAGATTTTTCCCTTTCAAGATATAAACCGGAACTGAAGGAGAGGCTAAAGACACTATGGCGGTTTAGGTATTACTTTTTTGGCTTTGGGTTTCCCCTTTTGATCCCTGTGCTGAACATAGTCTTCCTTCCATTCTCCATCTTAGGGGCAACCATACTGTATTTTGATAAGATGTTTCGGGCAGAGTAAGACTTTAACCGCGTTAGAAAAGCTCAGTGCAAAGTGCGGGGTTTAACGCACCGTGTGAAATTCCGACGGAGTTTACTCCTTGAAAAAATTGACGCTTTCGAAAAAAAATCTAATCTATGTTACTCCCTTCAGGAATTTATCCAGTCCCTTCAGCCCGTCCACATTATAAATCTGATAGGGATGTTTTTTGGGAAGTATCTTTCGCAAGAGGCCGGTTAGTACCTTCCTTGGCCCCACCTCCACAAAGGCATCAATCCCTTCTCTTTCTATCCTATTGATAGAGTCGTACCAGCGTACAGGGCTGCAGAACTGCTTTGCCATGATTTCCTTTATCCTATCAGGATCTGATTCGAAGTCAGCGGTAACGTTAAAGACAATCTTTCCCTGGGGGGTCTTAAAAGGGGTGCTCGTCAAGATCTCTTTGAATTCATCGACCCCTCTGCTGATCAAATCGCTGTGCCAGGCACCGCTTACCTTAAGGGGAATCGATTTTGCTCCCTGGGCGGCGGCAAGCCTTGATGCTTCTTCTACCGCCTCTTGATCCCCTGTAATTACAATCTGCTCCGCTGTGTTGTGGTTAGCCACAGCAACTGTACCGATTTCTCGGGCTTGATCCACGATCTTTTTCACCGCGTCAATCTCCAGCCCCACAATTGCATGCATAACACCAGGATTCTCTACGGACTCCCGATGCATGATACTCCCTCTCTTAAGGACCAGCCTGCACGTATCCACTTCAGTTACGACCTTTGCTGCACAAAGGGCGCTATACTCTCCCAAGCTATGGCCAGCAGAAATATAAGGAAAAACGCCTTCCTTTTCGATCGCCTTTAGGCAGGCCAGGTTCACGGCTGTGACTGCGGGTTGTAGATTTACCGTCATGGTGAGGTCCTCCAAAGGACCCTTAAAGCAAAGCCTGGAGATGGACGTCTTGCAGACCTCATCAACCATATCGAATATCTCGCGCACAAAATCGAATTCCTGATAGAGGTCAAGCCCCATTCCGACCTCCTGTGATCCCTGTCCTGGAAATAGAAAAGCAATTTTTTTCAATTTATTACCTCCTTGATCATTCGTCTTTGATAAATTGGGCGTTACAAATTTTGATATCATTAGCAAAAGCATGTAATTTCGTAACACTTTAGCATCTTGGACAAGCCGGTGGCATCAAACTCAAGGTGAACTTACGATATAGGATGGAGGATACATGATCCACTGGGCGGGAAGATATTGCACGTAAATAATCTTATATCTTTGCATCTTGAATCCTGTATCGTATATTCGGTATTCGGCTGGTCTCTTGATGCGGCCGGGTTTGTTTCAACAGGCTAAAGTGTTAGCATGATCCTTGATGGTCTCGCAAAATGACTTTTTACGAGACCATCATTCTTGGGTCTCATCTAGATTGAATAGTTTACGCGAGACATCAATATATAGCGATCTAACATTCTCTTTGTGTTCACAGTCCTTTAAAAAAAGGATAGGGTCATGCATTATTTTATTTATCATCGAGATAGTAAGCCGTTCGATAGCCTTACGGTCTTCGGGAGAGGCTGTCTTTAATGTAGAAAAGGTCTTTTTCAGTTCTGCCTGACGGATGTCCTCCAGTTTTTGTCTAATCGCCACAATAGTCGGTACCACATCGAGTGAAAGGAGCCAGCTTCGGAACCTGATTGTTGCTGTCTCAATGATCCGTTCGCCCTTCAGGGCCTCCTTTTCCCGTTCATTTAGGTTCTCCTCAATGACCCCTTTAAGATCGTCGATATCGTAAACATATATATTACTCACCCGGTTTATCTCAGGGTCTATATCCCGTGGTACAGCGATATCAATAAAGAATATAGGCCTATTTTTTCGCCTCCGCATGAGCCCCTTAAGATGGTCTCGAACAAGGATATAATGACCAGCGCCGGTGGAGCTGATTACGATGTCTACATGAGCTAGATGCTCGGAAATCTCGGCCATAGAAATAGCCTTTCCATTAAACCTCTGGGCAAGAGCCACACCTTTCTCGAAGGTCCTATTGGCCACGGAGATGCTTTTAGCGCCGCAACGCCGTAGATGATCCACGGCCAGTTCTGCCATTTCACCTGCCCCAATCAGGAGGATCGCCTTTCCCTTTAACTCCCCGAAAATCTTTCGGGCAAGTTCCACGGCAGCATAGCTGACCGAGACAGCACCGTCTCCAATCCCTGTTTCCCTTCGTACCTGTTTGGCTACAGAGAATGTCTTGTGTAAAAGACGATTCAAGATGGGTCCTGAGGTCCTTAGCTCAACGGCTTCACGATAGGCAGATTTGATCTGACCCAAGATTTGGGGCTCACCCACAACCATAGAATCCAGACTCGATGCCACACGAAATATATGTCGTACGGCATCATCTCCTTGGAATACATACAGGGCCTTTTCAAAGACCTCCACGGGGGTATCTTTATATCCCGCGAGAAAGGATTTTACAGTATCAATCGCTCCACTTACATTCTGAGTCGTCAACAAAAATTCCACTCGATTACATGTGGAAAGTAATATAACCTCAGAGATCCAACTACTCCCCCTAATCTCCTTGAGGGCGCTTTTCACCTCATGTGGGAGAAAGGCAAGCCTTTCCCGGACCTCTATTGACGCTGTTTTATGATTTAGACCGATTAAGACTATCTGCACCAGATTTTACCACTTTGTAAAGACAGCGTGATGTCCCTTCAGGAGAAAGTTGACCCCGAAAAAGGTAAATAGGAGTACAGAAAAACCAAGTATTGACATAACCGCTGCACGTCTACCCTGCCATCCTACAGTTAGACGCTCATGAAGAAGTATTGCATACAGAATCCAGGTGATGCCAGACCATACCTCTTTTGGATCCCAACTCCAGTAACGGCCCCAGACTAACTGGGAATATATGCTTCCGGTAAGAATGCCAGCAGTGAGCATCGGAAACCCTACAATAATGCAGGCATAGCCCATAGAATCAAGGAGTTTTAAAGACGGAAGACGGCGATAGAAAAAACCCTGTCTTTTCTCCTTGATCTCACCCTCCTGAATAAGATACAGGATTCCCACCACGCAGGCGATCGCAAATGCTGCATTGCCGACGAATGAGGTGATGATATGAACTGTGAGCCATAGGCTCTTAAACAGCGGGCTGACCGTCGCTGGCTTCCCTGGAAGAGCATAAGATACAATCGACAGGAACGTGATCAGAGGCCCTACAAAAGCCCCCAGTACCATCAACTTAAACCTGATATGAAAGACGAGAAATATAAAAGCAATTGCCCAGGCAAAGATGGAAAGGGTTCCATGAAGGGTTTGGACAGGCATTTGTCCTAACTCGGCATAGTCTGATACTATAAATAGAGTATGGTTGCAAAAACCCAGCCAGAGCAAGGTATGAGCGATCCTGTGCATGGCCTTTTTCTGGAGGAAGACATAAAGAATATATACAGCAGAGCTTACTATGTAAAGCAATATACTGATCTTAAAGATCACTAAGCCCATGACTCATCCCTCTTTTTCGTAATGCCAAGGCTTTCGCATGTGTAACCTTCTCCAAGAACCTTGAGGAGCAGCGCATCTATTGCCCTAATATTCCTGCTTCTTACGAAATCTAGAAGCCCAGCCTCTATCAATTTTTCAAATTTTGCCCTGTGATCATCCAGGTGTCGCTCCTCTCCCAGAAGCTTTTTTCGGACTGCTCCCATTATCTCCAAAAAGGTTCCATACTCCGGTCCAAATTCTTTTTCCATCTGCTCCCTTAGCTTACGAGCAAAAGCAGGACTCTTTCCTGAAGTAGATATGGTAATTAGCAGGTCCCCTTGCCTGAATACGGCTGGAATGACAAAATTACACGCCTCTGGCTGATCCACAATATTACATAAGATATTGACGCGAGCCGCATCCCTGCTGATCTCCTGATTCAATTTGGCATCATTGGTTGCACCAATAACCAAAAACGCCCCTTCCAGATCTTCACGTCGATATTTTCGTAGACGGAGGTCTATCCTCTCCTGATCGGCCATGTCCCTTAGCCATTCAGAAGCATCAGGGGACACGACCATGACACTCGCCCCGCATTCAAGGAGCATCTTCACCTTTCGTTCTCCCACAGGACCGCCCCCAACTACCACACACTTTCGGTCTCTAACGTCTAGATTTATCGGATAATATCGCATAGTTTGATGTACGCAAGTAATTGTTCACGGGGCTTTTTAACGGGGTAAAACCTTGACTTTGTGAGCGGTTTTCTCCTTTTTGCTGATCCTTGGTCCCCAACCCCTGATCGTCTACGGATTGCGAAAGACTAAAGTTTTGAAAAATTTGGCAGTGAGAAGAAGAATAAGTTCCTGTACCCCTTCTTTTGTCAACGGTTTCTGCGGTAATGCCTTCACTAATATCCTTATAAGACTCGCCATGGACAGGGGTTCGGAAACTGGTACTACCTTGCCTTCTTTCACTGCCAGAATAATAGATTCCATATCCTTTTCTGCTTCTACCAGAGAATATGCGAGGCCTATCTGCTCTACGGTGTGGGCATCTGAAGTGGCAATCAGCGGGAGGTTATACCTTTTTGCAAGTTCAACCGCCTTTGTGTTATAGTTAATATATCGACTATAAAAATGACAATATTCGATTCCGTCAAAGAGTACCCAGTTTGCCTCGAGTTTTCCATCTAATGAGTGGGCTCCTGGAAAAAAGGGATGAGGAGCGATAACCAGATTTTGCAGATCTTTTTTCTTTAAGATATCCGATAAACTATGAAAAGACCCTTCCTTAAAGGAAAAGTTTATTAAGATAATGTGCTTGTCCTCAATTGTTGCCTCAACACCGGGTAATATTATGATCCCACGCTCTTTAGCATAGTCACGCAG
The DNA here is from genome assembly GCA_012961955.1 of Desulfobacterales bacterium. Taxonomy (GTDB): domain Bacteria; phylum Desulfobacterota; class Desulfobacteria; order Desulfobacterales; family DTYH01; genus DTYH01. The sequence goes on along the minus strand of DTYH01000287.1, from coordinate 614 downwards.
GTAAGAAGAATAAGTAACAGTTTCATGATTAGTAATCGCAAGGGCGTCAAATCCGCGAAGTTGGCTCATATCGACCAGATCGAACGCAGAATATGATATCCGGTCCTTAGGGTCTTCCCTGGTATGGATATGAAAATCTATTTTCAGTGGTTCCATAGCAAGTAGTAATGGCTTCACAAATACGATGCTTTTGCAAAAAGTCTGATTTTTGCTCAGTATCCTTCGGAAAATGACTTTTTGCGCCTCATGAAATATCCAGGGTACCAGATTTTATGATTTCGTGAGTTCTCAATAACTGTGGGTGCTTTAAACAATAATTCATTAGCACAAATAAGTTCAGCAAGCCCCGTTAGAATTTCACGGGGGCATTAAATTCCGTGTGAAAAAAAGAGGTCCGTACCGATTTTGAGCAAGTACTTCCGCAGGGGGCTTTTCTAACGCGGTAAAGTTTGAAGTGAGCCAAGGTCCGTAAAGTCAAGGATACTAATCAATTTGTAACAATTTAGCGTTTTGAAAGAATTGGCTCATTACAACTTTTTTCAAAGAGCTAAAGTGTTTCATCAATTTTAAAATGATAGTGTTCATCAACTTTAGTTCACTTTAGGTACTTCCAG
>DTYH01000286.1 GCA_012961955.1 Desulfobacterales bacterium | reverse complement strand
TATCATAAACATCTCCTCCATAGCGGGACTCAAGGCCTTTCCCAGCGTAGGTCTGTATTGCACTTCAAAGCCTGCACTGCAAATGCTGTCACAAGTCATGGCCATGGAGGTAGCATCGGACAACATTCGGGTCAATTTGATATGCCCTCCAGTTGTTGAAGACACGGAACTTTCGGTACCTATCTTCGGCGAGGAGAACGTATCTGAATTTTATGATAATATGCGCCCTCTACACCCCCTAGACAGAAACGGCAAACCGAAAGACGTTACCGAGGCCGCGTTCTTTCTGGCATCCGAAGAGAGCTCATGGATAACTGGCATCACTCTCAACGTGGATGGAGGACGACACCTGGCAACGAACAGATCATCTTTGTAGGCAACACGAATAAGCGTCACCGGCGGAGAACAGCATAGCCCAATGGCTGGTGTGCAGATTATACCTCATATGCTCGGCCTAGACTTCAGACACTTTCTAAGTCAACTCGCTGGATGCGCAGGCTATAGAGTCCTTATCCTTTGCGTTGATTCTCTCCTTCAATGTGCCTCAAGTACTTGGAAAATAGACCAGGTTCTGTATCCTTCATTTGCCTGCGAATATCTATGAGACCTATCTTTTAGATACGCTTTTCGCAAGTCTAGATATTCGTCCACACGCCTTCATTCCCTCGTTCAGCTTTATGGGGCCTTGGGCTTAAATAAACCCTGAATGTAGGCATAGCTCGGAAGCCATTCAAGGGCCAATGAATTGTCCAAATCATGTTCTTCAAGGAGTCGATCTCGCAATTCCAGAAGGGCTCTGTCCTTCATGTGATTCCAATCCATGCCACCAGGCTCAATCAAGCATACCTCCAGGTAACACTGCCTGGCAACGTCCGGCTCCCCTACAACATATAACATTACCAAGATAACCGCAAATCACAGAACTGTCTGGAGTGACAGGAATGCAGGCTCGGAAGGACTCAACGGCCAGGTCATATTGAGGGGTCTGAATATAGACATAGCCGCTGGGAATAGTATCGGAAAGATCAGGCGCGCCAGTCGATTTGCATCGATTAACGGCTTGGAACACGCTTCGAAAAAGGAACTCTCAACCTTTGAGACAGTATCTTCACCTTCAAAACCCACGGCCTTCACGTAGGCCTCAAAGGACATCCAGAGTGTACACAGGTAACATGCTCATCAGGGGATGTGTCCGGGACGTTCAAGAACCCCTGCATCAAAAAGTCGGTTAGCTCAATTTTCGTATCAACGTCATCCTTGTCTTGATAAAGCACTCTGTAACGCTGAAAAGCCTTTTTTGCCTCATCCAAGTTGAGCCCTGTCGACTCCAGTACGCCCCTGTTTAAGAGGATGTGTCGGTCCTGAAACAGCGGCAGTCGTCCAGCTATGCCATCTCACTCTGAATCCGTAGCAACGAAACAGGTCAAACTCGTCGAATCCCCAACTAGCTCAACTCTCTAACTTTCTTTGCTATCCCAAGCCCCCCTCGACACCGAGCTCCCGATCCCCCAGTAACCAGAATTTCAATACTGACAGAAAAGGTGCCGAGATACCATAGCATTGGGATGACCCTAACCCGTTACCCATTTAATCATCTCTTTCGTTCTTCAGACTCGGCTGACCTGTTGTCTCAAGTACGCTGAGCCACAACTTTCCCTTGAGATCCACTCTCTTCTGACGTCCTGCAGACAAGTGCATAGGCACATGCACAAGGTGGTTATTCAGGGAACTCACTAACATCTTCGTCTTCCCCGCCATTCCCGCATGAACCGCGCTCTGCCCCAGGAAGCCACAAAAGATATTGTCACTTGTGTTTGCGGGGAGGCTCCGAATCATATAGCTTGGATCTATGTATTTCAAGTTGACTTCCATGCCCTCTTGATTGAAGTATTCAAGAATTGCATCTTTTAAAAACTGGCCAATGTCCTTAAGTCGAATATTTCCTGATGCATCACGTTCTTCTTTGTTATTGCCGAAAAATTTTTGACCTGCCCCTTCGGCAACCACAATAACCGCGTGTTTTCTTTCTAACAATCGTCTTTTTAATGCCTCAAGGAGACCGTTAGGACCTTCCAAGTCAAAGTCCGATTCAGGGATTAAAACAAAGTTGACATCTCGTAATGCCAAGGTGGCTGTAGCAGCGATGAATCCCGAGTTCCGTCCCATGAGTTTCAACAACCCGATCCCGTTTGGAAAACCCAAAGCTTCTATATGTGCACTACGGATGGCGTGAGTAGCAACCTCTACAGCAGTGCTGAAACCAAAGGAACGTTCTACCATGTAGATATCATTATCGATGGTCTTGGGTATACCGATTACGGAGATCTTTAATCCCCTCTCTAGTATCTCGTCAACAATCCTGGTAGCTGCCTTCAGGGTTCCATCCCCCCCGATGGCGAAAAGGAGTCCCACGTTCATCCTTTCAAGGGCATCCACGATCTCTCCTATGTCCTGCGGCCCCCTCGAAGAACCCAAAATCGTCCCCCCCATCTCATGGATGTGCGACACGATATCAGGAGTTAGCTCAATCACGTCGTGGCCGTACTTGGGAATAAATCCCTGAAGTCCGTATCGTATACCGACTATATTTTTCACCTTATATACATGATACAGTTCGAGTACTATGGCCCGTATAATATCGTTTATTCCAGGACAGAGGCCTCCACATGTCACGATGGCACAACGAAGTTTGCTGGGGTCAAAGTATATTCTTTTCCGTGGGCCTGCTCGTTCAAACGAAAGGCATTTTTTACCGGCCTCTATTCCTTCCACAACTTCGTGCTCAAGAATGTTTAAGAGTATCCGCTCATTGTCTGACACAAAGGAACGAGATCGCAAAGGATCGTTTATCGATGCGATTGGAGAAGGAACCTTGGGTTTTCCCAGGACAGGAATCGATGTATCAAGAATATCTTCTTTCATCCTGACCTCCACTCGTCTGAAAATTCTTTCTTTTTTAACACTCGAGCCCTCTAAAAAGAGTGTATCTGTCTGCGCCACCTCATTTTCTTTGCTCCTCAGAGCTAAGAAGACAGAGTCTTCCAGGTTGCCCCCATCCAAAAAAACATATTGGCGACTCCTTTACTCCCTAATCCTTACCCGTCAATCCTTAGTCCTTTCACCCGGTACTCTAGGACTTTCACAGGATAACCGAATATTTACAAGCTAAGGTGCAATTTTGTTCGTAATTGGCATGAATATTTTGGATTGGCCTGAAACTAAACACTCATACAATCTCATACTCTTTAATGACTGCCTTTATGGTCCGCTCCTCATCGGGTCCCACACTCTCTCCAGATGCGGTCACGCTGTTTGGAATAAGCCCTGCTAGATAAAGGATGTATTTCATTACTACTCCAGGATTTTTACCATAAAGGTCGTAGATGGCCTGAAGCATGGAGCCTGTCCTCCATATATGCCTTACATAATCGCGATACTCTCTTTGAACATCATACAGATTCAGGGAAGAATATGTAATCTTTCGCCAGGCCTCAGGGAGGAGGTTTGCTCCTCCAGCCACAACCCCGCTGGAGCTAGGCCTTTTTAAAAAAGTGCCTTCGTTCCCATCGTAAAACCTAAAATCCTTCCGATCTCTCAGCCCCTTTTGATAATTCAGAGCCCGATTTAATGTCCCTGAGAAGATCAAGCCCTTGATTGACTCTAAGTTGGCGAGATTCTTCATTATACTGGTACGAATATTTTTGTGTCTCACCGGAATCTTATTATTCTTGATCAGGCGTGGATCATTCCCTATTATAAAGGGAATCTTTGTATTTTCCGATAATTCTCTGTAGAATTGTGGTAGCTTACGGTTGCTATGGTAGTAAATAGGATAATCGACCCAGAAGATCTCTCCCGTGTAGCCTGATCTTTCAATAATAGACTCAAATCTGTACATATTCTTATTTGTCTTTTCCGCTGTTTCATCTGTGATTGTGACGAGTATCGGCAGCCGCCCATCAATGATCTCGAACCCTCTGGCTATCAGATCCTCTCTTGTCCTTGAATTCAAAAAAAGGACCTCTCCAAAGGATATGTCTCCCAGTAGAATAGCGTCTATGTACGGTTCAACATGTCGGATAAGCTTCTCAAGCGATGCCTCGTCAAGTAGCTTCTTGTCTGTCAACGGAGTAATTATCGGACAAATCAGACCCTTTGGGGGCCTGTATTCTTTAGTATCAGACCCCATTGAATTTAAATGCTCCTTTTCCCAGGATATCGTGAAGGTGCAATATACCTTGAACCCTTTTGGCAGAGTTGGTTATGGGGAGGATCGTAATCTCGTACTTCTCCATCATGGTCAGGGCATCCAATGCCAGCGTATTAGGGGGCACGGTTTTTGGATTTCTGGTCATAACATCCTCCACCCTCCGTTCGTGTATTTGATCGCTGTGGATGAGAAAACGCCGAATATCACCATCGGTCACGATACCAACAAGGGTATCGTCTTCGTCAATAACAAGAGCAGCACCCATCTGTAACCGGTTGATCTCCTCAATCACCTCCTTCATACTTACACCGGCACGTACAGTAGGAATAAGTTCCCCGGTAAGCATTATCTCACGCACCCGAACAGAAAGGCGTTGACCCAGGTTACCACCGGGGTGAAATCTTTTAAAATCGCTTGGTTTGAAGCGGCGTTTATGGACGAGAGAAACAGCTAAAGCATCTCCCATGGCTAGAAGGGCAGTAGTGCTGGCGGTGGGCGCAAGCCCTAAAGGACAAGCTTCACGTTCTACGCCTACGTCGATGACAATATCGCTGTTTCGAGCCAGGGTGGAATCCACCCTTCCGCAAAACGAAACGAGGACACAACCTATGGCCTTTATGCTCGGAATGAGCATGTTTAGCTCATCCGTCTCGCCACTATTGGAAAGGGCAACTACAACATCATCCGGTCTTACCATCCCCAGGTCTCCATGCATTGCCTCAACCGGATGAAGAAAAAGGGAAGGAGTCCCAGTACTGTTAAGGGTAGCGACAATCTTTCGGGCCACAATGCCTGATTTGCCGATACCTGTTAGAATAACCCGTCCTTTGGAATGGTAGATCAAATCTACCAATTCTTCAAACTTGTCATCAACACGATTTACTAGGTTCAAGATTCCTTCAGCCTCGATCTGAAGGACCTCTTTGGCCTGCTTCAATATTTTTGTTCCCATTTTTTGTTATATTTCGTATGATAATAACGATTTGTACCAATCGTTCAAAGTCATTGACTATCTTTCCCCACGACCGCTACACATTGTTGGTGGAGTAATACCGGTAGGGATCTGGAACGCTCACATACGCCCCTTGTGAGTCCTCATACCTACTTCACCGGCCTTATATAGATAACACGATACCGGTCAGGATTCTCCTTAAAGCACATACGACATTCTCCGCTATCGCAGTTCTCGTCCATGGGTAGGGGCTCAAGGTGCACCTCAAAACCGATTGATTTATAGGTCTCAACCGCCTCACTCAGCCTTGGCTCATCGGCGACAAACTGCCTGACCCAGCCTTCTTTTTCAAGTTCTTCTTCCCGCCTGGACATCATATCACCTCTTACAGATCTTTTGATGGGATGCCTTCGGTTTGATTCTGGACAATTCCTCCAGAAATGATCAGCTTAAATGCATCTTGGACCGTCATGTCCAAGGGGATGACATCTTTTTCCGGGACAACAACATAAAAACCAGAAGTAGGATTCGGAGTAGTCGGAACAAAGATGTTTATGTGCTTTTCTGAAAATTGCGCTTTCACTTCGCCGTCTGTTAGACCGGTTACAAAACCTATTACCCACATCCCTTTCCGGGGATATTCTACGAGCACAACCCGCCTCAACTTGTCTCTTCCCTGCATCATGACGACTTCAAAAAAGTCTCGTATGGGAAAATAGATACTTCGCACCAAAGGAATCTTGTGTAATATCTTATTACCAAATCTGACAAGTTTTTTCCCTATTAAATTCTGAGTCAGGATTCCAACTATGAAAAGGAGCAAAGCAGTAGCCACAATGCCAATACCGTACACCTTGAACCCGAGGTAAGCATCTGGGTGGTATTTTAGAGGCACCAGGGTTAGGAGTCTTTTGTCCACATATCCTATGATGGAAACGAGGATATAGATTGTCAAGCTGATGGGAACAGTCACCAAAACGCCGGTCAAAAAATAGTTTTTTAGTTTAGCTCTCACGCTTTTCATGTCATACCCCTTGTATCAAATTCAATGGAAATCCTAAAATCGATATTAGACAATTTCTTAGGTTGCATTGAATCCTAAACATAATAACGCCTTTGAAACAAAGCAGCAGCATCGAACTCAAGCTGAACGCAAGATACAGAGGATGGGTGGCGTGGATTATATTCCTCCCCAATGTATCATGAATCATGCATGTTGTATCCTGGCTTGCCTGAACTCAATACTTTCAAATGGTTAAAGTGTCATTTTTTCAAAGAGCCAACATGTTACTATATATGAGCTTAGTGGATATTCGGTTACCCGGTAAAGGTCGTACATCGTCCTCTGAAAGGCAGGCGTCAATATGTTTTTTTGCATGAGGGCAAACCTGAAAAGTCCCTCCCCCGCTTTGACGAGCATCGAAAAAGTTCGCGAGGGACGCCTAAGCGTTTGGCTATAGCACGCAAGATACTTGCACAGTCGCAGCTTACAGCATTGTTATTATGTCTGTGGCGTTCATACTGGCTATACGACATTTTTCACCCCATGCAAGAAAATATATCGACGCCAGTCTCTTGCCCATAATCGCCTGAGAAGCGGAACGGGACAACCGAGCCTTTACCAAATTTATCAAATGTTCCTAAAAAAAGCAAACCCTTAAGATGGTCTTCTCAAAAACCGCGGGGGGGGACTCCAAGGGCAAAGATGTCTATCCACCCCACCACGTGCTATCAACATGAAAACCCCCAAACAGGGTTACAAACCAACCAAGATCTTTCTTCCAATCCTTGATCACTGGCCCTTGCCCCGTGTCCCCGAACAACTTATTACCAAATCCTTGCCGACTCCTAGCAAATTTCATATAATAAAGTGTCTTGGGACGCGAAGGCTTTAAACCTGACGAATGGAAAAAAATAAAATTGCAACAGTTTAGCTCTCTGAAAACCCACTGTTCGGTCGCGCTTGGAAGCCGCTCGTATTAGGAGTGGAGAATGAAGAGTGAAAAAGGAAGAATGAATATGAAATAATACCTTCACTTTTCATTTTTCAGTCTTAACTCTTCATTATTCCTAGTTCCCCTGTAGGACCAGTACCCTGCTGCGACAACTTTTTTTCAAAAAGCTAAATTGTTACATAAAATTCTCAAGGGAGGTATCTTAATATGACAGAGTCGGCAGCTTACAAGGATATCCAGTGCCGATATTTTGAAGAACCCGGCCCGAAGAACACCAGAAGGACCCTTGAAATGGTTTCTAAACGTGCAGGCGAGCTTGGACTCAGGAAGGTCCTTGTTGCAACTTGCAGTGGGAAGACAGCCTTTGAAGCCCTGGAAATACTTGACCCGGGTATTAAGATCATTGCAGTAACCCATGTAACAGGTTTTATAAAACCTAACTTTCAAGAACTTAGTGAAGAAGCCCGTCAGGAATTAGAGTCAAAAGGAGTTGCTGTTTTGACCTGCCAACATGCATTTGGAGGCGTTGGTCGAGGAGTGAGAATTAAGCTATCCACCTATCAGGTGGATGAAATTATTGCCTATACCCTGAGGATATTCGGACAGGGAACAAAAGTAGCGGTCGAATTGACACTAATGGCCGCAGATGCAGGTCTTGTGCGAACTGATGAGGATGTAATATCCGTAGGAGGAACAGGAAAGGGGGCAGATACTGCCTTAGTAGTCCAGCCTGCAAATAGCACCAATTTTCTTGACCTAAAGGTAAAGGAAGTTATATGTAAACCTCGTTAGAGAACTACGACCTCTAACGGTCTGCGCTGACGGTGGCTTTAAACCACCGTCAGCTCTAACCGGTAATTACCACCGATTGATGTCGGTGGCTTTCTCTAACAGGGCAAACCTGGAATCATTTGATTAGATACAACAGGGTTCAGGATTTATATTTCCAACAACGTACTCTGTGGTCCTCTCCTACCTCAACAAGGTCAGGAGCTCTGTTGCGGCATACCTCGATTACATCACCACATCGGTCCTGAAACCGACATCCCTGTGGAAGAGCTGTTAGGGTCGGAACAGAGCCCGGTATGCCAGAAAGATACCGTCCTGTTTTCCAGGACATCGGATTCGGAATCGACGCGATCAACCCCTGTGTATAGGGATGAAGCGGTTTTGTAAAGAGTCTTTCCGTGCTGCTTTCCTCTACCACCTGGCCTGCGTACATTACTAGAACATGGTGTGCAAGCCCGGCGATCACCCCTAAGTTGTGTGAAATTAAGATTATTGACATGCGATATCGTACCTGGAGACTCCTCAATAATTCTAAGATTTGCGCCTGAATGGTTACGTCTAACGCCGTGGTGGGCTCATCAGCAATTATCAGATCTGGCTTACAGGAAAGGGCCATAGCAATCATTACCCGCTGTCTCATACCGCCACTAATTTGATGGGGATATTCCCGCAAGCGACCTCTGGCATCTCCGATACCTACCTCTTCCAGCATTCTCTGAGCAATCTTTTCCGCTTCTTTCCTGGAACAATTCTGATGAAGTCGAATAGCCTCTAAAATCTGATAACCAATAGTAAATACAGGGTTCAAGGAGGTCATCGGCTCCTGAAAAATCATCGCTATCTCATTTCCTCGGATACGCTGCATCTCTTTTTCAGAAAGGGAGAGAATCTCCTTTCCTCTAAAAATAATTGAGCCAGATTCGATTCGACCTGGTGGGTCAGGAATAAGACGCATCAGGGAAAGGGCAGTTACACTCTTGCCACACCCAGATTCTCCAACAATCCCCAGGGTCTTCCCCTGATCCACGGAAAGGCTGACATCATCCACTGCCCGGATGGGTCCGTTTTCGGTGTAGAATACCGTTCTGAGATTTCGAACCTGAAGTAGCTTCCCCATCAGGTTTGATCCCTTCCACCCACCACAATCTCTGGAATCCTAAGAGTAGGTTGGGCATCCGATACAGGAACGGCCTGACCGTCCTTTCCACACGTCCCTATTGCAAAACCGAGATCGCTCCCTACCCGATCAATGCGTTTAAGAACATCTGGACCATTTCCCACAAGTGTTGCTCCGCGTACAGGATCTCCGATCCTACCCTCTTTGATAATGTACCCCTCACTCACCTCAAATACAAAGTCGCCGTTAACCGTATTGACCTGACCTCCGCCCATCTTTTTCACGAACAGGCCCTTAGGAGTATCCCTCACTATAGAATCTGGATCATCCTCTCCAGGAGCAATATAGGTGTTTGACATCCGAACAATAGGCACGTTCCGATATGACTCCCTGCGCCCGTTTCCAGTAGAGGCTTGATCAAAACGGAGGGCATAGAGTCGATCGTACAAATACCTCTTCAGGACTCCTTTTTCCACCAGGACCGTCTTTTGCGCAGGAACACCTTCGTCATCATAGCCGTATGATCCCCGTTTTGTGGGCAGAGTGGCGTCATCGATTACTGTAATCAGAGGAGACGCTACCATCTCCCCGATCCTTCCTGCATATACCGAAAGTCCCTCACGAGACAAGTCTGCCTCCAGGCCATGCCCTACTGCTTCATGAATCATAGTTCCTCCAGCCTCTCCAGAAATAACCACAGGCATGGTCCCGGTAGGAGCCTCCCGTGCCTCCAAATTCTGAACAGCCCGCCTTGCCGCAGTCAACGCCACCTCAACAGGATCAACTTTGTCAAAGAGTTCAAAGCCTATCAACCCACCCACCGGTTCATATCCAGTCTGAATAATCCCTTTGTCTGCGGCCACTACCTGTACAGCAAAGACGGTCAAAACCCGCTCCTCTTCTACCATCAACCCCTCAGAATTAGCGATTCCAATCCTCTGGTGTTTATCGCTATAGATTACCTTTACCTGTCTGACCCGTGGGTCAAAACACCTGGCTGCTCTGTTGGCTTCTCTAACTAATGCTACCTTCTTGCCGATAGCTACGGTATCAGGATAATTCTTGATGTCAAGAGAAACTCGAGGCCTCAGGTGATACACGTGAGCAGATTTAACCTTTGATTTGCTCTCAACCACGGTAGAAAGGTGTTCGGCCATGTTCATTATATCTTCCAGGGAAAAGGTATTGGTGTGGGCATAATACGTCCTATAATTGGATATTGCTCGTAATCCAGCCCCTGCATCTATTCCGCTTATTACCTGCTCTATCTTATCGTCGTCACACGTTATGGAATTGTTCCTGCTCTCCTCAAGGTAAAGATCGGAGAACAGACCGCCATGTCTTAGAACCGTCCTAAATATCGTTTCCAGGGGATACCTATGAAAAACTGTGGTCAAAGATTCTACGTTCATTTTGTGCAGCTCTCCATGATGAACCCGTACTACGTAACTTATTCGATTTTATGCAATGTATTGCGGCCTTGTTAAAGAAAAACTACGCTACTCGGTCGCGGCCGGAGCAGCTCCTCCTGAGAGTGAAGAATGAATCTGGAATAATTCCTTCACCGTTCATTTCTTACTCATAAGTCTTCCGGATCCCTAATCTTCTCTTACGAGCAGCATCCTGCTGCGAGAATTTTTTTTAAAGTGCTAAATTTGATGCTCTCGTAAAAAGTCTGTTGTGATCGATTTTAAGCATTTTAGGAGAAAAGCATATGAAATACTCAACGTTTAAAAATTCTAACTATTTTGGGGCGTTAGCCCGAGTTTTAGAATTTTGCCTGAATGTTTCAAATGCGCCCAAAATGCTCATTTAGTGAACAAAACGGACTTCTTAGGAGACCATCAATATTTTCAAAGGGTCAACGGGTCAAAGATTACAGATTGCTTGGTTTGATTGAACGTTGTTCTGGGTCCTGACTCCTGAATTCTAGCTTCTATCGAAGTACGTCTAGAGTATGCAATAGATCCTATTCTATTACGATTAGTTATTGCAGCTCAGAAAGTTGAATTCTAAAGATAATATCTCAGGATATAGGCAACGATCTTTACGTACTCAGAAAATACGAAGAATATATAATCTTCCGTATCTGGAAAGAGCTGCAGGAGCGATTTTTCAGGAAATGACGGATAAGAGACGATCTTTATTCCAGTATCGTTAAATATCCGGTCTGCAACCATTGAGACGCGACGGGCATGTGGAGGATCAGTAATCAAGATTACGGACTTGAACGGATGCTTCCTCCACCAGTCATGGAGGAGCTTGAGATCCGTGAAGGTCCTTGTAGAACCCTGGAGGAGAATGAGCTTATCAAAGGTATATCTTCCTGCTCAAGTACATGCCTGGCAATCCCCTTCTCGCTAAACTCCATCCCGTATTTTTTATAAAACCTTTGCTCTACTGGCGAAAGCTTGGAGGTCGTGATAATCACTCTATCTCCCCACCTATTCCTTAGCAAGACCACCGCGTACGCAAAGTTGGTTTCCAACCGACCTGAAGGTGCAAATATGACCTCACAATGCTCCAGCGAATCCCTTAGTTGAAGATATCGCCCCAGAGCCTAAGCGGTAGGAAGTCGAAATTGAAAAAATAGAACGAGAGCTGGGCACAAAACAATTGCTGTGGTCAAAACCTTCTTACATGTCATGGTACTCATAAAATCACCTATCGTGCCAGTCCCAATTGGAGCTAGTATAAATTAGATTAGATCAATCTCTTAAGATCTTACGCCTTTCCTGTGAAACTTTAGGTCTCTGAGAAAAGTATATCCGCATACCTGTTTGTGATTTCTATGGCAACCATCGATATATTCAGGTGACAACCCACAAGAGAACATATCCATGGCTGCCGTTCAGTTACACAAAGCCATCATCTTCGGCAGCTTAATGCTTTCAAAGAGCTAAGATGTCACAATTTTTTAAGATGTTTCATAACATATTATGCCTTGTTTTGTCAAAGGACTCCGATCCACCGAACTGGAATCTAACTGTTCATGGGGTAAAGCCTTTCCTGAAACGACTCGTCGCAGAGCCTTATCTGGTCTATTTCGTCTGTCTGGTCGACCAGACAGAACCGTAGTTTTTCAGTCCTGACTCTCAACTCACTGGAAAAACAAAGGTTTAAGACATCGGAGTGCAAGCCTCGTTAGAAGGTCCTCACTCTAATTTTAAACCAAGTACTGCTTAATTCAAACTGCTATAGCTGCATCTTTCAAGATTGATCATGACTTTCTAACGGGGTAAAGAAAAACCCCACCCCGTGAATAGTTACACTGGAACAAGGCTTGAACACGGGCATGGTATGGCGGCAATTACCCATACTTGACAGAAACATGCCCGGGTGTTAAAGGGATCTTGAGAAGTTAATAAGGATGGTTTTCCAGAAAATGTAGCATTTTGAAACAAGCGGGTTCCATCAGACTCGAGCTGAACTTACTGTACAGGATGGATGACGCACTTGGCGGGAATATATTCGACGTGAATGATCTTGTATCCTGCATCATATATTCGATGTTCGGCTTGTCTTTTGATGTGGCCGGGTTCGTTTCAAGAGGCTAAAGAGTTACGAGTTTTTACGAAACCATCGATTACAATCAAGGAAGGAAATGAGGATCGAAGGACTCCAGATCGAAGGTTTTGGAATATTTTCCGATTTTACCCTTCAGGGGCTTGCACCCGGTTTCACAATTCTGAGCGGTAAAAACGAGGCCGGTAAAAGCACATTACTCGCCTTTATTCAAAGAGTCCTTTTCGGATTCCCGGATGGCAGGAGCAAGGAGAATCTTTACCCTCCACTTAATGGCGGAAGGCACGGCGGGCGACTTTACCTACTGGACGACCATGGAAAGAGATATATTGTAGAGCGATTCTCAGGCCCTAAAGGCGGTCTTCTAAGATTGACTCTGCCTGATAATTCAGAAGGAGGCGCTTCAGACCTTGAGCGGTTGTTAGGACACGCTTCTCGGGATCTATTCAAGAATGTGTTCGGCTTTGGACTAAATGAATTGCAGGACTTGGAAAGCATGAACAGTAAAGAGGTCAAAAGCCGGATATACAGTGCGGGCCTGGGTACGGGAGGTGTATCTATAATCGAGGTGGAGGGATATATCGAGAAGGAGAAGGCGAAACTTTTCAAACAGAGGGGGAGTGCTCAGCTCATACCAAAACTCTTTGTTGAACTGGAAGCCCTTCAGCTCCGTCTCAGACAACTTCAAAAGATTCCCGAAGAATACGATGAACTTCAATACCGCCTTGATACCCTGTCCAGGGAAATAACTGAACACCAGGCTCGGCGTCTGGAAATAGACAGGGCCTTAAAGCATGTCCATGATCTCAAGAGGGCGTGGCCGGATTGGACCGAACTAGTACTTGCTGAAAATGCGCTTAAGGAGCTTCCTTGTGTTTCAAGCTTCCCGTCCGATGGGGTTCGGCGGCTGAACAGGTTGAACGAGAAGGTGGAGGAAGAGGCCAACAAAATCGATGAGATCAGAGAGGCAATTTCGCAGAAAGAAGTAGCTTATAAAGAACTGCGCGTAGACAAACAACTCCTCGAAAACGGCAAAGTAATCGAAGAACTCCGTCGAGGCCTTGTCCATTACAAGTCGGCCTGCGAGTCAATCCCTTCACTCGTCACTGAGCTAAGGTCCATCAAGCAAGGACTGGCTGACGACCTGCGGAGTATAGGGCCGGATTGGGACGAAGAACGCCTGAGGGGGTTTGACTCTTCCATTCCTGTTCGTGAAGAAATCAGGGTATACAAGGACAGGATTGTACTTGCCCGAAACGAGCTGATAGAGGCCCGAAGGAATCGTTCTTCGGCTGAACAAAGATTGAATGAATCAAAAGAGGTTTTTGACAAGGTTAAAGAGGAATTACAGCATTTTAAGATTCCGATAACGAGTGAGGATGAGATCAAAGACCGTCGCAATAGGGTCCGACTGATACGAACAAAACTCCCTTCAATTCGCGAGACTCGACTTTTCTCTCAACATCTATCGTCCCGACGTGCTGACCTGCAAGCACAGATAGCTCGTCTTAATGAACAAAAGGGGAATGGAATTCTCACCATCTTCCCTTCGGTATTAAGCTGTTTAGTAACATTCGTATTTTTACTCTGGTATTTTCTGGTTGACCACAGCCCTTTTATCCTTGGAATGTCGGTTATTACGGGAATTTCAAGCGCCGTCCTGCTTGTCCTTCACTTCTGGCTTAAGGCTAAAGAGGCTAAAAGGTTAGATGAGCTTGAAAAGTCTAAGCAGAACCTCCTTGCAACAATTGAACGTGTAGATACGGAGATGAGAGAGAACAGTATCAGGCTCAGCCAGGCTGAGGTTGAGCTTCTGGATCTTGCAAAAGGGTTAGGTATGAATGGAATTCCGCAGGAGGACGTGATAGAACGTCTCGATTCAGAGTTCGAGCACCAATTGGAAGGGTTGAGAAGATGGAAAGCCTGGCAGATAAAATTGAAGGAAAAAGAGGTCGATCTCGAAAGGGCTCGAAACAAGGTAATCGATGCCGTCCGAAACGTAGACGAGAAAGAACAATCCGTAAAGGTTATTGAAGATGAGTTTAAGACTAGACTGAGACAGCTTAATCTACCGGAGATATTGTCTCCTGATGGGGCCATTGAGACCTTTTCCAAGATCGAGAGTGGAAGAAATACGTTGAGGGCCTTGGAGATGCTCCAGAAACGGTTAACCGAACTCGAACTCTACAAGAAGAGATACGAGGAAAAGGCCTTAAAGGTGTTTTCCGCCATCAATCGACCAGTTACTGATAAATCGTTCATGTCGAACGATGTGGAACACCTTGTTTCAAAGTATGAAGACAGCAAGAAAAAGGAGGAGGGAAGAAAAGCCCTGCTCCGCTCATTGGAAGAGGATAGGAAAAAAAAGGAAAAAATCGAAAAGAGGCTCATGGAACTCATGAGGGAGAAGAAGGGTCTCTTAGACCGCGCTCATGCCTCAAATGAAGACGATTTCTTGAGGAAAGGAGAAATCTTTCGTCAAAGACAGGAATTGAAAAAGATAATCGAACAGAAAAAGGCTGCGATCGTAAGGATATGTGGACCTGGAGAATCGTACAAGCTTTTCTGTGAAGAGCTTAGTCGAGCGAATCCGGATGCCCTAAGGGTCAGGGAGCAGGAGCTCGATTCGGGTTTGCAACAGGTGGAAAGAGAGCTTCAGAAAATAACCGAGGAGCGGGGACGAGTCCAGGAACGTCTGCAGGCACTGGAAACCCAGGATGAGTTATCACAGTTGCGTGCACGTTCTATGATCCTTCATGAGACTCTCAAGGAACATGCTCGGGAATGGTGTATACTCACGATTACGCAGACCTTGTTGCGCCTTGCCAGGGAACGGTACGAGCTTGAACGTCAACCCGGTGTCGTAAAACAGGCAGAGGCCTACTTCCGATCGATCACAAAAGGGCGCTACACCCGCCTCATCTCTCCCATGAACGAATCCAGAATTGAAGTCCTTACACCAGATGGTGTGAGAAAACAGGTCGACCAATTAAGTCGCGGTACTCAGGAACAGCTCTACCTCTCTCTCCGCTTTGGTCTGATCAACGAATTTGCCGAAAAGGCGGTAAGTCTACCGGTCATAATGGACGACATCCTGGTCAACTTCGACCCTGATCGGGCACTATCTGCCGCACGCGCCATATTGGAACTTTCACGCCTTCATCAGGTCATCTTTTTCACGTGTCACCCGGAGACAGTAGCTCTTTTTCGCAAACATGACACCTCTGTTCCAATACTGTCTATAAACGCGAATTTGGAGCGAATAGTTGAGAGATAAAGGATATTCTTTTCCTCTCGAATTCTTGATGGCCTCTTGAAAAGTCATTTTGCGGTCGACTTTGAGCAATTTCGCACTTTTTGCGAAAGCGTAGGATATGAAGTATTACAGATCTTCCTTATCCGCTCACGCAGAATGAATAACACCTCCAGTTCAACCCCCTCCTTTTCTCTAAGCGAGGCAATCCCTTTTGAATCTACATGTTCTAATATCTTCTGACACAAGTAATTAATGCAGATTACCTCCCGGGCCAAAAGGAGGCAACCATCAGGTCCGAGGAATAGACAGCTTGCAGGATCGTACCTCCTTTTAGGGAGCTCTGCGCCGAGTAGCAGATTTATCAACAGGAGTCCCCCGTCGTACCGGTCCTCCATCCCTGCCCCGCAGCACGAACCGCCCTCATCCTTCTCGCAGAACTCGCACTCAACAGTCATGCCAATGTTCGCCATCTCCCTACGGGAAGCATATATCGCCTCCTTGAGTCTGTGTAGGAGCTCACAGATTTCGGGGTCTTTAATAAAACGATCCCTGTATTTGAGATAGAAGGCCTCTGCCCATTCGATCTTTTCTCTTATTGAACTTTTGAGGGAAACCTCTCCTAGGGTCACGTTCAGCTATTCCTTGGAACCCTTCTCCTTCTTCGTCTTTCCTCTCTTTTTACCTTCCTTCTCCTCTTTTTCACCAAACCTCTTGATCCCTTCTGCCAGCTCCCTCAATTTCTCGTTCACCAGATAATTGACAGTCCCCTTGGGATAGGAACCGTCAGGCTTTTTCTCGCCTGCCTTCCTGCCTGTCAGTATCTCTATTCCCTCATCGATGGTCTTTATGGCGTATATATGGAATTTCCCTTCCTTTACCGCCTCCACCACATCCTTGCGAAGCATCAGATCCTTTACATTACTCTCCGGAATCATAACGCCCTGGGTTCCTGTTAAACCCATTCGCTTACAGCAATCATAAAACCCCTCTATCTTTTCATTGACACCACCAATAGCCTGGATTTCTCCCTTCTGGTTCACCGATCCAGTTACCGCGATATTCTGTTTAATTGGAACACCAGACAGGCTTGAAATCAGGGCATAGATTTCAGTGGAAGAGGCGCTGTCGCCATCTACTCCGGTATACGACTGTTCAAACGCAATGCTTGCACTCATGGTCAGCGGCTTGTCCTGTGCATATTTTTTTCTCAGGTATCCGCTGAGGATCAGAACGCCTTTATTGTGCGTGCTACCAGACAAGTCGGCTTCACGTTCTATGTTGATGATACCTGCGCGACCCATTGAGGTGGAGGCTGTGATACGGGAAGGCTTGCCGAACACGTATTCACCTGAGCTGTAGACAGCCAGACCATTAACCTGACCCACCGCTTCACCATCCACGTCGATCTTCAAGGTTCCTCGATCGATCATCTCCTGAATATGCTCTTCAATCATGTTCGATCTGTATATCCTGGCCTCTATGGCCTTGTCGACATGACTCTCCTGAACTACCGACTGGCCTTCTTGTGCTGCCCAGTAATCGGCCTCCCTGATAAGGTCTGCCATAAGGGGAAAGCTCGTAGAGAGCTTCTCCTGCCTTCCGGCCATGCGAACCGCCTGTTCTACCAGGGCTGCAACAGCCGTCCTGTCAAAGGGTCTTAGTCGATCCTCATCTACCTTTGTCTTGACAAATTGTGCGACCTGGAGAATCGTCTCCTCGTTCTTGTCCATGACAGTATCAAAGTCGGCTCTCACCTTGAATATCTTCCTCACGTCTTCGTCGTATGCAAGAAGTATATGATAAAGATATTCATTTGAGATAACCACCACCTTGATATCCATCTCTATTGGTTCTGGTTTCAAACTCGTAGTAGTAAACAGATAAAAAGGGTCATATGTCTGAATTTCCAGCTTCTTGGTCTTTAAAGACCTCTTGAGTGCGGACCACACGCCAGGTTCTACTATAGCATCTATTAGGTTCAGCACAAGGTAGCCTCCATTTGCCTTGATGAAAGATCCGGCCCTGATCTTACTGAAGTCCGTCCTCCAGACCCCAGCTCTGTCTACCACCCTCTCTATACTCCCGAAGAGGTTTCGGTAGGTTGGATTGGTTTCGATAATCACTGGGGGTCCTTTTTGATCACCATTATCCACCAACAGGTTGACCTGATACGGCTGAAAAGGATCGCTCTCCGGTATGAGGACGGGCATCCCGGGTACAGGTGTCTGACCCTGACCTCTAAAGATCTGAAGATGATCAGCCATATCCTCAAGCATGTTCTTCAGGTATCTATCTATCTTTTCGTTCTCGTACTTTTTGCCTATCGGAGCAGCTAGTTCCGTGGACATCTTCATAAACATCAAGCGATCCATCTTTTCCAAGGTTTCATGAACCTCTTTTTGCAGGTCTCTAAGTTCGAGGAATATCTGGTCTATCTCTTCTCTAAGTTTCTTCTGCTTTGCCTTCATCTCCTCAAACTCATCCCTGGGGAATCTCCCCTTTTCCACCAGTGCCTCCACCTGGTCGATGTGCATGGGATTCCCGTCTACCAGCGGAACTACCTCAGGACGTTTGTACTGGCCCATCTGTATATCCACCAGGGTAAACCCCTGCTCTTTCACCTTCTTATCCAGGCTTTTAAAGAAGCTTTTCCCCTTTTTCTCATACGTCTCCATGATCTCCTTTTTGCGGCTGAGATAGTCCTGGCTCTCAAACAGCTGAGGCACTTCCTTTTTTAGGACCTCAACCAGGTCATGGATATCTTTCTTAAACTGGCTCCCCATTCCCGCCTTGAGCCGCAGGAGAATAGGGGACTCCGGTTTTTTGAAGTTATTTACGTAGCACAGGTCGTCCGGCACTTTATCCTTTCTTGACATCTCCTCAAGCAATTTTCGGACCGTGTACATCCGGCCTGTGCCTGCCATACCGGTGACAAAGACATTGTAGCCTGGCTTTTCCATTCCCATTCCGAATTTGAAAGCCTCCACGCCCCTCTTCTGACCTATAATCTCTTTCAGGGGTTCAAGATCTTCAGTAGTTTCAAAAGGAAGGGTTGCTGGATCAAGGCGCCACCTAAGTTTCTCAACCGGTACTTCTGGATACGATTTTTCCCTGGGCATTTGTAATCTCCTCCTTCTTACAACTGTACCAGTCCACTAGGTCGAAGTTCCTCTTTTCAATCCAGTCTTTGCGATTTGACTCCGTTGATAACTCACTGAAAAATTAGTGACTTAAGCGAGGTCATTACAGAGAAGTTCTCCCAGCGAACGGCACACCTGTCTTGCTTCTTCAAATCGATTTCATTATCTATCCTATCTTCACTCTTACTCCCTGTCTCTTCTCCGGCCTGAACTTGGGCAGCACAATATGCAAGATTCCGTCCTTGTAAGTGGCCCTCACATCATCGACCCTGACCCTGTAGTGGAGTCGGATAGTCCGAGAGAAGGAGCCGGTCCGCCTCTCCTCTATACGATAGTCTTCACCGTTCTGCACAATCCTCTCTCTCTTTTTCCCCTTAATGGTCAGGGTATCATCGGATAGGGAAATGTCCAGATCTTCTGGATCGATATCCGGAACCTCAAGCCTTATGATGAGATCCTCTTCTGTCTCACGGATGTCCATGGGGGGAACTTCCCTGATTCTATCGGGAAAGAGTGGCACCCTGAACTCATCACAGAACCTGGTGAAGAGACGGTCCATGTCTCTCCTCATCTTATTGATCTCCCGACTCACCCATATCATCAGCTCTGGCATGATAAACCTCCCTCGTTACAAAAGTTTGTAGTAACGTTTTTTTCGTTTTTACCATGTCCCTTGAAATCATCTCGATGTACTTAACGCTTTAGCTGTCACTGTCCACGGGATGAACCTTTTCTCGGAACGACTTGGCGGAAACCTTTACATTTTCCGTGCGTCCCCTGCTCACAACTCACTCGAAAAACAAAGGTTTGAGATATCAGAATGTAAAGAAAAGCTCTGCCCCGTGAACGGTTACCTTTTGCTCTTTGAAAAGAGTCTCGTCATCTCTGATAGATTCGTAAAAAGTCTCCTAACCTGTCACCCCCGCGAAAGCGGGAGTCCATACCACGGTGTAATCCTGTATCCCCCGCCAAGGGGGGGGGCGAGATTCCCGCTTACGCTGGAATGACTCAAAGAGGCAAATTCGGACTCCTCACTACTTCATCATATAATAAATGCTCGTAAAAAGGGGCCAAAATGTTACGCAGTTTAATCTATCAAAGAGCTTAAGAATTACGACCAACTATTCGAGCCAACACCTCACTGAGGTCTTTTATTCTATACGGTTTGGCCACTACTCCGGTGAATCCGTACCTTCTGAATTCGGCCATGATCGGATCATTGGAATAGCCACTCGATACAACGCCTTTTACTTCAGGATCTATTTCAAGAAGTCTCTGGATCGCCTCCTTCCCTCCCATACCCCCGGGTACAGTCAAGTCAAGTATCACAACATCGTACGATTTGCCAGCTTCCATTGCTTTCTTGTATAGCTCAATCGCTTCCACGCCATCTTTAGCAGACTCCACCTCATACCCAAGCTGGGTAAGCATGTCGCCAGCAACTTCCCTTACTATATCTTCATCGTCCATAACAAGAACCCTTCCCCTCCCCGCAATCGGCACTTCCTCCTCGACTTCCTTCTCCGGTATAAGCCCTTCCCTTAACGCCGGAAGATAGATATGAAAGATAGTTCCGACGTTTAGTTCGGATTCCACACTGATATACCCACCATGGTTCTTGAGGATGGAATAGCTAGTGGCAAGTCCTAGTCCGCTCCCTTTTTGCTTAGTTGTGAAATATGGGTCGAATACCTTGGATAGATGTTCCTTTGGGATGCCAATCCCTTGATCCTCAATGGATACCTTTACATACCTTCCTTCTTTGACGGGGAGGGGATGGTCTTTATCAACAGTGATGTTTTCTCCCCGTACCTTGATTATCCCCCCTTCAGGCATGGCTTGATCAGCATTTATCACGAGATTATTTATGACCTGACTAATCTGTCCATCATCCACCTCCACTGGCCAGAGGTTGTCAGGGAGGGAAAATTCGCATCCAACATCCGACCCAGCCAGGGCAAAGCTGACCGAGTCCTGTATCAATTCCGAGATTGAGACCTGTTTCTTTACCGGCCTTCCACCCCTTGAAAATGTGAGCAATTGCTGGGTTAAATCCCTGGCTCGAAGGGACGCTTTTTCCGCCTCGCTCAACCTTTCGAAGACCTTGTCCCCAGGTTTTGCAAATACCTTTGCCATAGAGATATTCCCCAAAATAGCCATCAGAATATTATTAAAATCGTGGGCAATGCCGCCAGCAAGGATACCGACGGATTCGAGCTTCTGCGATTTCAAAAGTTCTTCTTCCATCCTCTTCCGGACGGTAATATCGCGAAAGACTAGGACCACACCGGTGATCCCTCCTCTACCATCCCTGACAGGTGCAGCACAGTCATCAATAGGTATCTCAGTGCCGTTTCTGGCAATAAGCACAGTATGGTTGGCCAAACCAACTACGGTCCCTTCCCGAAGTACTCGGTATACTGGGTTTTTAACAGGCTTGCGTGTCTTTTCGCTTATGATATTAAAGACTTCAGTCAACTCCTTATTGAGGGCCTCTTCCTCCTTCCAGCCCGTCAAACTCTCGGCTACTGGGTTCATGAACGTAACCGACCCATTCCTATCCGTGGCAATTACGGCATCGCCTATACTTCTTAGGATGGTGGCAAGCCAATTCTTGGTCTCCTTTAGTTCCTTTTCCAGCTTATGCCTGTAAAGAGCTATCTCAATTGCTGAATACAACTCTCTTTCGTCAAAGGGTTTCACTATATAGGAAAACGGCTCTGTAACCTTGGCTCGCTCTAAGATGTGCGCATCAGCATACGCTGTAAGATACACTACTGGTATGTCCAGGTCTTCACGGATGCTATCAGCGGCTTCTATGCCATTCATACCCCCCCTCAACATTATATCCATCAAGACCAAATCCGGTTGTAGTTCTCTTGCCTTGCTAACCGCCTCCTTTCCAGAAAGGGCAATAGCAGGAACAGCGTAGCCCAGACC
Source organism: Desulfobacterales bacterium (assembly GCA_012961955.1). GTDB lineage: Bacteria > Desulfobacterota > Desulfobacteria > Desulfobacterales > DTYH01 > DTYH01. The sequence continues at coordinate 10,707 of DTYH01000286.1, read as the reverse complement.
TTCCAGGCTTACCTGGATGTCCTTTGCCACGATCCCTTCATCCTCTACCACCAGGATATTCGCCTTTGGCATATTTCCGCTCCCAGTCTTTAGAGTTAAGGTTTAGGGAGTTAAAAGTGAAATAGTTTCTAACTCATAAACTGAAAATAGTAGTTATATTAAAAGGTTAACGCCCTCTGGAGATCCTTACGGGGACTACGAACAGATTTTGTGGAGGAGCGTACGGTAATTTCAACGCATCTTCGACAAATTGGATGATTGAGACATTTGGTAGGAAACCTGCGTTAACCCTTAACTCCTTAACTCTTAACTCGCACTGAATGAAATCCTGAAGGTTGTCCCCCCGTCCTTCTCAAGGTCTATACTTCCACCTATCTGTCTTACAAGCATGATCACCAGTTGCATCCCCAACGAATCCGTATTGCGGAAATCCAGGGGCGACTGAAACCCCACACCGTTATCACTCACCACGAGTTCTATCCTGTCTTTTTTATTTGAACAGAGCATGATATTGATCTCCCCTCCTTTTTCTTCAGGAAAGGCGTGCTTCAAGGAATTGGTAACCAGCTCATTGATAATCAAGCCACACGGAATGGCCTTATCAATTCCAAGTAAGACATCATCACCCTCTATCTTTAATGCAATCCTCTCTGGATCAAGCCGGTGAGACCTGAAAAGGCTATCTACTAGGCGCTTTATGTATTCATTAAGATTTACGTTGGCCAAGTCTCTGGACTGGTAAAGCTGCTCGTGGATAAGGGCCATGGTTCTTACCCTATCCTGAATCTCCTTGAATACCTCTTTGTAGCTCCTATCTTCGATATATCTTGATTGGAGGTTTAGCAGGCTGGATATAACCTGGAGGTTGTTTTTGACCCGGTGGTGAATCTCTTTTAGCAGGAGATCTTTCTCATCCAGCGATTTCATGATTTGCTCCTCGGTCTGCTTCCGCTCAAGGGCAGTGGCGAACATCCTGGCAACTGTCTCAAAGAAGATTCGCTCCTTTTCGGTGATATCCTTTGGGGCGTGTCCCATAAGCTGGAGTACCCCGATAACATCCTGGCCGGTATAAAATATCGGCCAGGAAAATATAGAACGAATCCTGAGATCATCTACCCTTGGCCCATGGGTCTGCTGTAACCAATGCCCGGTCACATTTGGAGCAAATATTGGCTGGCGTGTACGCGCCACAAACGCTGCCACATACCTTGGATCATCAATAGTGTGAGCCAGAATCTTCTTTGCATCTTCTTCGTCCAGGCCTACCACTGCAACCGGTTCCAGGAGCCTCGTATTCTCATCGTAGAGCCTCACCGTGCCAAAGTCAAAATCCAGAGTCTCCACAAGACCGGCAAGTACACGGTTGCATAAATCAGGAATATCGGTGGCATAGATAGCAGCATCGGCTATTAAATGAAAGGCTTTCCGCTCACGCCTGAGCGCATCTTCTGTCCGTTTGAGCACAGAAAGGTCGGTGATCACGGCATAGCTTCCCTTGTGAACTCCATCTTTGAATATAGGGGAGGCTGAGACCAGGGTTGGTATGCTCCTGCCGGACTTGGATTTCCACGCAACTTCGTACCTTGAAGCCACACCCATTTCTGATACTTTTAGCTCCTGCTTAAGTATCTCCTGATTCTCTTCATCGAAGAGCTCAAAAACATGTGCCCCGATAAGCTCATCCCTGTCGTAACCGGTCATCTCGCAAAACCTGGGGTTTACAAAGGTAAAGAACCCCTTTTCGTCGATTGCAGCGAATCCTTCGTTCATCCTGGATATGAGATCACGGTACATGGCCTCAGAGGCCCGCAGTGCCTCTTCCTTCTCCTTTAGCTCGGTGATGACCATCCCTTCAAGGGCAATACCTGTTACCTTACCTGTACTATCAAACATTGGAGTCGAAGTATAATATATAGGAATCTCCCTTCCATCCTTTGTAAAGGCAGAGATCTCCATCCGCCTTGTCTCTCCACGTAGAGCTGCATCAATCGATTTCCGAACCTTTTCAACATTCGTGGGCTCTGGTGTAAACCATCCACAATCCCAGAAGGGGAGACCGATTACTTCATCCTCTGAGAAACCTAGTACATCCATGGTCTTCCGGTTCACGAATCGAAGCCTTCCTTTTAAATCGGCTATCCCTACAAAGTTGGATATAGCGTTTATGAGCTGATGCGAGATCCTGGGTCTCACCTGGACCTCTTCTTGTTCGGCTATCTTATGCTGAAGCTGTCCATTAGCCTTCTTCAATTCCATGGAGACGCTCTTCTTCAGGAGAAAGTGCCTTGGGTAATCTACTCATGATACTTAACGTCTTAACGTTTGGATCCGTCTCTTCGTATCTCGTCTCTTCTAAATCCCCAATAACGAGCGGCTTATCCCTCCCTTTAATGGTTGCTCCTTAACAGATACGACCATCAGGAACGTCTTCTCGATCAAAATCGGGGGGAAGATTGTGGACTGACCACGCGTATAACGATTTCTCCTTGTTGTGGAGTCGGTTGTACAGGGAACAGACTCTGTCCAGTATTTCGCAGGTATACCTAACTATAATATCAATATTCCTTCTGGGATCCGGACAGAGAAGGTCAAAAAGATCCTTTAGCCTCGATGATCTCTCGTATGCCCATCTTTCTTCGCTTTCGAAACAATACTTTGCTTCTTTCCCCTCTTTCATTTTGTATCGAACCCTTTAGTACGAATCAAGGACGACGGTAACTGTTCACGAGGTGAAGAATCTCTTGAGATGCGTCGCTGGATGATGCATTCCTTTCGACCAGCATAACGGAACGAGGAGTTCAACATGAGGCCTTTGACTTGAGTAGTCACGAATGAAGAATTAACCGTTATTTTCTCAACATCCTCAACTCTCAACTCCTGTTATCTCCTAAACATCCATTTCTCAATTATCTTAAAAACAACCTCTCTCTTGATCGGCTTTGTGATATAATCATTCATACCGGCCTCGAGGCACTTTTCCTTGTCGCCCTTCATGGCATGGGCCGTCATGGCGATGATTGGAACAGATCTAAACCCTTTCTGTCTAATCCTCCTTGTAGCTTCCATTCCGTCCATCTCCGGCATCTGGACATCCATGAATATCAGGTCGAAGTCTTCAGGGGAAGACGTGTATTTTCCGACCGCTTCACGACCATTATTGGCCACCTCCACCTGATACCCGGCCTTGGTCAGCATCATCTTTGTCAGCTTCTGGTTAACCGGATTGTCCTCCGCAAGGAGTATACGCACAGAATGCTTCATGCCTTCCCGAACCGTATACTGAGTAATTATCTTCTTCTCTCCTTCCTCGTCCATGTCCTCTCTGAGTTCCTTGTCACCAAGCATCCTTTCAAGCATCTGAAACAGCCTCTGTCTCCGGATCGGCTTGTTCAAGAAACCGTCAAACCCAGCTTCCCCGCATTTTTTGGCGCTCCTCTCCATCGAGGAAGAAAGGGCAAGGAGCGGGATATGGGAAACCTGTGAGACAGAATTTCGAATCCGCTGTGCCACTTCATACCCGTTCATACCGGGCATCTGAATGTCTAGGACGCAGATATCAAAAGGTTTACCTGCATTCAATGCACCTTCTAAAGTAGGCACAACCTCCGTGCTATTTACGAGGGAAACCACGCGCATCCCGGCCGACTCTAAGACGTGCTTCAGGATATCCAGGTTGGTCTGGTTATCATCCACGATAAGTACCTTCTTGCCGGATAGGGAGACAGGCCTGAACCTCCTGGGTTCTTTACCTTTTCCCTTCTTCATCCAAGCCGTAAAATGGAATGTACTCCCCTTCCCAGGCTCGCTCTCCACCCAGACATCACCGCCCATAAGGTTCGATATCTGTTTGCATATGGATAGACCTAGACCGGTGCCACCGTATCTTCGTGTTGTAGAACTATCGGCTTGCCGAAAGGGTGTAAAGATCGTGCCTAGCCTGTCCTGCGGAATCCCGACCCCTGTGTCCCGTACCTTTGCATAAAGCTTTATCCTCTCGTCATCCTCCTCGTCCACATCAATGGAGAGCTCTATCTCTCCTGACTCGGTAAACTTGGAGGCGTTTCCCATCAGATTGGTCAGGACTTGCCGGAATCGCACAGAATCACCCCTTACCAGGGATGGGAGCCTTGGCCCTATACGACATATTATCTCCACAGGTTTTCCTTCAACTCTGGGCTGGATCAGGTCACACACGTCATAGGCAAGGAGTTCTGGATCAAACTCGATCTCCTCCAGGTCGAGTTCTCCAGCCTCGATCTTGGAAAAATCAAGGATGTCGTTGATCAGGGAGAGTAGCGCCTCACCACTCGTCTTGATCGTCTTTACATAATCGATCTGATCCTTATCCAGATTGGTATCAAGCAACATATCGGTGAAGCCTATCACCGCATTCAGCGGAGTCCGAATTTCATGGCTCATATTGGCCAGAAACTCGCTCTTCATCTTGCTCGCCCGTTCTGCCCCCTCTCTTGCTGTAACCAGTTCCGTCACATCCACAACATTCAAAAGTACGCCTTCGTATTTCCTCTCTCTATAGATGGGTTGAATACGCATGATTATCTCTGCGTCCTTTAATCGACGCTGTATGATCACCGGAGGTGATTGGAGATGGATGCGAAAGTTAAATATTATCTCCCGTAATCGGCTGTAGAGCCTTTTCGGGTGGAGATCCTCAAGGGTCTTACCTACGATGTCATTGGCCCGCATCCCTATAAATTTACAGAAGAATTCGTTTACCTCGGTCACCACATTGCTCTTGTCTGCAAATACGACCCCCTCCTCCATAACCGTAACCATGGCCCTGAACTTAGTCGTCTCTCGCCTCAGCTCATCCTCGATCTGCTTTAATTCTCCTATCGGCTTAGCCTCAAGCACACCACCGACGATATTCCCCTCAGGGTCTAAAAGGGGTGCGGCATTGGTAAGTGCAGGAAATGAATTACCATCCTTCTCAAAGATATTTATCTCAAACTGGAGCTTCCTTCCCTCTAAGGCGAGAAAGACCGCGTCCTTTATGACCGAGCTGATCTCTTCATCAGGGCTAAACCAGCCTGTTTCCCACACAGGAAATCCGATTACATCCTCCTTATTAAAACCAGTACCTTCAAGGCTTGTCTCATTTACAAACATAAATCTTCCGTCTGTATCAAAGAGAGCAGCAAAATTGCTCATGGAATTCAGTAAGTGGAGGTACTTGCCCAGCTCTCCCTCCCGCCTCTTCAGCTCTGAAATCGCCATGCCTTCAGCTACAACACCCCTAACCTCTCCTTCGTAGTCAAACATGGGAGTAAAGTTCAACAGGACGGGGAAAGACCTCTTACTGGCCTTAGATATGACCTGTGTTTCAATTCGGTACCTCTTCCCTTTAAAGGTCTCATCCATGGTCTCCTTTACCTTTTCGCCTATCCCTTCAGGAAACCATTCTATCTCCCAGAAAGGTCTTCCTATTACTTCCTTTTCATTAAATCCGAGATCTTTAAGCACTCTTCTGTTAACAAACTCCACCCTCCCATCTTTATCCAGCATCGCACAGAAGATCGACATTGCGTTTATCAGGTCGTACGCCTTCTGCACCTCTGTCTGCATCTCCTTTACAGAGGTAACGTTCTGGCCTTCGGCCACAAGATATTCCACGTTCCCTTCATCATCAAACACAGGTCTCAAGCTGAACTGGATAGCGATAAAGCCATCCTTTACCCTCACCTTCTCCTCATACATCACGGTCTTTCCCTGAGCTGCCTCAGAAACTGCTTGCCTTAGTCGCTCCTGAACCTTATGATCATAAGACCACCAGTAGCTCTCACTCAAATGGTGACCAACGACCTCCTCGTATTTGAGACCGGCAGCCTCCACTGCCGTCCTGTTCGCCATGACAACTGTTCCGTTCGTATCCAGCCTGGCATTAAAGGTAAGGAGGTTGTCAACGTACCGCTGGAGCTCCTCTTGAGTCCTTCTCTGTTCTGTGATATCCTCCACACATGCAATGACATTTAATACATCACCCGCTTTATCCATATTGGGAAATAGAGCCATCCTGACCCAGAAGTGCGTGCCATCCTTCCTCTCTGCCAGGAAGTCACCCCTGCCTCCTTCCTTGAACGCCTTGAAGATGAATCGAGCCACCTGTTCCCTGTAGTCTGACTCAAAGAAGTCCGTGGCAGGCTTTCCAATCATCTCCTCCTTATCCTCCGGACCATACCCCCATATCCTAAGAATGAAAGGATTCAGATACTCAACCCTACCTTCCTTGTCAAGGACAGCGATCCCATGCATGGCGTTTTCAACCGCCATACTCAATGTGGCAAGCTCTCGCTCCCTTTCCTTTATCTCTGTGATATCGAAAAAGCTCTCGACCAGGTATTCTTTTCCATTGAATCTTATGCGGGTTACTGTCTTTTGAATCGGTATACTCTTGCCGTTCCCTGTGAGAAGTATCCGTTCTGACCTGTCTATTGTCTTCCCAAGATCTTTAATCGGACACTTCCCTTTCTCTGCTGGACAGATAAACCTGTGACAGGTACGACCAATAATCTCCTCTTTGGGTAAGCCAATCATTTTGGCCGCATACGGATTGATGTCAAATATTTCATGTGTATCGGCATCTATTATCACGATCCCGCTTTGGGTAGAATCTAGTATCCTCCGTAAGGAATTTTGAGCATCCTTGAGTTCCTTGATTATCATCCCTTCGAGTATTACGCCAGTAATCCTCCCGCGTTTGTTCCTTAAAGGAATCGAACGATGAAAAATAGGTAGAATCTTCCCTCTGCCCGTAACAACCTCGCACTCGAGCTGGTTGCCTTCCCCTTTTAAGGCCTTTTCCACTGACTCCTTTATCGGGCTCTGCCATTCCTTCGGAAACCAAGGCGCCTCCCAGAAGGGCTTTTTCAGGACCTCTTCTTCACTGTATCCCAGACCTGATAAGGTAGTCCTGTTTATCAGCGTGAGTTTCCCTGTTTCATCCGTGACTGCTGCGAAGATATTCATCCCATGAAAAAGGGCTTCATACGCGGAAAGCTTCTCCTTTGGAGAGGGCTCGTCGATCTCCTTTCTCATAGTAGCCTCCTTAGGACATCAGGAATTTCTTATAGACCGCTCCAGGAGTTGCACAAATTCAAGTTTCCTTTATCTGAGACGTTTTGCTGGCCGCTTGCTGGATCATGCGCAACACCCCTTTACCTAAATTGAGCGTTACAAATTTTGATATCATTAATCATCCGATGTAATTTCAACCACTTGGATTGATTACTTTTCCCAATCAGACTAGCCCGTTGGCTGGTAATCGTCGAATTAGAAAAATATCCTAACGTTTTACCATTTCGAAACAAGCCGGTGGGATCAGACTCAAGCTGAACTTACGGTACGGGATCATGATCCAAGATACACGATACATGATACACTGGGCGGGAACAGATTGCACGTAAATATAGCGTTCCACCTAATACTTTGAAAAAAAGTTGTAACCGGTTAATCTTGCAAACGATCTTGAACAATCTTGAATCCCAAAAATTGTTCACGAAAGTGAGCAAGATTGGCTGATTACAACATCATCGGTCATCTTTTTTTTAAAACACTAAGATGTTATTGTTCCACAAAGTTTGTGATAATGGTTTTTCCACAAATATTGTAGGGCGGGGTTTTTACAGTTACCCGCATAACATTTTATAAGCAAGACCAAATGCTAGGTGGCATTGTATATTCCACCGAAATTGCTATAATCTTATATCTTGCATCCTGCATCGTGTATGCCATACTCGCTACTCGCATTCTCTTTTGATGCGACCAGGTTTCTTCCAAGAGGCTAAAGTGTTCCAGAGAATATCAAGACTTGTAACCCTTCTCCACTTCCCAGAAGATAAATAGAACTATGGGAAATAGTTCGACCTCCAAGGGCGTAAGGTATTGTAAATACCTGTGACTTACTACTGGACCATCTATTTACTCTTCCTAGATAGGATACTAAACAAGGCAAAAAAGTAAAGTAAAAAATCACTAATTACTTGGACAGGTTGTCTCACTTTGATTCAAAAACGTAGGGCCGGTTTTACACCCGGCCCTACGTCTACAACGATATCACGGTTACCGTTTTTTGATACTTTCATCGCCATCCCCTAGCCCACTCATGGCAAATCTTCCTCTTCCACTTCATGCGCCTCCGGGTTCTGGTGCTGGATAGTCAACTCTTTACCGTCGTAGTCTACAAGAATCTTTGCTCCATCCATGATATTCCCGGCGATAAGGGCTCTCCCTATGCGGGTCTCAAGCTCCCTTTGCAAGAATCGTTTAAGGGGTCGCGCTCCAAACACAGGGTCATACCCCTCCCGGGCAATAAACTCCCTGGCAGGTTCTGTCAGTTCCAGCGTGATCTGACGATCTTTTAAGCGGCTGCGTAATTCCTCCACCTGGAGGTCAACAATCTTCTTAATCTCTTCCTGAGTCAGGGTCTTGAAAAGTACTATATCATCCACACGGTTGAGGAATTCAGGCCGAAAATGGAGACGCAGCTCGCGCATGACCGTCTCACGGGTCCTATCAGGTATTAGACCATCCGGGGTGATTTCCTCGGTCAGGTATTGAGATCCTATGTTTGACGTCATAATTATGACTGTATTTTTGAAGTCTACGGTATGACCCTGAGCATCGGTCACACGACCATCATCTAGTATCTGCAGGAGTACGTTGAACACATCGTGATGAGCCTTTTCGATCTCATCGAAGAGGATTACCGAATACGGCTTTCGCCGCACCGCCTCGGTTAGCTGTCCACCCTCTTCGTAACCCACATATCCCGGAGGGGCGCCGATAAGCCTTGAAACCGTGTGTTTTTCCATGTACTCGCTCATGTCGATACGGACCATGTTATCTTCGCTGTCAAAGAGGGTGTCAGCCAAGGTTTTTGCCAACTCTGTCTTACCCACACCCGTTGGACCCAAAAAGATAAAGGACCCGATAGGCCGTCGGGGATCCTTAATCCCGGACCGGGCTCTTATAACAGCATCCGCCACAAGCTGAACCGCCTCATCCTGTCCCACCACACGCCGGTGAAGCACTTCGTCCAGCTTCAGCAACTTTTCCCGCTCTCCTTCTACCAACCGGGCAACAGGGATCCCGGTCCAGCGGGACACAATCTCTGCAATCTCATCCTCTGTTACTTCCTCCCTTAAGAGACGGGACTGACCCTGCTTCCTGTAAAGGTGCTCTTCTTCTGCCCTTAGCCGCCTCTCCAGGTCAGGAAGTCTTCCATGTTTGAGCTCCGCTGCACGATTCAGATCATAATCACGCTCGGCCATCTCTATTTCATGTCGAACCCTTTCCAGCTCTTCACGAAGGGCCTGCACCTTCCGAATAGCATTCTTTTCCGCCTCCCACTGAGCACGCATCGAATCAGCCCTGTTTTTTAGATCAGCCAGCTCCTTTTGGAGGACGTTCAATCTCTCCCTGCTCGCTTTATCCTTCTCCTTCTTCAGGGCCGCCTCCTCGATCTCAAGCTGCATCACCCGCCTGGTCACCTCGTCCAGCTCAGCAGGCATGGAATCGATCTCCGTACGGATCATGGCACATGCCTCGTCAACAAGATCGATGGCCTTATCAGGCAAGTACCGGTCAGTAATATACCGGTTAGAAAGCACTGCTGCGGCCACCAAGGCATTGTCCTGGATCTTGACCCCATGATGCACCTCAAAACGCTCCTTCAGCCCTCGCAAGATGGAGATAGTATCCTCTACACCGGGCTCGTCCACAAGGACTGGCTGAAATCGTCGCTCCAGTGCGGCATCCTTTTCAACATATTTACGGTACTCATCGAGTGTTGTTGCTCCGATGCAGTGGAGCTCGCCACGGGCTAGCATGGGTTTTAGCATATTTCCGGCATCTATGGCACCTTCTGCCTTGCCTGCCCCCACAATGGTATGAAGCTCATCAATAAATAACAGGATTCTGCCATCGCTCTGCTTTATCTCCTGAAGAACAGCTTTTAGCCGCTCTTCAAACTCTCCCCTATACTTTGCTCCTGCAACCAGTGATCCCATGTCGAGGGCAAATACCGTCTTATCTCTCAGACCATCCGGGACATCACCACGAACTATTCGATGTGCCAGCCCCTCCACAATGGCCGTCTTCCCCACGCCGGGATCGCCAATGAGGACAGGGTTGTTCTTTGTCTTGCGCGAAAGTATCCGGATGATACGACGAATCTCAGAATCACGGCCAATGACCGGGTCCAGCTTGCCCCTGCGGGCTTCCTGTACCAGATCACGACCGTACCGCTCAAGCGCCTCATATGTCGATTCTGGATTGGCGCTGGTCACGCGTTGGTGCCCCCTTACCTCGTTCAGGGCCTGCAAGAACCTGTCTCTAGTAATATTGAATCGCCTCAATATTCGACCAGCAGGGGTTGAATCGCCCTCATCTAACATGGCCAGTACCAAGTGCTCCACAGACACGTATTCGTCTTTAAGACGTTTGGCCTCGTCCTCAGCACGAATAAGGATTCTGTTTAGTCGCTGGGTGACATAGATCTTTCCAGCCTCTGCACCAGAACCTGAAACGCGGGGTCTTTTTTCCAACTCACGCTCCAGCTCGAGCTTGAATGTCTCCGTGGAAACATCCATCTTCCCGAATAACCGTGGCACAAGACCGTCAGGTTGTTCCACGAGGGAGAGGAGCAGGTGCTCACCATCTATTTCCACGTGGCCATAACGCAACGCC
>DTYH01000285.1 GCA_012961955.1 Desulfobacterales bacterium | reverse complement strand
ACGATACGGGCAACTTGGTGAACAGGATAGAATGATGAAGAAGAGGTTAATCGTGTTAAAGGTACGGGAGGTATCGTAGCTTATAGCCCCGTATTCCTTGCCCTGATCCCGGCAGATGAGGTTCACGATGACAGAATGAGGTGGGCCTGAAATGAAGCCTATTATCGAATTGCTGAACAAGGACGGATTCTTAAAGACCTTGTTTGAGTCGATCCCCTGTGGGGTCCTCGTGGTTGATCGTGAAACACGGGTTCACGCAGTGAACAACCTTGTGGAGCAGACTTTTGGAGTCTCCAGGGTGGAGATAGTCAACAGGCGTGGTGGTGAGGTTCTCAAGTGCGTTCATGCGTTTGAGAATATAAAGGGTTGTGGTTTTACAGAAGATTGCCAGGATTGTCGAATTAGACTCACGGCAATGGATGCTATTGCCGGGAAGCAGATCCATAGAAACAAGGCAAAGTTTCAATTGTTGGTGGATGGTAAAGTCCGCGATCTCGTGCTCCTTATAAGCGCTGCTCCTATCGAGTACGAGGCCGAAAAGCTGGCGATCATTATCCTCGAAGACATAACCGAGCTGAACAACCTCCGGTGGCGTCTGAGGACGGAACAGACCTTTGCTGGAATTATAGGACGCGATGCTAGCATGTTTGAACTGTTCGACACGATAAGGGAGGTTGCCGAGGTCAATATTCCCGTGCTGATTCAGGGAGAGAGTGGTACAGGGAAGGAGTTGGTTGCCTCTGCCATTCACAATGAAGGCCCTCGTGCTAACAAACCATTTGTGCCGGTCAATTGCGGTGCGCTTCCAGAAGGGCTGCTTGAGAGCGAGCTTTTCGGACACGTGAGAGGGGCGTTTACTGGAGCGGTGCGCGACAAAAAAGGCAGGTTTGAACTCGCCCATGGTGGCACCCTGTTCCTGGACGAGATAGCCGAACTGCCTAAGTTTGTGCAGTCAAAGCTTCTGCGTGTCCTTCAGGACGGTACATTCGAACGGGTAGGTGGCGAGAAGACCGTCTCAGTGGATGTACGTCTGATCAGCGCTACGAATCGTGACCTAAAGCGCGAGGTGGAAAGGGGCAATTTTCGTGAGGATCTCTACTATCGCATCAATGTGGTACCAATTCACCTGCCCCCACTCAGGAAGCGAAAGAGCGACATCCCACTTTTGGTCGAGCACTTTCTTAATAAGGCCGCGGAAGAGGGTCAGGAAGCATCTGGCCTTTCCAAAGATGCCCTGGCCATCATGATGGACTACCCTTGGCCTGGAAATGTTCGTGAGCTTCAAAGTGCCATTCGATTTGCGCTTGTAAAATGCAAGGGAGGGCTAATTCGACCCCAAGACCTTCCAATGGAGCTTCGAAGCTGGAATAATGACCGTTCCTTGCGCGGTCCCTCCAGGAAGTTAGACCCGGACAGTGTCCGGAATGCCCTAGCTCGGACCGGAGGGAATAAGGCCAAAGCCGCTAGGCTTCTGGGTGTGGGACGCGCCACTCTTTATAGGTTCCTTGCAGATTTTCCGGATGTCTCATGATACACTTATGTCTCAATCTATGTTGTGAGACGCTTGACTCGTTTCTTGAAACCTCCTCACAAGGCCTGACTTACGGCCTGGTCCAACTGGATACACCTCTGACTATGCTGTATTATTAATACCTGCCGTATCTTCTCTCCTAAGCCCTTATCGATACGGCTCCTTTAGATTGATTGTAACAGTTTAGCGTTTTGAAAGAACTGACGAGGCAAGACGCTGCTCCTACGAGGGTTAGGAATAGTGGAGAGCTAAGAGTGAAAAATGAAAAGTGGGTGAACTGTTCCATATTCAATATTCGTTCTTCATTCTTCATTGTCCACTATTAGTAGGAGCGGCTTCCGGCCGCGACCGAATAGTGGTTTTTCTAAGAGCTAAACCGTTTCAATTGATTTTTACCCCGTTAGACAAGTCGGCCGTCAGCGGAGGCCGTTAGAGGAGGTAGTTACCCAACGGGGTTTACCGAATCTGCTGTACTAGTAAGGGATTGAAGTACCTTAGTGTGTCTCAGCGTTCTTGCCGCCTTGCATCTTCGTCAAACTCGGCAATCGCACAATCTAGGTTCTACTCACTTCGCCTGTTAGCGTTTGTCCACTTTTTTAAAATCTCTTATCGTATCAAGATCTTAAGTTCTATTTTTCCATCATTCGAAAAAAGTTCTAAGGGATATCTTCATTTTTTTCAAGATCGCTCGATTACGAGATCGATCTTAGTAATTGGAATCTTGCAAAAAATATGTGTTTTCAAAATTTGAAGGTTTCGTATGCTAATTCACGGAAAAAATAAAGACTTCCGCCAAGTCGTCCCAGGAAAAACCTTCACCGCGTGAAGAGTAACCTTAATTCTTCTAGGCAGAGTAACCGATCGGGTGAGAACTATCGAGTTAAAAAACGTCAAAATTTGTAACGCTCAATTTAGGTAGAAGTATTTTCTCCACACCTTGTTGTCCCTTTAGCGAATTGGTTTTTTGGCACGAATCTTGATACTGGGAAGCTGTGAGAAAGAATCTAAGGAAACATTTTATTGTATGGGTCAACGGATGAAGCCGTGCGACGAAAGTATTAGGAAGATCCTCAAGCTGGCAGAAGAGATGCTAGAGCTTGCGGATGAGGGGGATGCAGTACGTGAAGACACCGGTTGTGGTGTGCTCTACGGTGTTTTAAGAGACTCCGCGTTTAAGATTAAAAAACTGGCAGAAGCCGAGAGGGACGCCCACGTAAAGAAGGGCTGGTGGAAGGATTGAAACATAGGCAACATTTTAGCATTTTGACACAGGCCGGTTGCATGAGACTCAAGCTGAACCGACGATACACATGCAGGACACAGGATGCAATATACAAGACAAGATTGTACTTGTCCGCACAATTCCATACGTATGATTGTAGGGGCGGCATCTTACATGCTGCTGTGTGTAACAGCGGGGTATATAATATCCCGCAAGACTCGTTATAATTATGGCTACATGCAAAACTCCATATAACGCAAACGGCCATAGCATTTATGATTTGATAATATTCGTATGGTCGGGGGTTTTACACCCAACGCAATTTCGATGGCGTATAAGATTCTACCCTACGTTTGGTTTTGCCTATAATTATAAGATGGTTGTGCGGATAACTATATTTAGGCTCAATGGATTCCCGCCCGACCCATCATGTATCCTGCATCGTATATTCGGTGTTCGGCTTGTCTCTTGATGCGACCGGGTTTGTTTCAAGAGGCTAAAGTGCTACAGGCATACGAAGTAACAAATCATGGATAAAGGAGGGATAAAATGAGTAGTTTGAAGGGTAGCCAGACCGAGAAGAACCTGATTGCCGCGTTTTCTGGAGAATCCCAGGCGCGAAACCGTTACACCTATTTTGCCAGCCGGGCCAGAAAAGAGGGCTTTGAACAGATCGCTTCCATCTTTGAGGAAACAGCCAACCAGGAAAAGGAACATGCCAAGAGACTCTTCAAGTTGCTGGAAGGGGGAGATGTAGAAGTGAAAGCGAGTTTTCCAGCCGGCGTGATCGGGAGTACCCTGGAAAACCTTAAGGCCGCGGCTGCTGGTGAGAAGTATGAGCATATCGAGATGTATCCTAGGTTTGCCAGGGTTGCCAGAGATGAAGGGTTCAATGATATTGCTAGGGTTTTCGAAGCCATTGCGGTGGCCGAGAAGCAGCACGAAAAGCGGTACGTGGACCTGGCTGGAAACATCGAAGCAGGACGTGTCTTTAAGCGAGATACTGAGGTAATATGGCGGTGTCGAAACTGTGGATACGTCCATACAGGAAGAGAGGCATTGGAGAGATGTCCTGCCTGTGATCATCCTCAGGCGTTTTTTGAGTTGCTGGGGGAAAACTATTAAGGGTCCTCTGGTCCATCTGGTTGACGAGACAGACCAGAGAGACCAAACACTGTAACCCTCGAATCCTTTGTTGCCAAGCAAATGGAAGAAGAACCCCTACCAATGACCACTACAGCGAGAGTTTTTAGATTTCGTAAGTACGACTAAACAAAAACACCTAAAACGAGGGAGGCAAGAAATGACGGAGAAATTACAGATTTATAAGTGTGAAGTGTGTGGTAATATCGTCGAGGTTTTGCACACGGGTAAAGGGGAGCTGGTTTGTTGCGGTCAGCCGATGAAACTTTTAGTAGAAAACAGCGTGGATGCTGCCAAGGAGAAGCATGTCCCTGTTATAGAAAAGACTGGTGATGGGTTCAAGGTGAAGGTTGGGAGCGCGGGCCATCCTATGGAGGAGAGGCATTATATTGAGTGGATCGAAGTCATCTCGGATGGAGAGGCCTATCGCCAGTTCCTAAATCCCGGGGAACCGCCTGAAGCAACCTTTAAGATAGATGCTGACCAGGTCACTGCGCGCGGGTACTGCAACCTCCATGGTCTCTGGAAAGGATAGTGCAGGCCTGACTGCTCTGGCTTTCCGCCTGTTGAGCATACAGTTCAAAGAGGCCGTGCTTGTTGTGGCTAGCATACTCAAGTTTCGTACCCCTATGGGTTCTCGCCCCTGTTCAGGCCACGTACAGGCTCTTCGCGGGAATGACAAAAGAATGCAACTCGTTGTCATTCCCGCGAAAGCAGGAACCGAGAATGTAAGTCGTAATCCGAACCTTCCTAATGTGCATGAGTCAAATGTGTCACACCTTTTGTGGCAGGGACATTTGTGTCCAAGGGATTCGTTGCGTATTGGGATGCGAAACTTTACGGTCTCCTAAAGAGTCTAATTTTGCTCTCTCGGTGAGCAATTCTGGGATTCGAATTATGCAACAATTAGGACCATTGGCAACGGGGTGTTAACAGGGAGGTAGGAATGAAGCCGATTGAAGTCGCGCAAGGGATTTACTGGGTTGGTGTGATTGACTGGAACATCAGGGATTTTCATGGTTATTCTACCAAGCAAGGTACGACCTATAACGCGTATCTAATAATGGATGAAAAGATAACCCTGATAGATACCGTAAAAAGAGAGTTTGCAGATGAACTCATCCACAACATAATTCAGATCGTTGATCCCAAAAGAATCGCTCACGTTATCAGCAACCATACAGAAATGGACCACTCTGGCAGCCTGGCAAGAGTGATGCACATAATAGGGGAGGATAAGCCTATTTATTGCTCTAAGATGGGCAGAAAGAATCTTTCCAGACATTTCCGGCAGATCTGGAATTACAAGCCAGTACAAGACGGCGGAGAATTGCGTATTGGCAAAAGGACCCTTACCTTTTTGGAGACCAGGATGCTCCACTGGCCGGATAGCATGTTTACGTATGTCGAAGAGGATAAGATTCTCTTTTCCAGTGATGCCTTTGGACAGCACTATGCCGGGGTTGAAAGGTTTGACGACCAGATTGGGGATGAGATCATGCCCCATGCCAGGAAATACTTCTCCAACATCCTGCTTCCCTACTCTCCTCTAATACTCAAACTGGTGGAGAAGGTAAATGGGATGGGGCTGGCATTGGACGTGATCTGCCCCGACCACGGTATCATCTGGCGGCAGGACCCTTCAAAGATCATAAACGCCTATGTGGAATGGAGTCACCAGAAATCGAAAAGAAGGGTACTGGTTATATATGATACAATGTGGCACAGCACCGAAATGATGGCTAACGCAATTGTGGATGCCCTTGCGCAGGAAGGTGTGGAGGCTAAACCCATGCATTTGCGTAGCTGGCACCGGAGCGACATCATAACCGAAGTTCTTGATGCCAGTGGGATCATTGTCGGGTCTCCCACCATGAATAACGGTCTATTTCCCACAGTTGGGGATTTTCTTACCTACATGAAGGGTCTTAGGCCAAGAAACAAGATTGGAGCCGCATTTGGATCTTATGGCTGGAGCGGTGAGGCAGTAAAGTTGATCAGCAGGGAACTGGAGGAGATGAAGTTTGATGTGATCGATCCCGGTTTAAGGGTGCAATATGTGCCGGATGAAAAGGATCTGGAGCGTTGCTACCGGCTTGGTAAGAAGATTGCTCAGGCCCTGCCCGGTGTCTGAGCACCCTTGAACCGTTATGGATACTGATACTCGAAATTGGAGCGGCCGAACCCTTAAGCAGCGAGTTCTTGAACTGCTGAAATCGGCCGATTTTGACCTGGCGCTGGGAGAGTTGTCTCGACTTCCAGGTCGTAAGGTGGTCAACCCCCTCTTTTCCTTCCTTTGCAGTAACGATGAGGAAATTAGGTGGCGAGCAGTCACGGCCTTGGGTGCAGTTGTGGCAAATCTTGCCAGCAAGGATATGGAGTCTGCCCGAGTGATAATACGTCGCTTGATGTGGAACCTGAATGACGAGTCGGGAGGTATTGGATGGGGTTCACCTGAGGCAATGGGGGAAATACTGGCCCGTCACGAGGGACTTGCACAGGAATATGCTAATATACTGTTATCGTACGCCAGGGAAGACGGAAACTATCTGGAACATGAGATACTACAACGTGGTCTCCTCTGGGGGATTGGACGACTTGCTCAGGTCAGGCCAGACCTCGTAAAGGATGCTGCCCCATACCTTACGCAATATATGAAGTCTCCAGATGAGACAGTCAGGGGGCTGGCAGCCTGGATCATGGGATTGCTCGGTGTGGTAGAAGCAGGTCCAGCACTTGAGCGGCTTATGGAGGATAATGCAGTGCTTCAGTCGTACATAGGTCGCATCCTCACCGGACTTGGGGCAAAACAAGCTTGCGTGAACAGTTTTGGGATTCTAAATTCGCCTGGCTAAATTTCAAAAACTCGGGCTTGCACCGTCAAACAGGTTGAAAGTTTTGGCACCAGGCTCGTTCTGAACCTTTGTCCAGAATTGTTCAACGCGGTTCGCAAGGCGGCTTCCCGCAACTTTTTTTCAAGGTCTAAGGTTTTACCTTCATGATGCTGGTAATGTTCTAAGTAAAAGGGTTTCCATAACCTCTTGTGGGAAACGGCCACGTGAAAGGAGAAGAGAGATGGAAAACAAGATTTTGGTTGCGGTTGACGAGTCGCAGAATTCCATGAAGGCGGTTGATTTCGTAGGAAAAAGGATGCAGGCAAATGCCATGGTCACATTATTCAGTGTCATACCGGATCCCACAGCGGCATGTGGACTTGATAGTCCTTCTCTTTCGCCTGTGTTTATAAAAAATAGGCAAGCATTCTGTGCCATTGAAGACGCAAAGAAGGATAGGATTGAGGCCTTTATGGAAAAGGCAAGAGAGCTTCTGATCAAAGCTGGCTTTCCTGCCGAGAATGTTTCCGTCAGGATTCAGAATAAAAAAGTCGGTATTGCCAGGGATATCTTAAAGGAGGCAGAGCGGGGCAAATACGACACTATAGTCATAGGAAGAAGAGGGCTTTCAGGTATCAAGCAGTTTTTTTTCGGCAGTATTTCCAATAAAGTGATTCAGCTTGCGAATAATCTAGCTGTTATTGTCGTAGATTGAGTAAGGACCATCCTTAACAAGTGCTCAACATGACTCCCCATCTCCGCAATTTACTGTCAAGGTTGCTTCTATTCCCGTCAAGGAGAGAGAAGAAGTTGCTTAAATATCCCCATGCGAGGTCTTCAGCTGCATAATGCTAGAGTGCAACGGTACATAAGGATTTGTTTCTTTCCTGTAACTTGGCGGTCTCGCAAAAAGTCTGGTTTTTTCCTTTCGGTGACCAAAAGGACGGGAAATCCTGTGACTATATTCTATTTCAACATATTCGCGTGTTCGATCTTGATGCACCTGTTCATGACCACCTTTAGTCCGGCATTGCGTGCCTTATCTGCTGCTTGGTTATGGGCAAGGCCCAGTTGCATCCACACAACCCGTGCTCCAAGCTCTATGGCATCATCCACAATAGGCGGTATGGCCTCTGGCTTTCTGAATATGTCTACTATCTCTATCGGGAAAGGGATCGCTTTCAGATTGGGATAGCATTTTTCGCCCAGTATCTCCTTTTGTCCAGGATTAACCGGAACTATCCTATAACCATTCTCCTTAAGATACTTGGCGACCCTGTGGCTGTCTCTTTGCGGCTTGGGAGAAAGACCAACGATAGCGACTGTTTTGTGTTTCTCAAGTATTGCCTTGATCTCTCGGGATGTTGGATTGTACTGAGGCATCTCACACTGTAGATTGGACATATACCTAACCCCCTGTTTCATAAATTTTTATGATCATATTACTGAACAAGATCTGCGGAGTCAAGCCTCAGGTGTCGAAGTTAACCACAAGAAGGTGCGGAACAATTTACCGGTTTGAAGAAATTGACCGATCGCAAATTTTTTCAAGGGGCTAAAGGATTACGGAGTTGCAAAGCATGAGGGAGGTTTTGGTGACTATTCACTGGGCGAAGCCTTTCTTGCAGGATTTACAGATCTCGCATGATGCACTTATGTCTCAAATATTAACATGATACACCTTTGTCGGTTCTTTGATGCCCAGGCTTCTCCCTTACGTTGCAACCGTATAACCTCGACACAGCGTGTACAAATTATTGACACGCGTACAAATCGTTGACGATTTTGGTGTCATCTACCTAGTGGTCCTGGTATACTCCTAGTTCTGCCATGAACTTCATGCCTTGGTAACTGTCTAGCCCATTGAAAAGCCACTCTTGGGTCGCGCCGTAAGCCGCTCCTACTAACGAAAGTGGACAATTAAGAGTGAAAGTAAAGAATGGATGTGGAATAGTTCATTCGCCTTTCATTTCTCACTCCTGGCTCTTCACTATTCCTAACCCCGTACGAGCAGCATGCTGCTGCAATCATTTAAGAATGCTGAATTGGTATCATCTCAAAAGACCGGGGGGAACCTGGATGATTACGTAGTGTGAGATTTCTACGCCACCATTTGCCAGGTGGAGTACCGCCTGCCATGCCTAATCATCAGATGATTTTCCTGCGAATGCGAGGGAATTGCAGAGAGGGTCATCCCGATGATAAAGGCTCAATGGCTCTGGCGGGGAGGTAAAACCCCACCCTGCGTCGTGCGTGACCGTTCACGGGATGAAAAGCTTCAGACCCGTGAATGGTGACATTTACTTCTATCATCGGAAATATTATCTCACCAGTGTCTCTGGTTACAAACGTAAAGACAGTATCCGGAAATAGTAGTTATGTAGAGCGTCAACCATCTAATATTAAAAACTAAGGTTCTTCTCCCATTTAGTTGATAACAAAGGATTCCAGGATTTGGTCTGGTTTGTTTGGTCAACCCCAGACAGACGGAATAGACCAAAATATCTTACGAACCCATTTGGAGGAGTGCTAAAACTAAAAACATTTTACTATATCTCCCTGGAAAATTGAATCTTGGCATATAATTTGATTAGAGTTGTACAAACTGAGATCGGAAAAGGTGTGAGTTCTAAACCCGGCAAGTCCGCCGAGTGTGACGGAAAGAAAGTGTTTCATATAAAGAGAAGGCAACGCAAATACAAAACTAGGAAGAATGACATATATAAAGAAAGGAAATTGACATGACAACACCTAGACATTGTCCCGGGTTTGAAGATTTTAAGAATCTGAAGTCATTTGTTTGTAAATGTCCCAATTGCGGTAAGGAAAAAGAGATATTTTCAGACGAGTTTGACAGGAAGCATACCTGTTCGGGGTGCGGTGAAGAGATTGACTTTACCAAGTGCCAATTAGAGTCGGGGACTTAATCCGCACCGTCTAAACCTTCTGAAAGAAAGTGTATTCATCGCCGCTGAAAATAACTTGGAAAGCGCTGTCCAGAGACACTCTTTTTAAAGAGCTAAACCGTCTCTACTAGAACCCAAGAAGGGGTATTCATTAAGAACGAAACGGCCAGGAAGGGCTATACATGGGCTGAGTGGCACATGGATCCTGACGGCCCGTATACAAAGTCCATATGGTCAGCAAACATGGTAATATCTTTTCGACCTCCGCCAAGGGGTAGGATTTTAAAGGCATCCCATGGACTGAGGGATATTCTTTTCCACCCGATTTGCCTCTGCCAGGGCCGCTGCTGACCGTGTTTTTTTGCCACCGGCCGACGGTATATGAGTAAGAATATCCAGGGGATGATTGACTACCTGGGATTTAAGCAACAGGGTAAGAAGTAGTATAAGGAGATAAGAGATGCTATTAGTTGAGGATTTACGCGTCAAGATTGGAGACAGAGAGGTTTTGAGACATATCGATTTAGAGATTCTTCCAGGTGAGACACACATTCTATTCGGCCCCAATGGATCCGGCAAGACGTCTTTATTGATGACCATTATGGGGTTCCCCCAGTACAGGGTGGTTGGTGGAAGAATCTTGTTCAAAGGCGAGGACATTACGGGTTTGCCTGTTAATGAGAGGGCAAAGCTCGGTATAGGTATGTCTTATCAGCGTCCTCCCACGATTCATGGTTTAAGTACGAGACAGGTAGTTGAAATTTGCGGTAAAGGGAAGGCCGACGTTGAGAAGCTGGCCGAGAAGATAAATTTTTCCGAATTCTTGGAGCGTGATGTTAATCTTGGTTTTTCTGGTGGCGAGATTAAGCGTTCAGAATTGTTGCAGTTGATGGCTCAGGACCCTGAGCTTTTCCTATTTGACGAGCCCGAGTCGGGGGTGGACCTTGAGAACATCTCGCTCATAGGGAATGCGATCAACGATTTGCTTCAACGGGATTTTAAGGTTCACCCTGAAAAGACGCGGAAGCAATTGAAGGAGGAGAGGAAAAAGATGGGGCTTATAATTACGCATACTGGATTTATCCTCGATTATGTTACAGCAGACAAAGGTGAAGTGCTTTATGAGGGTGAATTGACATGTAAAACCAATCCCAGGGAAATCTTCCTGTGTATAAGCGAAGTCGGATATGAGGAGTGTGTACGATGCGCGATCTAGATGAAAGGGCCTTGCAGGCCAGGGAAAAGGAAGGAGCACATGGGCCGGACATTGATCTCGATGCCTACGAATCAGAAGCTGTTCGCCATGATTATGTAAATGATCTGGCCGCCTTATCTGATTATGAAAAGGAGAGGATAATCCTGGCGGGAGTAGATGCCGATGAAAAGGGGAGGTCTGGCACCTATATCCAAAAAGATACTACAGTAGTCCATGCCCGTT
>DTYH01000284.1 GCA_012961955.1 Desulfobacterales bacterium | reverse complement strand
CCACAGACAGTTGAGGTTTGTCCACTTATGCGGGCCATTCATCCCGTTAAATTTCCAGATGGGAATCCTATCTAGCTGGGCTCACTTCGGACGGATGGGTGCCCCGAAAAGCTCTTGATGGTCGTTCAAAGTAGTTATGCAAATCTCCCGTTACAACGAGCCAAGGTAGGTAAGGTACAGCCTTTTGATAAGTGTCTAGGAGTTCGAGATAAGGGATCAGATCTTATAACTCAAGTTTCGCACCCTTGGCGTTTCAGATATGATTGTCAGCAGCATTTTTCGCTGGAAAACTGTGATCGAAACAAGAAGTCAGGAACTAGAAGTCAGAATTCACGATATAAAAGGAATCGCTATATTATTCTGTGTTGCGACCTGTTTTATGCTGCTTTTTTTAATGCGTCATCAGCACACAATATGAGTTTATGCCGGAAAAGGGCGCGGAACTTGAGTGATAAGTATTGCCCACCCATGAATCATGCGTAAAATGATAAAAGGCAAAATAGGTTTCCAGTTCATGATAAATGGGGTACTTTTCCGATGAGTGAGCCCGCCCATTTTTGTAGTGGTATATGTCCAGCCGGCTGTAAACGAAGATCTTCGGCCTTCAGCTCCTTTTCTCATACGCTCATATGCTTACCAGCCAGTGGATAGGCCGTAGGGTTTGCGTCCCTGAGGGGTACCTCGCAACCCACCAGAGAGGACAGCTCATCCTGATAAGAGCCGTTTGTGAGCAGAGGCTAACTGATGAGCATTGATCCGTGACCCCCATAAACTACGAGACAAATAAGGAGAACGGAGCCATGAGCAAGTTTATCATGATGTCAATTGTAATAGTCTTGGTCCATGTATTCTCTTTGGTAACCACTGGGTATGGCGCAGATCTTAATGACGTGTTGACTTTAAGGGAGGCCTTAAATATGGCCCTTTCCGATAATACGCTTATCACAGAGGCCATTGAGAAAGAGAAAGCGGCCGTAGATGATAAGAGGAGCGCGTGGGCGGATTTTCTACCAAAACTTTCCACAAAGTATTCCTACACAAGATTGAAGGATACGCCGTACGCAATATTTGGTCCGAGCAAGATAGATGTTGGAGATAATGATGTTTACCACTGGGATGTTACTGTATATCAGCCAATCTTTACCGGCTTTGCAATCTTGACCAGATACAGGATGGCAAAGCTTGGTGTCGTGACAAAGGAAATAGAAAGGTGTCAAGCTAGACTCGAAGTTGCAAAGAAGGTTAAGATAGCATACTTTAATATTCTCCTTGCACGGGAACTCTATTCAGTTGCAGGGGAGGAAGTAACCCAGCTTGAGTCTCACCTTCGAGATGCAGAAAGGTTCTATGAACAGGGGATGATTCCCTACAACGATCTTCTGAAGTCAAGGGTGGCTCTAGCAAACGCCAAGCAGAATAGGGTAGTGGCAGAAAGCAGAGTAGAAATGGCGATAGCTCAGCTCAATACTCTTCTCCGACTAAATATCAATCGGCGGACGAAGGTGGAGGATATGCTAGAAATACCCCCTTCTTCTTTCGATCTTGATAAGCTATTTAAAGAGGCATTAGATAACAGACCTGAACTGAAAGCGCTCCGTGTTGCCCTCAAAAACTCCGATTACGTTACAAGACTTGCCCAAAGCTCATACTATCCGGAAATCGCCCTTATAGGAACCTATGAGCAGAACGGTGATAATTTGGAGGCCACCAATAACGAATTCGGAAATGCCCACAATATGAGTATCACCCTTCAGGCAACCTGGAGATTCTTCGAATGGGGCAAGACAAAAGCACAAGTGAGCAAATACCGTCATCTTAAGCGTTCTCTTTGCGAGAAGTTGAAAGGTATTCAGAATAGTATCAAGCTTGAGGTAAAGAACGCGTTTCTCAATCTTAAGGTTGCAAAAGTGAACATCAAGACCGCAAAGGTCGCCCTTGATCAGGCCCGAGAGAACTATAGGATAACCAACCTTCAGTATCAACAGCAGATGGCCACAACTACAGATGTCCTTGACGCTCGAACTTTTCTCACGCAGGCGGAAACAAACTATTACGGTTCGCGCTACGGGTACATGATTTCCTTGGCTGAGCTGGAGAGGGCCGTGGGGAAGATCTAGGCATCGTGTAATACTTTGGCTCTTTTTGAAAGAAAAGCTTCGTAAAGACTTATAGCGGCAATAGGTTTAGTGCCTTACATGAGTATAATATGGTAAGACTTTACCCTCTTAGAACAAACCCGGCCGCGTCAGAAGACAAGCCGAATGCCGACTATACGATGCAGGATACAGGAGATGCCAGGGACAAGATTATAGTATCCCGTAAGGCTCGCTATACTTATGACTACGTGCAAAACCTAACGTAGGGCAAAGAGCCATAGCCTTTATGATTTGATAATATTTTTAGGGTGTTTTACACCCCCCTCAATCTCAGTGGCAGATGAAATCCTGCCGTACGTCTGGCTTTGTATGTAACATGGTTAAGCGGATAACTATGTCTACGTGCAATATGTTTCCGCCGAGTCTATCATGTATCCCGTATATTGCTTCCTGAATCGTAAGCTCAGCTTGAGTCTGACGCGACCGGCTTGTTTCGGAATGCTAAAATGTTACATAATATCAATCATGGAGACCAAAAATGATTAAACGAGAAAAGAAGGGGAAAGGGACTCTGATTGCTGTCTCTGCAATAATCCTTTTTTTGGGGATTGCAATATTCAACTTTTCAAGATTCAGGCTTCACAAGGGGATAGAAGTAGAAAGGCAGGAGAGAATCCCTGTTCAAATCACAGAGGTAGAATTTAAGGACATGAAATGGATACTGGAGGAGACAGGGGAAGTGCGGCCCGTTGTGGAAGTGGATGTCTATCCCAAGGTACCGGGAAGGATTATACAGACGATATTTGTTGAGAGGGGGGATTACGTGAGGAAGGGAGACACTATTGCTATAATTGAGCAGGACACAATAAAGGCACAACTTGCCGAGGCCAGGGCTGCCCTTGATTCAGCAAGGGCCAACCTGAAGGTGATCGAGGCCAACCTGAAGGTGATCGAGAAGGATCGTGTACGTATGGAGAGTCTCTATAAGGAGAAGGCGATAGCCAGACAGAAGCTGGACCATATCGAATCACAGTACAGTGCTACCTGTGAGGCAAGAGAACTTGCTAAAGCAGAGATACGCCGAGCCGAGGCTGTGTTTCGCCAGCTTAAGATACTGTATCGAGATCACAAGGTGTATGCGCCTGTGAGCGGATACGTATCCGCACGGTATGTCGATCCGGGAGCTATGGCTGCAGCTGGTCGACCCCTTCTTCGGATATCACGTGAGGATGAGCTCAAGATTGTTACCTCGGTTACTGAGAAGGACTTTTCTCACATACGGAAGGGCATGAAGGCAGAGATCAAGGTGGATGCTTATCCCGAAAGGATATTTTATGGAAAGATTTCACTAATTAACCCTACCATTGACCCGATTACACGCACAGGCGAGATAGAGATCCGTATTCCGAATAATGGGTTGATCCTCCGCTCGGGGATGTTTGCCCGTGTGAGACTCTACCTTGGGGAGCGAAGGGCGCTTGTAATCCCCAGGGATTCCCTAAACAGATTGCCGGGGACAGGAAGCTATTATGTCTACGTGGTAGAGAAAGGGAGGGCGGTCCTAAAGAATATCAAGACAGGGATTACTCAGGGAAATTATGTAGAGATCACCGATGGACTGAATAGGGGAGATCGGGTAGTAGTGACGGGTCAGAATCGATTAAAGGATGGTGTCCCTGTGATGGTGGTAGATTCTCAGAGAGGTTCTTATTCCGAGCCGGGTTTTTTGATAGAGGAAGGAGAGATATAGATGAGACTTCCGGAATTTTCCGTAAAACAACCGGTCGCTACCCTAATGATATTTATGGCCGTGATCATTGTAGGCTCGGTCTCCCTTTCCAGATTGAATATCGATATGTTTCCAGAGATAGAGCCTCCAGTGGTTTCTATTCTCACTACCTGGCCTGGAGCGAGCGCCTCTGACGTTGAGACAGAAGTTACACAGGTTATTGAAAATAGGGTAAATGCCGTAAACAATCTCGATACCCTTACATCAAAATCGCTGGATAACCTTTCGGTAGTTGTTTGCAAATTTGATTGGGGAACACAGCTAGATGTGGCTACAAACGATGTAAGGGATAATTTGGAACTGGCCAGGAGAGATCTTCCGGACGATGTGGAGCCTCCCATGCTGTTCAAGTTTAGTAGTGCCACTGCGCCAATAATGTTCATGACGATAACAGGTGAGAAGAGCTGGCCCCGCCTTTATCAGCTTACTGACAAGAAGATCGCGGATGAGCTTAAGAGGGTTCCTGGTGTGGGTACGATAGTCATATACGGCGGTCTTCGTCGCCGAATCAATGTCTATTTTGATCTTAAAAAGATAGAAGGTTACAATCTTTCCTTACAGCATATCAACCGTCTCCTTGCCTCAGAGAACATCAATATCCCTTCAGGGAATATAAAATCGGGGGGAAAAGAATATTTCGTCCGTGTCACTGGGCGATATAAAACAATAGGTGAGATTAGAAACACCATTATTGCCTACCATCAAAACAGACCGATCCGTCTGCGCGACGTGGCCGATGTACAGGATTATTTTAAGCCTGAAGATTTGAATGCCTGGGGGGATGGAAAAAAGGGCCTTGTCATCATACTGCAAAAACAGACCGGGAAGAACACTGTAGAAGTAGCCAGGCGGGTAAAAGAGAGATTGAAGAGGATAGAGCAAACCCTTCCTTCTGATATTAAGATTACCATTGTAATGGACAATTCTGAGAATATCCTCTTATCCGTTAAGAATCTGCAAAGGACATTATTCTGGGGAATATTCTTTGTAATATTGGTCACCCTTCTCTTTTTAAGGAGGTTGAGGGCAGCTATCATCATCTCATTTACGATCCCTTTTTCGTTGATTATATCCTTTATCTTCCTTTATCTATTTGGACATACTATCAATCTCGTATCCCTGATGTCTCTGGCTATTGCCTGTGGCATGGTGGTGGACAATGGTATTGTAGTCCTGGAAAACATCGTTAGGCATGTCGACCAGGGCGGACGTACAAAGAGTGCGGCAATTTTTGGGGCAAGTGAAATGGGTATGGCCATTACCGCAGCCACCATGACTACTGTGGTAGTATTTGTCCCACTGATGTTCCTTACAGGCCTTACAGGTATCATGTTTAAGCAATTAGGGTTCGTGATTGTGGTAACCTTGCTGGCCTCACTCTTTACGGCACTATCGATGACCCCGATGCTGTCATCCAGATGGATCGAGTCTAAATCAGATACCTCTGATGAGAAAAAAGGGTTCGTAAGCGAATTTTATCATCTTACAGAAAAGTGGTTTACATCATTGGAAGACGGCTATAATCACCTGATTAGGTGGTCGCTCCAACACCAAGGGGTGGTCGTTGTCCTTGCAATGGCCATATTCTTAAGCAGCCTCTCTCTCCTCCCCTTTATTTCCACCTCGTTTATGCCTGAAGTGGATTCAGGGGAGGTGAGCGTCGATTTTCGTCTTGCAGAGGGGACAAGGATTGAGGAGACCAACCAGGTTATTGAGAAGATACTTAAGGATATCGATGAAGTGGTGATGCCGTACGAATTCAGACATTCCTATGCGTTTGATGGGCAGAGCGAAAAAGGCGTGTTCGTTGCTGTTGGGTTTGATGAAGGACCAAACGTGGGAGAGATCGGCTTTAAACTGGTGGACAGGAATAAAAGGGATAGGAGTGCTAAAGAGATTGCTGCAGCTTTAAGGGAGAGGGTGAAGAAGATTCCGGGGATTACGAAAATTAGAGTGACGGCCAGGGATATCATAGCTGCGATCCTTATGGGCGGTGAGAAGCCGTTATCCGTGGAAATCCAGGGGCCTGATCCGGATGCTAATCTGGCTTTTGCAAGAAGGCTGGAGACTGTAATGAAGCGAATTCCCGGCCTTGTGGATATTGCCATAAGCCAGAAGTCTCCCAGGCCAGAGCTCTGGGTGGAGATCGACAGGGAGAAGGCCTTATCGCTCGGGTTAAATATGGCCATGATCGCAGGGACACTCAGGAACTATTTTTGTGGTAAGGAGGTGACCCACTTCAGGGACGCGGGTGATAATTATGACATATTTACAAGGTTTCGGGAAGAGGATAAGGATAGGGTGGACAACCTGCTGAACGCACCGATCTTTGCCCCTGATGGGAGAATGATAAGGCTAAGGAATATTGCAAGGATTGTTGAAGGGAGTGGTCCGATAGAGATCGAAAGGAAAAACAGACAGAAGCTTGTCAAGGTCGAGGCTGATATCTTCAGGCGTTCCCTCGGTGAAGTGGCTTCTGATCTTAGAGCTGAACTGAAAAGGATGGTGATACCAGAAGGGGTGTCCATAAGCTTTGGGGGTGACATAGAGGAACAGAAGAAGGCATTTCGTGATCTTACGTCACTCCTAATACTCGGGATTGTCCTTGTTTATATGGTCATGGCCTCCCTGTTTGGCAACCTCCGCGATCCGTTTATTATTATGTTTTCAGTCCCTTTTGCTTTTAGTGGCGTGCTTTACGCCTTTTATTTGACTGGCACCACACTGGGAGTTATCTCTTTTATGGGAGTTGTTATGTTGATGGGTATTGTAGTAAACAATGCCATTGTGCTTCTGGATTACATACATCTCCTTCAAAAAAGGGGGGAGCCGCTATTTGAGGCTATTACCCATGGGTGCAGAAATCGACTGAGACCTGTACTAATGACCACACTGACCACATTTTTTGGAATGCTGCCAATGGCAGTTTCCAGAAGAGTGGGTGCAGAGGTCTGGAACCCACTGGGGATCACTATGCTGGGTGGTCTTTCTGTATCCACACTTGTAACCTTGGTTCTGGTGCCTACCGTCTACCACATTTTGGAAACGAGAAGGAGGAGAAATTAGTAAGAAGTCAATTTGCAACTGTTCACGGGTGAAGTTTTCCTAACGGGGTTTACACTCCGAGGTCTAGGGTTTCCACTACTCCCAACTCACGGAATTTCCGCCGAGTCGTTTCAAGAAAAGCTTCACCCCGTAAACAGTTACGTCGGTTTTGGTCTCTTCGTAAGCGATTTTGGGGTTCAGCTAAGTTTAAAAACTCGGGCATGTGCCCTCAAACCCTGGATGAGCAAAAAAGTACTGCTCAACTGGCAGCTATCTAGGTCAAGGGCGTTATACTGAGAGTAAGCGAAGTATCTCCCAAGCGAGGCATCTAAAGAGATTCTTCACTCCGCATTGCTCCGTTCCGAATGACGTGGTGACGGGTTTCGTTGAGAATCATCATGAGAAACATAGCGCCAGAGAAGAAGAGTCCCTGCGGGTTGTTAGTTTCGGTAGTTGGTGTAGGCTGACTCACCAGTGACACTCGTAACTGAGACCCTCTGAAATAGTTAGTGGATTCGACTATTCGGTAACGATCCCTCGCTTAGGGTCGAACAGTTTGACGTTTTTTACGCCAGTCGAATTTTGCACCTGTTCCAAAAGTGTTCACTCTCGCTTCCAAGATCGGCTCGGTACGAAACCATCAAGGATCAAGGGGTAAAACGCCATGGATATGCTTTTACTGGTCTATGATGTGGATTTTGATGAGGATGTAATGGAGACCCTTTCTGGATGTTCTATTACCGGTTATACCAAATGGGAGAGAGTGTTGGGAATGGGGGAACGCTCTGCTCCGAAGATGAACGATGCAGTCTGGCCAGGGTTTAACTGTGCAGTAATGATTGCTGCGGATGAGGAAAAGGTGCCAGTCCTCTTTGATGCGCTTAAGGCTCTTCACCAAAAGGTGGGGGGGAAGGGGTTGAGAGTTTTCACATGGCCAGTTATGAAGATCATATGAACCGAAAAATATTTTGATGTATATGCTTGAAAAAAGTTCGGCATGCCGTATATTGTTTAACTAGACATTTTACGAAGGCATCAATTATAATGTATAAAGATCTTTCGTATGTGTTCACGCGGTGGAAATTTTCTTTTTACTGCAGTGTCTCGAACCTTTGATTTTCCAGTGACTTGAAAGCCGGGGATGCCTTGCCCCTTCTGCATTCCACCTGAGCCTCTGTCTCGTCTGTTTGGTCAACCAAACGACCAGGCCAAACCAGACAGACCAGTCCTGTGGTTGTGGTTCCCCTCCCCAGCTTCAAGTCACGGAAAAGCTAAAGGTTTCTGTCAATTCGTTCCAAGAAAGTTTCCACCACGTGAACACATACAGTTTTTTTAGGGTATAGGGGTAGACGGTCTTTGTGGTTTCAATTAGCCAATGGTGATAAAGACGGGAGGAGCCGACATACTCAGCGCAAGCTTGGAAGACTATCTCAAGGGAATATTCCATATAATTGCGGAGAAGCAGGCGGCCAGGGCCAAGGACATATCAGAACGGCTTAACGTGAATAGCTCTTCCGTAACAGGGGCTCTTCATGCCCTGGCCAAGAGGGAATTAATCAATTATGAGCCATACGACATCATAACCCTGACAGAGAAGGGGAAGATGGTGGCAGAGGACGTAATCCGCCGTCACGATGCCCTGCGGGATTTTTTTGTGAAGGTGCTACAGGTTGATGAAATAGTTGCCGAGGAAGGGGCATGCAAGATGGAACATGCAGTTCCTACCCCTATCCTGGACAGGCTCATAAAGTTTGTGCAGTTTGTGGAGGTGTGCCCACGAGCAGGAACCGAGTGGATCAAGGAGTCTCGATATTACTGTCAGCATGGTAAGGCTCGGGAAAACTGTGAGATGTGCATATCCCTATGCCTAGAGGCGCTGAGAAAGGGGAAAATAGGAGGTAAGGATTAATGCCATTATCTATGGTTAAGGTTGGAAAACGGGTTCGTATCCTGGCAGTGAATGCAGGACGGAGATTGCAGATGCGGCTTGCGTCGATGGGCCTTGTCCCGGGAGTGGAGATTGAGGTTATCAGTAACAATTTTCGAGGGCCGTTCATTGTGGCCGTCAATGATTTGCGCTTGGTATTGGGACGAGGGATGGCACACAAGATAGAAGTAGAATAATTTTTTTCAGGATTAGTTTCGGCATTCCGAAACTTTTATGTTCTACCGCAAAATATGATGGCCTGGTAAAGAGTATATTGTTGGCCCCGTCAGAAAAGTCCTGTGAGGAAGCACGAGGTCAAAATCGATACATAATGCCTGATTTTCACCCCCGTTAGATTTCCGGATGGGAACCGTGTTTAACAGGGTGAAATTCTAACGGGGTTCGCTAAGTGGGCATTTGAAAGATTCAACTAAAATCGTAAAGCCGGTACTTGCGCCCTTAAACAATTAGAACCTTTTGCAACAATTTAGCGTTTTGAAAAAATTGACCGATTACAACTCCTTTTTCCAAGGAGGTGAAGTGTTACGAATCTTTTAACGCTTTATATTCCAAAAACCTTTCTCCCAGAATGCTCAAGACCGTTCACAAAAGCCTTTCTAAGAAGCCGTCGAGTATGGGCAGTCAAAAATGGAGGTTTTGATCGGTAATGGGTAAGAAGATCACGGTTGTTCTGGCAGGAAACCCAAATTCAGGTAAGAGTACCATATTCAATAACCTTACCGGGGCACGACAACATGTGGGAAACTATCCTGGTGTAACGGTGGAGAAGAAAGAAGGTTTGTGCAAGTACGGAGATGTGGAGATAAACCTGGTCGACTTGCCTGGAACCTACAGTCTCACTGCCTATTCCATCGAGGAGGTGGTGGCAAGAAACTTTATAATTGATGAGAGACCGGATGTGGTAGTGGACATTGTTGATGCCTCCAATCTGGAGCGAAACATGTATCTCACCACACAATTTATAGAGTTAGGGATACCCCTTGTCCTTGCGTTTAATATGAGCGATCAGGCAAAAAAGAGAGGGATAGAGTTCGACCTGAAGAGGTTATCGGAACTGCTTGGAGCTCCTATCGTGCCTACGGTAGGCCATAAGGGCAGAGGGATGAGTGAGCTTCTGGATGCTATAGTATCTGTTGCAACCGGAAAGAGCCTATTCAAGGATACAAGTATTAATTACGGGAGAGAGATCGAGGAAGAGATCAACAAGGTTCAGAGGCTTCTCGATAGGGATGGAACAGTTTCGAAAAAGTACGATTCGCGATGGCTGGCTATCAAGTTGCTCGAGGAAGATACGGATATAAAGGAGAAGATTCGGTCAGAGCAGATACTTGCCGCGGTCGAAAAGAGTATAAGACACCTTGGGGATATATTTGGAGAGCATCCAGAGATAGTGATTAGCGAGAGAAGGTATGGGTTCGTCTCCGGGGTATGTCAGGAATCGGTCATAAGGACGGTCGAAGTACGTCACACCATCTCGGACAGGATCGATGTGGTAATAACCAATCGGGTACTGGGTATCCCCATATTCCTTGTAATGATGTACTTGGTCTTTCACCTCACCTTTACTCTGGGAGACCCTCCAATGAGGTGGATCGAGTTTTTCTTCAGGTGGCTGGGTGATCAGATTACAGCCTGGTGGCCTACTGGTTCAGAAAGCGCACTCAAGTCGCTCCTCGTGGATGGTATTGTAGGTGGGGTAGGGGGGGTTATTGCGTTCCTCCCGAACATCATGCTCTTATTCCTCGCGATTGCCGTGCTGGAGGACACGGGGTATATGGCTCGAGCAGCCTTTATCATGGACCACCTTATGCATAAGATCGGTCTTCACGGAAGTAGTTTCATCCCTATGCTGATCGGCTTTGGATGCTCGGTTCCTGCTATCATGGCTACAAGGACACTGGAGAACCCTCGGGATCGGTTAACTACCATACTGGTCATACCCCTCATGAGTTGTGGGGCAAGACTCCCCATCTATGCCCTAATCATCCCAGCGTTTTTTCCTCAGGCATGGCAGGCCCCTATTCTCTGGACCATCTATATGATTGGTATTGTTCTCGCAGTTCTTCTTGCAAGGTTTCTCCGCTCCACCATACTCCGAGGAGAAATAGAACCTTTTGTTATGGAACTACCACCCTACCGTATCCCCACACTCAAGGGTGTGATTATCCATATGTGGGAGCGGGCATGGTTATACTTGAAAAAGGCTGGTACTATCATTCTGGGGATCTCCGTCCTCCTGTGGGTCATTACGAGCTATCCGAAGAAGGAAAGGTTCGATAAGGAGTATAACCTTCAGGTTGCGCGAGCAGAACAAGCCTATCTTAGAGGAATTAAAGGACTTAGCCAACGTCTTGGCATTCCAAAGGATTCAGAGGAGCTAATAGAGGCGATCGGTCTAGAGAAGTCTCGTGCTAAAGGGAATGAGTATTACAGGAGAGAACGAGGCCTCATTAAACTGAAGAAGGGACGGAATAGCCCGGTACTGGCGAGATTTCTTGAGATACGTGACAGAGTCGAAGAAATCCGAGCTAGATTCGATAATGCCGTAGCAGAAGGAGAGTTCAAAAAGGGTTCGTTGGAATACATGAGTATGAAAAAGGAGCGTGATTTCGCCCTTGCTGAGCTGGAGAGGGTTGACCCAATAATCTATGCAGCGGTGGTGAAATACCTGGATGAGATAAGGGCCCCCTTTGAAGAAACATTGAATACCATATATCAGGAGAAGAGAGCAGAGGAGCTGGCTTATTCCGTTGCTGGCCGAATCGGTCATGCTCTCGAGCCGCTTCTGAGGTTGATGGGTTTTGACTGGAAGATAGGCACAGCTCTAATAGGCGCATTTGCGGCAAAGGAGGTCTTTGTCGCACAGATGGGAATCATCTATTCAGTGGGGAGTGCTAACGAGAAATCTGAATCTTTACGCACTCGACTCCGAAGAGAATATCCGCCACTTGTCGGGTTTTGTATCATGCTATTCTGCCTTATAAGTATGCCATGTGTGGCAACGATTGCTGTTACCAGGCTTGAAAGCAATTCCTGGAAGTGGGCCTTGCTTCAGCTCGGTGGACTTACTACAATTGCTTATATGGTGACGGTGTTTGCATACCAAGTGGGCAGCCTTATAGGACTTGGCGTGGGGTAACTTTCAAGGAGTCCGTAGTATGCACAACTTTGGACGGTTTCTATAACCTTGTTGACAGGTAACGGCCTGTTGTGGTAACCGATATCTATCCTAGGGGCTTATCCGATTCTACTCTCTTTTGACTAGTATCAACAAATGTATCACTTTTAGCTTTACCCTATTATCAGCCTCGAATGTAGAGGCTACTCCCCAGAGATAGGGTACTAAGCATGGCCCCGAAGCATTGAGTCATGGTAGTGATTATCTGAGAATTCCCATTACGGGAGGGAAGGGCATGTCATTTAGGTTGTTACGCAGCCTGCTATTTGTACCCGGGAATAGAGCGGATCGTATTGACAAGGCAGTAGGGCTGGGAGCAGATGCGGTAATAATCGACCTTGAGGATGCAGTTCCGCTAAAAGAGAAGGATTCTGCAAGGGCCATAGTCAGAGAAAAACTGGCAGAGTACAGGTATAGCACTCTTCTTGTGCGGACAAATTCGATTGAATCTAGGATTATATATGATGATTTAAACGAGGTGGTCACCCCGGACCTGGCTGGGATTATGGTGCCCAAGGTTGAAGACGCTGAACATATCTTTGAGGTAAACAGACTATTAAGTAAGATAGAAGAAGAAGCCGGGATTTTACCGGGTACCATTAGAGTTTTCCCGCTGATTGAATCGGCTCGGGGCGTGCAGCATATTCATGAAATCGTTTCTGCAAAAACAGAACCCAGACGGATCCACACAGTTGCATTTGGGGCTGCGGACTATACACTCGATTTAGGTATCGAGATCAGCAGAGAAGGGTATGAATTGAATTACCCCAGGGCGGTGATCCCTATTGCCTGTCGGGCTGCTGGAATCGAACCCCCTTTGGATACACCATATATGATCAATTTCAAAGATAAGGAGGGCCTGATTGCTGACGCAAGACGGGCAAGGAAGCTTGGGTTTCAGGGCAAGCTGGTTATTCATCCTGATCAGATTGGGCCGTGTAATAGAGTCTTTTCTCCCACAAAAGATGAGATAGAATTTGCTAAGAGGGTTATTAGGGCATTTGAGGAGGCAGAGGCCAGGGGGGATGCAGCGCTTCAGGTAGATGGTAAGTTTGTTGACTACGCCGTTGCAAAAAAGGCAAAGAGGATCTTGGCACTTGCGACAGCAATAAAAATGGTTTAAGGACTTGAATCTTGAATAGAAAATGCCTATTGAGAGCTTAGAGTTATTAGTAAACAGTGTTAGAGAAAAAATAAATTTTGATTATTCATTCTTAACTCTCAATTCAGAGGATCTAGGAAGGAATAGAATGAGTAAAGAAAAAGACGAAAAGTTTCCAAACCCCAAAGATGTAGAGAAGGAGATAGCTTCTTTTCTTTCCAAAAGATTTGGAGATCGTGTAAAGATTATCTCACCTATAGTCTTGACCCAGGAGGCCTATTTTGAAAAAGGCCATGAAAAGGAAAGGAGATCGAGGATTAACTTTTCCCTAAAGCCCGAAGAGCTGGAATCCTATCTAAATCAGTACGTAATAAAACAGAATGATGCCAAGGCCGTGCTTGCTACTAAGATTTGCACTCATTTCAATCGGATTAAATGGCTTCAGGACAGTAAAGACGAAGGTGATAAAATGGTCGGTACTATCAAGAATAATATCCTAATGATTGGACCGACCGGGGTTGGGAAGACCTATATGATAAAGCTGATTGCAAAAAAGATAGGGGTTCCTTTTGTGAAGGGTGATGCTACGAAATTTAGTGAAACCGGTTACGTGGGCGGAGACGTGGAGGATTTGGTTAGGGACCTGGTGCGGGAAGCGAATGACGACATAGAATTGGCCCAGTATGGAATAGTATACATTGACGAAATCGACAAGATCGCAGCGAGTAGAAACATCGTCGGACCGGATGTGTCACGCACTGGTGTGCAGCGAGCCCTACTTAAACCAATGGAAGAGACTGAAGTGGACCTTAAGGTTCCCCACGATCCTGTATCCGTATTTCAGGAACTCGAGAGATACCGAAAGACTGGAAGACGAGAAAGAAGGGTGGTCAACACAAGAAATATACTCTTTATCATGAGCGGTGCATTTAATGAACTTACAGAAATCATAAAGAAACGGGTAAAAGAAAAGAAGATAGGTTTTGGAGCTTCGATCGGGGATCAACCCAGGGACATGGAGTATCTAAAGCATGTAAAGGCTGAGGATTTGATCAAGTTCGGTTTTGAGTCTGAGTTTATCGGTCGTCTTCCGGTGATCACTGTATTTGAAGAACTCAGCGAAGATGACCTTTTTGATATATTGAAGAATCCAAATAATCCAATAGTTATTGGTAAGAAGCTGGATTTTAAGGCCTACGGCATTGATATCAAGTTTGAGCAGAAGGCTCTCAGGCTAATAGCCCGCAAGGCATACAGTGAAATGACAGGGGCAAGAGGGCTCGTTAGTGCAATGGAGAAGGTTTTGCTTCAGTTCGAAAAGAAGCTCCCTTCCACGAATATCAAAAGGTTTTCCGTAACCGAGGAGGTGGTCCTAAACCCTGAGGAGGCGCTCAATGAATTGTTAGCCTCTCCAGGCCATAGAAAATGGGAGGAAACATTTCAAAGGCTTTGTGAAGAGGAAAGAGAGGCTATCAAAGAGTACTGTAAGGAGAACAGGGATAATCTCTTTCAAAAGCACGAGCTTGAACTGACACCTACACGCCTCGACCTGATTGCCGAGCTGTATCTCTCCGATGCCATGGACATAAATGCCACTATCAAAAAGCTAAAACGCCTCTATCATGAGGTGAGACAGATTGAAGCCTACTTCTATAAAAGACATGACCTACGGATATGCTTTGATGACGAGGCGATGGATACTATTGTCCTTAAGTCCATTGGCTCGCCGGAAACTCTTGAAAACTTTTATGAACAGCTAAATACTGATTTTGAACATGGGCTGAGGTTGATTTATGAAAGGACAGGTCAGCAGGAGTTTACAATCACTAAGGAAGCCCTGTTGAATCCAGAACAATTCTTAAATGATCTAATTCGGGAGACATACAGCAAGAAGGTCGAAGACTGATCTGGGTCAAGAGAGATGTTGTTCGTTCCAAGAAAGACTTCACCCGGGGAACAGTTACAAGGGAATATACCGGGGGATTGCCTTTTGCCCATGATCGACTGAGAAACGGAACAGGATAACCGAATACTTACGCCAACTTGGTACGCGTCTTAATTCTTTTGAAGAGCTAAAGTGTGATGGTTTCGCAAAACGCTTTGTAAGAGGCCATCAGGTGTTACCAGAATGGAAAGAGTGGCTTACTCCCCGATCTGTGTAAGGTTTAAACGATTATGATAGGTATATCCAAACTATATTGCAATACTGTAGAGCCATCTGATGTTCTTCGTTATGGGGAGACGTCAGACAAGCTACCATCCCATCTCTTACAATTCTCAAGGGATAAGAGGCCGGTGGTGGTATGGAATCTCACCTCCCGTTGCAACCTGAAATGTATCCATTGTTATGCCCAGGCCAGTAATCGCAAGCGTGACAGCGAGTTGACTACAGAAGAAGGGAAGAGGCTTATCGATGATCTGGGACGTTTTGGTGTGCCGGTTGTGCTGTTCTCTGGGGGTGAGCCACTTCTTCGGGATGACCTGCCGGAATTGGTGAGCTATGCTGTGGAAAGAGGAATCCGGGCAGTCATTTCCTCCAATGGTACGCTCATAAGTCCGGAGAAGGCAAGGGTGCTCAAGAAGCTCGGAGTTTCTTATGTGGGGATCAGTCTTGACGGACTGGAGCCAATCAATGATCGGTTCCGTGGAGTTAAAGGGGCATTTAATGCTGCCTTAGAAGGGATCCGAAACTGTCAGGAAGCAGGGCTCAAGGTCGGACTCCGTTTCACCATGAACAGGTTAAATGTTCGAGAGGTGCCTGCCATATTCGATCTACTGGAAGACATGGATATCCCACGAGTATGTTTTTATCACCTGGTCTATGCAGGGCGCGGCTCAACTTTGGTAGAGGAGGATTTGAGCCATTCTGAGACAAGGGCTGTGGTTGATCTAATAATGGATCGTACCAGAGACCTGCATAAGCGGGGTAAGCCTGTAGAGGTTCTTACGGTTGACAATCATGCCGATGGCCCATATCTATATCTCCGAGTTTTAAGAGAGGACAGGCATAGGGCCAAAGATGTCCTAAGACTTTTACAGATGAATGAAGGGAATAATTCAGGAAGGGGAATTGGCTGTGTAGGCTGGGACGGTCGGGTACACGCCGATCAATTCTGGCGCCATTATAGTTTTGGCAATGTTAGGGAGCGACCTTTTAGCGTTATCTGGACAGACACATCC
Organism: Desulfobacterales bacterium; assembly: GCA_012961955.1. GTDB lineage: Bacteria > Desulfobacterota > Desulfobacteria > Desulfobacterales > DTYH01 > DTYH01. The sequence continues at coordinate 7,431 of DTYH01000284.1, read as the reverse complement.
GACCCTCTCATGAGAAAGCTCAAGGAGAAGAAAAGGTACGTGACAGGGCGGTGTGCCAGCTGCTACTGGCTCGATATATGTGCCGGAAACTTTCGGGTCCGTGCTGAAGCCGTGACTGGTGACATCTGGGCGCCAGATCCTGCATGCTATCTGACGGATGATGAGGTCAAAGGTTCATTTGACGGCCTGAAGTCGACGTAGCTGAGGACGGGTTAAACTATTGTGACGAACGGTTATCGCCTACAAACCAATACAAATGAGGACATAAACAATGATTTTTCCAGACTATAGACCAAGACGTCTTCGACAGAACGAAACCTTCCGTCGGATGATCCGGGAAACAAGGCTTAGCGTTGATGATTTGATTCTACCACTCTTTGTCATAGGTGGGAGGAACGTTAAGAACCCGATACCATCTATGCCCGGCCAGTTTCAGATGTCAATAGATTATCTCGTAAAGGAGGCTAGGTTAGCTCGAGACGTTGGCATTCCTGCCATAATGATATTCGGTATCCCCGAAAAGAAAGACGCTTTTGGGTCTCAAGCGTATGCAAAGGATGGGATTGTCCAGAGGGCCGTAAAGTCTGTAAAGGACAAGGTTCAAGATCTTGTTGTAATAACCGATGTATGTTTATGTCAATATACGGATCACGGTCATTGCGGGATTGTACAGGATGGTGTGATAGACAATGACGCTACACTCGATCTTCTGGCACGAACCGCTCTATCTCATGCGCAGGCTGGTGCGGACATGGTGGCACCCTCTGACATGATGGATGGAAGGGTGGCTGAGATTCGTGACACACTTGATGAGAACGGCTTTTTTTCAATACCAATAATGTCTTATGCCGCCAAATACTCCTCTTCTTTTTACGGTCCTTTTCGTCAGGCAGCCCGGTCAGCACCCCTGTTTGGGGACAGAAGGACATATCAGATGGATCCGGCAAACTCCCTCGAGGCAGTCCGTGAGGTCACCATGGACATAGAGGAGGGCGCGGACATAGTAATGGTGAAACCTGCGATTCCGTATCTGGATGTCATATACCGTATTAGGGAAGAATTCGACTTCCCTATTGCCGCCTATAATGTGAGTGGGGAATATGCCATGATCAAGGCGGCTGATCAATTAGGGTGGCTTGACGGACGACAAGTGATGATGGAGGCATTAACTGCCATAAAGCGAGCAGGGGCAGATTTGATACTGACCTATTTTGCCGTAGAGGCCGCCCGAGAGCTCGGAGGTTCAACATAGAACTAAGACTTATAGCCTGGGAGATCACTCGCAACTGTAACCTTTCTTGTATCCATTGTAGGGCGTCTTCTACCTACGGGCCCTATCCTGACGAGATGGATACAAAAGCAGCCTTTAACCTACTTGACCAGATCTCAAGGATAGGTCGACCGATCATTATCCTTACCGGAGGAGAACCCCTTCTACGTCACGATATATTCGATATTGCCAGGTATGCTACGCGAATTGGATTACGTATTGTAATGGCAACCAATGGCACTTTGGTCACACAGGAGAACGCCAAGGAGATGGTGGTTGCCGGGGTTAAGCGAGTCAGTATCAGTATAGACGGGTCAACCCGCAAAGGTCATGATCGATTCCGCCAGGTCGATGGGGCATTTGATGGTGCGTTGAACGGGATACGATTAGTTCGTGATGCTGGGCTTGAGTTCCAGATTAATACTACCGTTACAAAACAGAACATCAAAGAATTACCTGAGATTCAAAGACTTGCAGTGGAATTGGGTGCTGCGGCTCATCACATATTCCTTCTGGTTCCCACAGGACGTGGAAAGTATATAATGGATCAGGAGATAACGTCTGAAGAGTATGAAGATATACTAAACTGGTTCTATGAACAGAAGGATAAAGTCCCTCTTGATTTAAAGGCCACTTGTGCCCCTCATTACTATCGAATAATTAGAGAGAAGGCCCGAAAGGAGGGAAGAAAGGTTACCTTCAAGACCCATGGTCTGGATGCTGTAACCCGGGGTTGTCTTGCTGGAGTGGGGTTTTGTTTCATTTCCCATACCGGAAAGGTTCAACCATGTGGTTATCTTGACCTGAATTGTGGTGATGTTACCCAGACGCCATTACCAGCAATCTGGAATGAATCGGACATCTTCCTTGCATTAAGAAACTACGACAACCTAGGAGGGAAGTGCGGAAGATGCGAATATAAAAAGGTCTGTGGTGGTTGCCGGGCCAGGGCATTCGAAGCCACAGGCGATTATTTAGCTGAAGAACCCCTTTGCATGTATCAACCAACATGCCCGGCAGGGCCTGACTCTTGAGCCTTCGTCACACTTTGGCTCTTTGAAAAGGCCGCATTCGTGTTTGATGGTTTTGTAAAAAGTAACTCTTGTTCATTAAGTGAACATCTCTGGGGGACTCGAAATATTTGGCTGACATTCTAAGACTCGGCCGACACCCTCTTTGTAACTTACGGGGCGGCCATGGATATATTTCTTGGAGCACGTCAAACTATCACATAGTATGCGAGCCTTCCCGACGCCGAGTGTTCCTTCTCGCCCCGCGAGGGCTTATTTTAGATTTCTTGCCGATCTCTGGCTCCCGACCCTTGAGCCCCTGTACGTTCTTGATTCCTTTCAGATTTTTTTGTACCCTCCTAAAAAATATCTAACAGTTTAGCTCCTTGAAAAGCCACTATTTAGTCGCGGCTGGAAGTCGTTCCTGTTAAGACTGGACGGTTTTCATTTTTCACTCTTAACTCTTTATTTCCCCCGGAGGAGCAGTATCCTTCTCCGACAACTTTTTTGAAGACGCTAAATTGTTACAAAAATATATCTGTGGCCTCCCATAGATTGCATAAAGCCAACATGTTACGTAGCCTAATTTTTTCAAGGATGCAAGCTGTACTGTTAGGAAGTTCTATTCTATTAGTCTGGTCACCCTAATTTATCGTCTTAAGGTTAAGAGCATATACGTACTTGCAGTTCAACTGGATCAGAATAGAGTGGCCGTTTACAGAGCGGAAAGGAAAACTTCACCCCGCAATGGGTTACAACCTAAAATGTTACGTTCAAAAAAAGATGGACGGCAAGGGTTATCGTATGCCTGATGATGCGCTGGTAGTCCTGAAGGATGTTAAAAAATACTATCGTGTTAAATCGAGCCACATAGGTGGAGGGACCCGTGTTCTTAAAGCTCTGGACGGTATCAATATGACTATTAAACAAGGGGAAACCCTCGGATTGGTAGGCGAGTCCGGTTGTGGAAAATCCACGCTTGGGCGGTTGATTCTGGGGCTGGAAGAGCCGACCGGAGGAGCTATATTCTTTGACAAGACGCCCATCCATGCGTGTACAAGGAGAGATATTCGCAAGCTACGAAGGTCTATGCAGCTCATATTTCAAGATCCTTATTCCTCCTTGAATCCTCGGCAGAGGGTCGCCTCGATTATTGAAGAACCCCTGATTATTCATAGGATCGGCAATCGGAGAGAACGACGTTTTTTAGTTGAGAAACTAATGGCAGAGGTTGGACTCCACCCAGAAGATGGATCGCGGTATCCCCACGAATTCAGTGGCGGACAGCGTCAGCGGATTGGAATTGCACGTGCCCTAGCCCTTAAGCCTAAGTTCGTAGTGGCTGATGAGCCTGTCTCTGCACTGGATGTCTCTATACAGGCACAGATTATCAATTTGTTGATAGAGCTTCAGGAAAATTTTGGCCTTACTTACTTATTCATAGCTCATGATTTGAATATAGTTCAGCATATTAGCGATCGTATAGCAGTCATGTACCTCGGAAGGATTGTGGAGATAGTGGAAAAAAAAGATTTTTCCACTCCTCCTCAACATCCGTATACGGAGGCATTGCTTGCTGCATCACCTGTGCTTGACTCTAGCTTAAGGAGAATAACCACTATTTTAGAGGGTGATATCCCAAGTCCGGTAACACCCCCCTCGGGCTGTGCATTTCATACCCGATGTCCTTATAAGGAAGAAATATGTACCAGAGAATCCCCACGCTTAAGGGACGTAGGCAAAGGGCACAAAATTGCTTGCCATTTTAGATAGAGTGGAGTTATAGTAAACGTGAACTTTGTCTGGCTTGATGGTCTTACAAAAGACTTTTCCCGAAACCACCTGGTTTAACAATTGGTCTACGGCTGTCATTGTCCTTCGTGGGATGGACCGAAGGTAAAGGATTCATAGCCCTTCAGCTCTTTGAAAAGGGGGCTTCTAGACAGATGCATGGCTGCATGAAGCCGACATGTTACCAAGCTTACTATTTTCAGAGAGTTAAAGTGTAGGAAAGATCCTAATTCGAGGAGAAAAAAGTATGCCGGATTTTTCGCAAAAACATCCCAAGGTAACCACATTTTATAACCTTAACCCAAACAATAATCTTCTCCAAGATTTGATACAACACTCTCGTTGGGAAAAGCCAGTCCTCTTTTTACCAACTCTGGCTACCGAGTTTACTATCCCTAAGAATCGTCCTGCGTTCGAGAATATTGTGGCGGAACTCGCTGGAGCCTCATACCTGAATAATATCATTCTGGGAGTAGATAATGCTACAGAAGCTGAAGTACATCAGGCTGTGGGTATATTTAAGAGGTACGGGATAAAGAATTATCTGGTCCAATGGAATGATGGGCCCAGATTTTCGGAGGTATATAGCCTTATCGAAAAGGCGGGATACGATCTGAGCCTGCGGGGTAAAGGTAGGAACCTGTTCATGGGAGTGGGAGTTTGTATTGCTCTGGGAGCAACGTCTGTCGGTTTTTTGGATACAGATATAAAGACTTTTCGTCGAGAACAACTTGACCGCCTATTCTTTCCGGTAGTAGTCCTTGGTTACCAGTTTTCTAAGGCATTTTATGCACGCTGGAGTGATCGGCGGTTATATGGCCGCGTAAAAAGGCTACTCCTTGATCCCCTGTTGATGGCACTGAAGAGGAAATTTACAGAAAGCCAGAACGCCAAGCTTTTGCGTATAGTCGATTTTATACTTTTTTTTAACTACCAACTTTCTGGCGAAATGGTCGTAGATATGTCGTTGTTGAAACGGATGCGATTGGCATTAAACTGGGGGGTTGAGCTGTTTACCTTAATCGAGGTCTATAGAAAGGCAAACCAGATAGCTCAGGTTGAGTTTAGTACAGGTCCTTTTGATCACAAGCATCAACGGATTGCGGCGGAAGATCCTGACACTGGGCTCCATAGGATGTCTATCGATATCATCTCAATACTGTTTTACGCCCTGATTATTGAAGAAGGACTCGATATTTCTGATACCTTCTTTCGCGATCTTGCGATCACCTACCAGTCGATCGCAGACGATACCATTAAAAAGTACGCAGACAATGCTAAATTCAATGGGTTTATATACGACCGTGAAGCTGAGGAACGCCTGGTGCACGAGGTAATTGCAAGGGCAATCATAAATGCTGGGGAGTTGCTGGAGGCACCACAAGAGATTGCCCATAGATTTTTACATTTTATAACTTCACACCCTGAGTTTGAGCCGTTTATTGATAAAGGGCTGCTTCAGACAATACTATCTGTTGAGCAAAGGCTTAAGGGGAGCTTGAGTCTGACCGGTGAGCTTCCTGAATGGGAGCGTGTAATGGAACGCATACCTGATGTGATCGAATACATAGTCGACGCTTTGGAAGGTGACAAAAGGGTCTTTATGGCCAGATAGGATGTGGGGATCAGGCAGCAGGAAGTAATGAGTTTTAGACGCTTGTGGTGTAAATATTCGCTACTTATCCCGTTCCGTTTCTAAGGCAATCGTGGGTAAAAGGCAGGCGCCTACGTTACTCCTTAATCCCTAATACTTTCTCAGGGTAACGTAGAACGTTTACTGGATAACGGAATGTCTGTAACTGTTCACGGGGCGAAGCCATTTCTTTACACTCCGATCTCTCCAACCTTTGTTTTTCTAGTGAGTTGAGAGCGGGGATGCCCTGCCCCATCCGCATTCCACCCCAGCCTCTGTCTCGTCTATCTGGTCTGTTTGGTCAACCAATCGGCGAGATCAACGGGACAGACGAGGCCGGTGGCGGCCGTTTCCCCCGCTCTCAACTCACGGAAACACTAAAGCTTTCCGGCGTGTCGTTTCAAGAAAAGGCTTCGCCCCCGTGAACAGTTACAGACATTTAGCTTATGGTACTTTACACCAGAAAGATTTTCCTAAGAGCCATACAGTAGAACGAAAGGTGGGTTTTTAGTTGAAGATCTTGGTAGCTGGCGGTGCAGGATATATAGGGAGTTTTGTGAATCTTGTTCTAAGAGAGACGGGCTTTGAGACAGTCGTTATGGGCAATCTTTCCACGGGGAATGTGGCGGCAGTAGGCGATACACCCTTCCGGGAAGGGGACTGTCTGAGGTCGAAGGTTTAAGGCAGATCTTTAAAGATCGCGGTTTTGATGGAGTGATGCATTTTGCTGCCATTACCTTGGGGAGAGAATCTGCCAGGGACCGTCAGGATACAATCAGAATAAGACTGCCAATACACTAGACCTGTTGCGTGCAATGGTAGAGTCAGGTACCAAGTATCTGGTCCTTTCTTTCTCGGCTGCAGTGTTTAGTGTCCTCTGGAAATACCAATAACGGAGGGACATCTACTGAAACCGATCAATCCTTTCGGTTGGTCAAAACGAATGGCAGTACAGGTTTTGCTGGACACCTCCAGAGTCTGTGATCTTCCACCCCGTATCTTTGGGGTACTCTAATGCTGCTAGGGCCCATCCCTCTGGCGAGATGGGAGAAGATCATAGTGATGAGACACATTTGATTCCGCGAGTACATAAAGCGATATTACGCCAGCATTCTGGATGAGCTCCATTTACCATATGGGGTACTGATTATGATACAACGGATGGGACTCGCATCAGAGACTTTACCCATGTTCCGGATCTGGAGAACGTACGTATTTCAGCGCTGGAACACCTTCTTGGAGGTAGAGGGTTTTCAGTTCGCGAAGTGATCTACGTTTAGGAAGGAGTAACTGGAAGAGAAGTCCCCGTTGTGGAAGGATTCACAGGGCCGAGCGACCCCCGTATAATGGTGGCCCGTTCTGAGAAGATACAGCACACCCTTGGATGTGAGCCTCAGTATAAAGCCCTGAAGTCTGTCACAGAGACTGCATGGAAGTGGGATTCATCTCATACTGACGGTTATAATAAGGGTAAATGAACAAGAGCTCTTGACATCGTTACGAAGAAACGCTTGAGCTCTTTGCTAACAATTTAGAGTTTTGAAAGAATCGACTGATGATGTTGTAGTCGGTCGATCTTGCTCCCCTTCGTGAACAATTCTCGGATTCAAGATGTGCATGGCTAAATTTCAAAAACTCGGGCTGTCGCCCTGAAACAGTTTGAAATTTTTACCACCGTACGAATCTTGAATCTCTTTCCAAAATTGTTCAAAACCGTTCGCAAGATT
>DTYH01000283.1 GCA_012961955.1 Desulfobacterales bacterium | reverse complement strand
TTCACAAGTGCCCCTATCTGATCAACCTGGTCAATGATGGTCTGGATACATTCGTTGAAGACTCTCCCATCCGATTCGGTTAGATTGCCATATTTTCTCTGTAGGCGTTGAGCAGAGAGCTTAATAGGGGTGAGTGGGTTCTTAACCTCGTGGGCAATTCGTCGTGCGACCTCGCGCCAGGCGACCATACGCTGTGCCTTTTCCAGTTGAGTGAGATCGTCGAAGACCACGACTACCCCCATATAATTATCCGTCTCATCTTTGAGTGCTGTCACATGGACCAGGAACGTACGTGACCTTTGATTGATAGTCAGTCTGAGGGTACGCTCTACTGAGTGGCCAGGGGTCTTATTCAGCTCTTCCATTATACTTTCCGCGATACTCAGATGTTCAGGCCTCAATACCTTTCTGTAATTGCGATGCAGGATTTGATCAGGAATCAAGCTGAGCAACCTTTCCGCTGACTTGTTAACGGTGGTGATGAATCCGTTGGCGTCAAGGGAGACTACACCAGCCGAGATGTTCTTTAATACTGTCTCCATGTAAAGACTCTTTTGCTCGATTTCCAGGTTTCGTTCCCTGAGTTCTTTTGCGGATAGCTCCAATTGTTCTTTTCCCTTTCGGAGGTCGCGTGTCATTTTATTAAAGGCATCTACCAGCATCCCCATCTCCCTATCAGCAACCATATCGATCTTGAAATTCAAATCCCCCTCAGCAATACGTTGTGTGCCCTCTGCCAGTTCCTGAAGGGGGGTGGTAATAGTCTTTGCTAGATAGAAACCAAACCATGTGGCACAGAAAATAATAAGCAGGGCGACAATGGAGAGGGTGATAAAGTTGCTTATCTGGATAGGTCTTTTTATCATCTTTATTTGCTGATACTCTTCATATCCTCTGGCAATAGAGGCCAGGTTTTGAGATAGGGTCCGGGGAATGATATTTGTAACCACAACGGCTCCCATAACCTTTCCAGGCCGGGCAGAGAAAGGGATAGGGCCTATTGTTCTGACCAACTCGCCTGAAGGGACAAGTTCGGTGATAGTTCTTGTAACCCCCTTTTGAAATGTGTCTATAAGCTTATCGGTCGCAAGTGCCTTAAAATAGGATCCATCCCGATCAGGAGCAAAGGCGAATGAGAGACGTACAAGCCGATGCGAATATATTTCTATACCATGGATATTAAAGGCTCGTTGTGTAACGTGAAGATAGTGCCGGAGTGATTTCTGGTTCCGCTCTTCGAGCAGTTTCCTTCGAACGATCTGATACGCAATCCTTTCCAAGAAAAATCTGTTTGTCTCATCGATATGTTTATAGACAGTTCGACCTACCTGCAAAGAATTCTGGAGAGCCTTTTCTACGGGTATGTTAAACCAGAATTCTATATTGGCTGTAATGAACTGAATAGAAAAGAAGAACAAGAGGATCGTGGGCACAAGAGAAAGTGTTATGAATGTTACCACCAACTTTGTTCGCAGCCTGGCGCCTATCACCTTCCTTTTCCGGTCATATAGGAGTTTGACTATATTTCTAAAGACGAGAAAGATCAACAGAAGCAAAAGGAGCGTGTTGATGTTGATCAGAATGAACATAAGGATGGTATTCGAGATCGGAATATTTGCCCCAAAACGAATAACTTTTGTTTCAATAAATGTGAGCAAAGCAACAACAATGACAAGGGCCAGGATAATGATCCGCTCCCGTCTTCGTCGTATGGCTTCTTTTTCTGAAGTAAAAGGCATAGTATAGACCTTTAATAGACTCAAAATTGATGATTTTACAAAAGACTCTTTACGAAACCATCGAGATCGAAAGGGGGGAATATTTTCTAAATAAGTAGTATAATGTATAAGATATTCAAATAGAAATATCAACCGTTATCAGGTTCAAGGGCTTGTTTTTGATCATATGTCATCGATGATGGTCTATACTGAGTCGATTGAAGCCGGACACGGGAGGGTGTAGAGGTTAGGGTGAGTGGAGGTGAAGGAGAGAGGCCTTGGACTTGAGGTGAAAGGGGGGTGGAGCAGGGGAAAATGGTGAGCGGAGGGGGTATT
>DTYH01000282.1 GCA_012961955.1 Desulfobacterales bacterium | reverse complement strand
TACTGCTGCAAGTGTGCCGTTCTCTATGTCATAGTAGATGTCATGACGTTTGTTGATAGCCTCTTCATCCTGATCATCGGAACGGGTCTTGAGCTCCCCCCCACATACACGACATCTGCCTCCATTAGGTTTAATAGCCTCGATGAAAACGTTATTAGGGTGGTTGTTATCGTTTACGCATAGTCTTCGCCCCATGATTCGGTTCTTGGCGATCTCCCGATCCAATATGATCTCAACCACCACATCAAGGTCGAGTCCTGCCGCCTTAAGCGCCTCATCCAGCTTTACTGCCTGATTCTTATTCCTAGGAAATCCGTCCAAGAGCCAGCCGTCTTTACAGTCATCCTGTTTTAAACGATCAAGGATCATGGGTATGGTAATCTCGTCCGGAACCAATTCCCCTCGATCAATATAGCTCTTTGCCTTTGCTCCTAACTCAGTCCCTTTAGATATGTTCTCTCGAAAGATCGCACCTGACTCAATATGGGGAATATTGTACTTGTCTTTGATGATAGCACCTTGTGTACCCTTCCCACTCCCGTTTGGACCAAAGAACAATATGTTCATAGACGCCTTCTCCTTTCAGCTTCATTATGTACCCCTCATGTAGCGAAACATTGTCCATTTGTCAAGATATTTGATACTATCCAGCTAAAACTAGTAAGATATGTTATTCAGCCTGAATATTGCATCAAAGGCATTTACAATGGCAAGGTACGAGGCCTTTGTGATATCAAGCTCCACCCCTCTACCGGAATAGGTTTTTCCGTGATATTCGATCTCGACCACACTTTTTGCCAGAGCTTCCTGGCCGGCCGAGATGGTATTGTTCCCGATCAGTTCCAATTCTTCAGGACTAAATTTCATCTCATTGATTATCTCAAACCCAGGGGCGCCCCGACCATGATATGCAGCATGTTCTTTCCACAACTGAAGCTTGGCATCTTTCATATTCAGTATATTCCTCATAGCATTCATAAATGCATCAATTGGACCCACTCCTTCACCATAGCCAGTCTTTTCAGACCCGTCGACTACAATGCTGACGTTTATCTTTGCTGGGCCGTTCAGTGAGTTACTGCTTTGAAAATCCTTCAGAGTGATCCTATTCTCCATCGGTCGGTCATTCATGAAATGTTCGACGAACAATAAGGCTTCGGTTTGTGTTAAGCCATCCTTTATTTCAGTACTGTACTCCTTGACCGCCTCGGTAATTTTTTCCACTAACTCCTCAGTGAAATCCGTATAGCCATGTTTGCGTAGGAAGTCAGCCACGGTATTAGTCCCCGAAGTCTGGCCAAGGACTATCTCCACTTCTCTTCCCACGGTAGCAGCCGGAATGACAAAATACGTCTTAGGTTCTCTCAGGATACCCTTAACATGGATACCTGAGCTTTCTGCAAATGCTGCCCTTCCAGTAACTGGATGAACCAGAGGTATTGGATGCTCAATTATACTAGCCACCAGTCTTGATACGTCAAAGAACTTGGTTGTATCAATATGGCTTACATCTACCTTGTAGAAGTCTTTTAATATGTTTAGATTGGTAACCACGCTCATCCAGTCCACGTTCCCGGTCCTTTCGCCCAGCTGAAGCACCGTACCCTCAACCTGGCGAATACCTGCTTCGATCCCCTTGAGGGTTGTGGCTACTGAATTTCCGCTATCGTGATGAATATGGGCACTGAGCAAAACGTTTTCTATCCCTTTCACGTTTTTCCTTATAGCGATAATCCTGTCATAGTATTCGTCAGGTCTGGCAAATCCTGTAGTGTCAGGCACATTGATTACGGAGGCTCCGCAATCGACCGCACTCTGTATGGTCTCCAGCAGGAAATCAAGGTCTGTTCTTAACGCATCCTCAGAAGAGTACTCAACATCGCCAATATCACCAATGAGTTCCCTGGCATAACTGACATTCTCCCTAATCATGGACAGAACCACCTCCTGCTTTTTACCGATGCTGTAATCCATCAGCTCCTGAGACGTTCCAATAAATACGTGTATTCTCCTCTTTTCCGGGGGTGCTGGTTCTATAGTTTCAAAGGCCTTCCTTACGTCCTCTTTTACTGCCCGGGCCAGGCTGCAGGCCACAGGGACAGTCCTATTCGTAGAATATTCTGGGTTGCAGATATACTTGGCCATCTTCTTGATCATTTCATAATCCACATGGTTGGCTGCAAACCCCAATTCAATTACGTCGACCCCGATATCAGCTAGGGCCTTAGCAATGATGAATCGATCCCAAAAGCCCATTCCTATCCATGGGGTCTGGGCTCCGTCCCTCAGCGTAGTGTCAAATATATAAATCCTGTCATTCATTTTCTCGTTACTCCTTCTTTCATTTTTTTATCCGATTTCCTTGTTATAGACTCAAGAGGAAAAAAAAGCCGTGAAATTTATCTTCCACGGCCTTTCTTTAAACAAAGTGCCGTGGACACCTGTCCGGTGCCCACAGCCAGTTTTTTAAGAAGTTGTTATCCTGCCATGGGCACCTCACCTAAAAGGAGTAGGCCCAGGCATGATAGTATTAAGGCTGTATTTATCCTTTGTTCCATTCCGCACCCTTTCTCTAGGCATTATTGAAATTCTTTCTAACTAATAAAATCTCTCTGACATTGTCAAGCTTTTTCCTTAAAAAAACACAAAAAAATTCCAATAACTACCCAGGCGGTGTCAGTTGTCACTGGTCGGTGTCGGTCGCCAGTACTTGGTGTAAGTTGGGATTGCCCGGTCTCTGTGGTCTCTTAGCCGATACCGACCAGAGGACCGACTACCGAGACCGACTTTTACTTTGTTTCTCATGGCCATTAGTCTTAAATTTTAACTCTTTATAACTCGAAAGCATTTCACTCCAATCCTTGACCCCTTGAACCCTTCTATTCTACGAATTCTCTTCGAGAAGGGCTAAATAATATATTAATACAAATTACGTGGCCGATCCTCATAATCGTTCATGAGGTGTAGTCTTTGAGGATAGGTCTTACTCTTCACGTCTTCATCTAATACCTTTACAAGGGGTGAAATTTGGGAGATGAGAAAGTAGAGGATCAGGGTCCAGACAACAGGGGCAATGCAATCCAAAAAGAATCCATTTTTCACCATATCCTGCATCCTTACGTAGCCTGTCCCGTAGACAATAGCATTAGGAGGAGTGGCAATAGGTAACACAAAGGCCATGGATGCCGCGACCGCACCCGCAATCACAAGTGGGAGTGGAGCCTTTGCAACCGCTAAGCCAAGGTAGCACAGGATGGGCATCATCATATTTGTTACGGTTGTGTTTGATGTAATCTCTGTGAGGAACTATACAAGAAGAACGATAACGAATATGAGAACGATAGTCGGGACGGTCTTTAACGCTACAAGATGCATTGCTAGATACTCAGCAGCACCCGTCTGAGAAGGGCCTTCCCAAGGGCTAGTCCGCCGCCAAACAAGAGTAAGGTTCCCCACGGGATTTTCAAATTTGTCTTCCAGTCTATAGTGAATTCCCATTTTTTCAGATCCACAGGGACAATATAGAACAGAATCAAGCCTATTATCCATATAACAGAATCATTAACCCAGTGTAGGTGTAAAAGGGATACCACTGCTCCCTGAATATCCACAAAAGGGCTACCAGAACAAAGATGTATAAGGTGTTACGCTCCCCGCCCCTGAGGCTTCCAAGTTTTTTTAAGCCTAGCCTCTATTATCTTTCTTGACCCCGGTATTTTTACTCCTCCTATAGGGTTTGCCTTCAGTAGGAAGGCCCAGGTGAGAGGTAGAAGCACAATCACCAGAGGCAATCCTATCACTAGCCAATCCTTAAAAGTGATGGTCTTGCAACAACAGGGTATCAACAAATCCTGCAAGCACAAGGTTTGGTGGAGTCCCTATAAGGGTTCCAACACCGCCTATTGATGCAGCATAGGCGATACCCAGCATCATCACCCCGTCAAAGTGACTTTCTCTTGGCTTTTCTCCTGAGCTCAGAATAATGGCAAGGCCAATAGGGATCATCATTGCGGTAGTGGCAGTATTGGAGACAAACATGGAGATAAAGCCAGTTGCAACCATAAGGGATAGAACGATCATTTTTGGAGAGAATCCTATTACCTTGATGAAGTGTAACGCTATCCTTTCATGGAGTCCCCATTTCTTCATAGCTTCGGCAATCGTAAACCCTCCAATGAACAGGACAATAAGATGATCCATGTAAGGTGAGAAGGCAGGAAAGTACCCTGGCATAGACAAGGTTTTGAAATGGGCAATCCCTAGTACAGGCAAAAATACCATAGGAAGCAGGGCCACAACAGGTATAGGCAGGGCTTCGCTTACCCAGAAAATAGCCATCAGAACGGCCATGGCCAAGGTGTTCCTTATTCCCTTAATTTGTCTTCCTATTGTTTCATATAGGCTTATCCCTTTCTCATGTAGGCTTATCCCCTTTGTTCCAGTCTTAGAGAAATCCTTTGGGATGCTTACAAAGGCCCTCTTTGATTTTTCTAATAGAGGGCACAGATCATCAAGATTTAAATCATTGTAAGACACCCCAAGCTGCTCTGATACCTCATCCTTCGAGTGTTTAAGCCCAACCTTAAACCGGGAAAGCCACATACCCTTGCTGGTGGGCAGAATGAAGATAATAGAGAAGGCTAATACACCAAACAGGAAACCAAGTCTCTACTTCATCTTATCCCCTAATACGTAGGACATGGTAGCTTCTCAATAAGTGAGGGATGCTTTTTTATGATCTAACCTGTACAAACTGTAAGGTTCAAAAGTTCCTAAAGTTTAAAGTACCTAAAGTGGACTAAAGTTAATGAATTGTATCATTTTGAGATTGGTTAGTGTCCTTAACTTTAGGCACTTTAGTTCACTTCAGACTTTACGCGTTAGAAAAGCCGGGGCGGAAGCACGGGATCAAAATCGATATATACCTCCTTTTTGCACGGAGATTAATGCCCCGTGTGAAATTCTAACAGGGTTTACAAGAAAGAGTCCAAGTCTGCAGAAAGTTGATTAATACAGCAAGATATCCCGAT
>DTYH01000281.1 GCA_012961955.1 Desulfobacterales bacterium | reverse complement strand
GAAACCCTCTGATGATGGAAAGGGCCATGCTGTGTGCCTTGGAAATTCAGAGAATGGAAGGTTGTAATGCGTCTGTTATTACAGGGAATGTCAAACTGGCGTCTAATGGTCTGGAAGGTATATATAGGCATAGCCGGGAAAACGGAGTACTCTATTTTAAGCTTAAGGAGCCACCCAGGATAGAACAGGACGGGGACAGATTGAACATTATCTTTACCGATCCGGTTATGTACGAAGAGATAGTTCTGAAACCGGATATTCTGGTACTTGAAGAGGAGCTAAGACCGAGGGAGGAGGATGAGGAAATCGCCCGCCTGCTCGGGATTGATGTTGGACCCGGAGGCTTCCTCCAGGAAGATAATATCCACAACCTTCCTGTTCGTTCCAATCGGGTGGGGATCTATGTGGTTGGCTCACTCAGGGGACCGCTAGGCCTGAGGGACGGGTGGACCGATGTCGGGAATGTTGTACTTGAGGTAAGGAATCTCCTTGGCAAGGGAAAGCGGGTACTACCAAAGAATAAGGTAAAGATCCATAGAGGAAAATGCACTACCTGCCTCACCTGTTTCAGACTGTGTCCTCACGGAGCAATATACTGGGACAACCGTGCTGTCATTTCCCCCTTAGCCTGCGAAGGGTGTGGCATCTGCGCTAGTGAGTGCCCAATGGATGCCATTCAAATCCTCGATTATCATGACGATCAAATCAAAGCGGAAATACTCAACGGTAAACAGAGATTGCAACTTGATGATGCTACCCCCTGGATTGTGGCTTTCTGTTGCCAGAATTCTGCCTACGAGGCAGGGCAGACAGCCATATCATTTAATATGCCTGTTCCTCGTGGCCTTCAGATGGTCGAGGTTCCATGCGCGGGCAAGATCGATATAGATTACATAATGAGCTCATTCGAGTACGGGGCTGACGGTGTATTGGTTCTCGCCTGTCATAAGGATAACTGCAAATCTATAAAGGGTAATATCTACGCTGAATTACGGGTGGATAACACCCGAAATATGCTCGACGAGATTGGTCTGGGAAGAGAGAGGGTAGAGTTCAAAACTATTGCTTCAAACATGCCTGTAGAGTTTGTGCAGACCGTGCACAGATTCGAAACAAGGATAAAAGACTTAGGTCCAACCCCTAGATCTTTCCTTTTTTGATCTCAGGATTTAACTCCAAAATACGAGATGCTATCTTCTCGCATCTGTATACCTGGCATTCCTTTTCAATCTGGTCCAAGTCATCAAGAAAACTAGGGCTTACGTATTTCTCAGCTACAGCCATCTTTCTGATAATCTCTATTACCTCTTTGAATCTGACATCCTGCGGACACACAACGGTACAGGTGTTACAAAGCGCACAATACCAGATCGTTGTGCTCCCCAGAACCCTATCCTTATACCCGAGAGTGATCATACGGATAATCCTTCGAGGATCAAACTCTTCGACATATTCCGCAACCGGACACGAAGACGAACAAACGCCACATGTGTCACAATTAGTCGATAGTCTACCATTAAGATGTTTAGCAACCTCATACTTGAATCTAGTGTCAATGCCTTCCATCAAAACTTCCTCCGCAAGCTAAATACAGATCGGGCTCACTTCTTTTAAGCCATACCTTCTATATAAATGTGAGATTGATGTCAACAAATTTTTGGACGATTTCGATTCAATCCTATCTTTTTCTCACGTGTCCTCCTCCAAAAATTGGTGCATGGTTGGTGGACAAGCTCTTCCCATCCCTCACGTCGTTCTTACAAGTCTCCTTGAGGTCTTGAAACGGTTTAACTTAATGCAACTGAAGAGCGAAAAGTAGGATATTTTGTAACTATTTAGCCTAATAGTAACGATGTTTCTTGTACCTGTTCAGAGGGTGAAGGTTTTCTTGAGATGACTTGGCGGAAACCTTTAGTTTTTCGGTGAGTTGAGAGCAGGGGGGAAAACGGAGCCACCTTCGTTTCTCCCGTTAGAAAATCAACCTTCCTCTAATCTTAAACCAGGTACTACTCAACTCACACTGCTAAACGTGCGTGTTTGAAGATTGATCATGATTTTCTAAGGGGGGAAAGAAAAAAACTTCACCCCGTGAGCAGTTACGTTTGAAGAGCTAAAGTCTTACGATATCTTTTATCAGCATGGTTGAAGTATCCAGCACGAGTGGAGGCTGATCTGAAGCCAGAAGTCCTCCTTTTAAGACCTTTATATGAACATCCTTTTTTACCGGATGAAGTTGGATTACAACATCGAATAGATCAGCAACGTGTAAAAGTGTCCCGGTCATACCATGTGGGCCAATCTTTTCGTGGCGATGGGTGCGTATTGTAAACCAGACACGCATTGAGCGGTCTTTTGCAATGACTTTTAAATCAGAAAGCGGCTTTTTTACTGCCTCATCAAATGGAAGTCCATCGATTACTATTATCTGGGGAAGGAATATGTCCTGGTCTGTAAGCTCCGTCAGCCTTTCTTCCAGCTTGGGTACACTAAACGCCTCGACCCTGAAGCTCATTATGAACCTATGGGGCAGTATGGCCTCCCAGAGTTGGTCCATTTGCATGACATTATACTGGTGCGCAATATTCCGAAGGACCTCATCGTACCATAGACAAATCTTTTTCACAGGGTCATCCAGGCTGATGTGGAGGACGTTCTTGGTTCTAAGCAGACTATCTAAAGCAATCTGAACCAAAAGAGGTGTTTTGCCCACACCAGCACGGGCCACGACGGCACCAAATCCTCCTTCAGGGAGGATATCTTCGGATTCACCTCCAATGATCCTCAAAGGGTTGCGGAAAATGAGCTCTTTTTTGAACATGTGGAAGTTCCTTTCTTTGAGATAGGCGAATCTTATTGTGGAGGGTTGCGTTTTTCTACTTTGACCTAAGGGGATATACAATTGCTTCATCAACCTATCTTTTGTTTAACTCGCGTATTTATTTTTTAAGCCACCCTCTTTCTTTCTTCCATCGCCTTCTTAATCAGCTCATCAACTACTCCTCGCGGTGCCTCTCTGTACATAGTGAACTCCATCGTAAACTGGGCCTTGCCTTGTGTGGCAGACCTCAAAATAGTTGAGTAGCCAAACATTTCTGCAAGGGGAACTCGGGCTTCAACAACACAGATGTGACCTTCGTCCTGTGTACCTACTATTATTCCACGGCGTTGATTCAAAGAAGCCATGACAGTACCCTGAAACTCAGGAGGAGTTTCCACCACTACCTTCATGATAGGTTCCAGGATAACCGGCCCAGCCTTGGAGTAGGCCTCAAGGAACGCACCGCGAGCAGCTGTTTGGAAAGCAAGTTCAGAAGAGTCAACAGAATGCGACTGTCCGTCAGTTATTACCACCTTAATACCGGTAACCGGGAATCCAAGAAGAGTCCCTTTTTTAAGGCATTTTTTGAAGCCCTTCTCACATGCTGGGATAAACCGGGATGGAATAGCCCCTCCAACCACCCTGGTTTCAAAAACAAAATCCTCCCCTCGGATTGGTTCTATGTAGCCTGCTACCCGTCCAAACTGGCCTGCGCCTCCAGTCTGTTTCCTGTGGATATAGTTGAACTCAGCCCGCCTTGTGATAGTCTCCCTGTAGGCCACCCGAGGCATACCGGTGGTTATATCAGCATTGTATTCACGACGTATCCGCTCCAAGTAGACTTCGAGGTGTAGCTCTCCCATGCCGGATATGATAGTATCCCCTGTCTCCTCGACTATTTGCGCCTTAAAAGTTGGGTCTTCCTTGGTAAAGCGGGCAAGGGCCTTGGAGATATTGACCCTCGCCTTGTTATCCTTTGGAATAATGGCAAGTGAGATAACCGGATCCGGTACATGAATCGATGTCATGGTCAGGCTCGTACCAGGAGAAACGAACGTATCCCCTGAAGCACAATCGACACCGAATAGGGCTCCGATATGTCCAGCAGGTATTGCCTCCACATCTTCCATCTGATCTGCATGCATGCGGACAACCCTGCCAACCCTGACCTTCTTTCGTGTTCGGGCATTAACTATCGTATCACCCCTGGCAAGTGTTCCCTGATATATACGTATGTATGTAAGCTGACCATATGGTCCATCTTCCAGTTTGAAGGCAAGGGCTACAAGGGGTTTTTGGGGATCGCAAGAGAGTGTGACCGGCGTCTCGTCATTGTCCATGGTATATGCCTGGTTTTCCACGTCAGACGGGGAGGGCAAAAAGCTTATTACAGCGTCAAGGAGGGGCTGAACCCCCTTGTTCTTATAAGCCGATCCCAAAAGGACGGGTATAAGTTCCCGAGTAAGCGTTGCCTTGCGTATGACAGAAATGAGCAGTTTTTCAGGAACTTCGCCCTCAAGAGCAGCCTCTGTAAGTTCATCGGAAAACATTGAGGCCACATCGATAAGTTCCTCCCGCCTTTGAGTCGCCTCTGGCAGGAGATCTACAGGTATATCCTCGACACGTACATGTTCTCCGTTATCACCGTCAAAATAGACAGCCTTCATAGCGACAAGGTCTATAACACCCATAAAATCTGCTTCCAGACCAATAGTAATCTGCATAGCCACTGCGTTGTGTCCCAGTTTTTCCTTAAGTTGCTCAATCACTCGAAATGGGTTAGCACCGCTTCTATCGCACTTGTTGATAAACGCAATACAAGGAACCCTATACCTGTCCATCTGCTGGTCAACAGTGATTGACTGGGACTGAACTCCACCTACGGAACAAAGGACAAGTACGCCTCCGTCGAGTACCCTTAGAGATCGTTCAACCTCTATTGTAAAATCAACGTGGCCTGGAGTATCGATTATGTTAATCTCGTGATCCTGCCATTTGAAGTACGTGGCAGCAGAAGTTATGGTAATACCACGCTCCTTCTCAAGCTCCATAAAGTCCATGGTTGGCCCGAGACCATCCTTCCCTTTAATGTCGTGGATGGTACGTATTCGTCTAGCGTAATACAGTATACGCTCAGTAAGCGTGGTTTTACCTGCATCAACATGTGCGCTGATACCTATATTTCTCACTTTCCGAATGTCGTTCTCCATCATGATTTTTCCTTTACTTCGAATATTGTAACATTCTAGCCAGATACAATTTCAGGGGAGGTCATACGGATATTTTTCTTTGCCCCCGTGAGAAAACACAGAGCCGAAACTAAAATATTATGCCATTATTGTTCACAGCGTAAAGAAAAACCACTACCCCGTGAACAGTTACATTATACCTAACTTCTGTTTCGGCCCAATAAAAGACCGAAGTTCTTACAGGGTAGGTGTCAAATT
>DTYH01000280.1 GCA_012961955.1 Desulfobacterales bacterium | reverse complement strand
CTCCTGGGCATGAGCCAGCTCTTCAATTCTCGACTCGGTCCTCTCCTGGGCATGAGCCAGCTCTTCAATTCTCGACTCGGTCCTCTCCTGGGCATGAGCAAGATCGCGAACTATCTCTTTAAGTTCATTAAACTCCTTTTTGGTGACGGCCTGAGCTACCTCTTCATAGACACGACCCAAAATTTCAGCGAGTTTCTTGGCTGCCTTATCATCCATACAACTACTTAGATCTTGATATATAGCAAGGGTATTTAGCATATTTGACACACCATGAATTCTATATTTTTTAGTAAACCACTTAGAAGAAACATGCCGATTTTAACCCTGTCTTTCCGCACTCGGCTTTTAAATATAAATTTCTCAAGATTTGATACCGATCAATTTAGAGGGTACTAATATACAGGCCAACCTTCCTTTTGTCAACTAGATAGACCCGTTTGAATTCCTAACGAACACCTCCTTACCCAATATCTTTCGCTCGGTATATGGTGGACAAAGAGTGCCTCTTTGGGAATCTCTAACATCTGCAACCCCGCCCGGGCAATTGCAGATTCCGACTCCTATACCAGATCAAAATCGCTTGAACCTTTTATCGAAATCAAAAGGGGATAACCATTCGTTTGGGAGTCCCATGGTTGCCATGAAGGAGGGGTTATCCCTGGGACCTGTAAAAATATTCATAGAGAAATAGTCGAGATTGATCCTAAAAACCTTGACCCGAACACAGAGGTTATACTCTTCTGACCATTATTCCTACCCCATGAAACCTTTTCCTGCCCTGTACACTGTCGGCTCAATTGGAAACATGACACACTCAACCAAAGTGTTATGTAATATAAGGATACCAGCAGCTATTTTAAATAGCTCTCAACAGGACCTGTTTCATTGGGGTCATCCAACATTCCATTCGGATGGAACATAAAGAACATACTAAAAATAACTCCATGATTCCAGATAATTATACAATTTCCGAGACGTTAATTATACACCACTGAGTTTTGAGCATACTTTTCCAGCACGGACTCAGAGCAACCACGCCGCTGAGGATCATCCAGGGAGACAGGAAAGGGTCCTGAATAACGGGAAACTTAACAGCGTAAGTGGGCAAACCGAGTCTTTATGATATAATACCTGATTATACTTCAATCTCGCATTCTATACTAAGAATTTACAACTAGGTAAGAACAACTTTGAGCAGGTCATCTTAGTTGGTATCAATGGATTCGAGGATTCCAGGATTCGAGGGTTTTGTAAGGAACATAGCCTGCCGCAGGCATAACTATCTTTTAGCGGTATTCCATGGAGCAAATATCATTGTCTTTTCCTGTTCATTCGAATTCTTGACTCCTTGAATCCTCTAATTTTATCAACTCATTGGGATCAGTTATTTTTTTGATATGAAAAGCCTTTCTGATTCTTCAGGATCAAGTGAGACCATCCAAGGGACCTCATCAGAGACGGAAGGTTCATTAAGGTAGAAGACCAGCTTAAAGAGCCCCTCGAGGAGGAGCCAGAAAACCGACTTCTGATTCTCATCCTCACACAGGCATACCTCAAATAGGAGAGACTGGATGATGCCCAAGGTTTTACAGAGGCCGCCCTTTCAGAGCTAAATGATGATCCCTCACTGATGAAAGGCCTCTGGTCATTACTCTCTTCACAAGGGCTGATGGGATATTCAGGGAACAGTCTCTCTTTCCTACGTCCTAAGGGAGGCATTTGAGTGGGTCATATCTGGCGGCTTGGACAAAAGAACGACTGAAGACTTGCTCAATCTGGTTGCACCTGCCACTGGTAGCCGGGCAAAGATGTTGTCTCAAAAGTCATTGATGACGGAAGCACTCTCAATCTTTCGTGTAATAAAGCTGGGGATAGATTCCATGAGCCCCAAAAAAGGCAGGGCCTGGTGCATTTCCCAGCTAGGAGTCCTTTTTTTCGGAGAAACTGTCCCCACTCCCGTATCTCCATGAAAGCTTAAGAGGTTTCCTCAAGCGGATCGACTTAACTGACACTCAATTATACCAGGGAGGAGGAAAGGGTCATCAAAGACGCCGTACAGGAACTCTCATGCGAGTTTTCCTCTTACTGTCTGGGCGGTCAGGGGTCTGCGAAGGAGAAAACAGCAAAAGGCGCACAATGATCCGGCATATCTCCACGATCCTCTCAAAGAAACGGGGTGTGCCAGCGGAAAAGGCCCTCTGTTTTCTTCTCACGGACGGCATACGACGCGATTATGTGGGAGTATATTAAGTCCTCACTCTTTGGAAGGAAGACGGATATCTTTCGCATTCTTAGGGAGGGATGTCAATCGACAACCATGCCCGCAGACACATCGTCTAAGCTTGAAAGGCTGAGGGAGGCATTCCTGGACAGGGACGTGGCTTTTGATTTTTCTGAACAACTGTGAAAGATAGGCGGTATTGACGAAGGGTCCACTCAGAGAAGGGCCCACCGCCCATGTGTTTGCGAACGTAACTCATCATCTTCATATGGAGCTCCTTTTCAGACTGGAGCCGCTTGAGCCAGGCGCGCTACTGGTGGATATTCTCAGACCATGGCCTTGTTGAAAATCCTGTTTTCATATCTGAAGACAAGTATGACGCCCGACGATATACCCACGGCCAGGACACACCCTTTGGGGTGATACTCTCGTGGGCCTGGATCATGAGGATATGAGCTTGAAAACCCGGGGATCGGGATCAAGTCCTGACATGGGTGTTCCTCAAAGGAATCTTCATTCGGGGAACAGCCCGTCAGGATCGGGTCCTGCTTTGTCAGCAGACGTCCCCCCTTCCGTTATAAAGAACAAGAGGATGGTGGAGAGGACAACGACAATAGAGGCGACGTAAAATAGAAATCTAATCCCGTAAAACTTGACCAGATAACCACCCAAGGTAAGACCCACTGCTGATGCAAGGCCGACAATAGCGTTAAACTTGCCGATCGCCTTCCCTCTCCTCTCCGTTATTGTTAGGTCCCCCAAAAGAGATGTTGTTATTGTGTTTGCTACCCCATTGGTTATGCCAAGGATTCCCTGGAGTAGGTATAGCTGATAAGTCTGGTTTATGATGGTGTACAGGAAGAGGATAATTGCATCTACATAAGAAGTCACAAAGAGGAAAGGCCTTCGGCCCAGTCGGTCAGAAAAATAGCCGGCAAAATAGGAGGTAAGGGACTGGAGGAGGATCATGATACTGAAAGCAATCCCGAGCTTCTCCATCCCTCCACTCAAGTCCTTTACATGAACCACATAGAAGGGGCCAATAAGTCCGAATACAATGGCCCAGATGGAGCTTACCGTGGTGAAGATCAGGAGATTCCTAGAGGTGGATGCGCTCAATGACTAACCAGCCCTCGGCCTGTAGGTTATGTCCTGTTTGACCAGGGTCTCAAGGGAAGCATCGAGGTAGGCCTTCCGACAGTCGAGTTTATCTATCTCTCCGTCTCGTATATAGGTCATATACCGGCACCCTCCAAAGCAGAGCGGCAGGTACACGCACTCAGCACACTCCTCATTCTTCCAGATACCGAGCTGGTAAGAGTCGGTATAGTCCCTTACACCAGTCTGAAGGTCTCCCACTGCAAAGTCTTCTTTGCCGATAAAGGCTGGGCACTTATAGAGGACACCGTCGAAATTCACCACAAAAGCGTCTCTGTTTTCTACCATGCAGAGTATGGGCGCGATCCTTGGGGTCTTATACCCCCTTTTCAGGATCTCCTCCCGGAGCATGGCACTAGCTTCTATTAACCAGGGTTCATTTATGGACATGCACCCCCCTTTATAGTCGGTGAGAAACATATCACCTTGTGGGCGCTTCATGACTGGGTCAAACTTTACAGTACCAATCTTCTCTGGTGTAAGCCCCTCGTCCATGAGATAATCCAGGAGGTGGACAAACCTTTTGTAATTCGTCCTTTCAAAGTTACCTCCGATCCCGATCTTTACCAGGTCACAAGTGTCCTTGATGTTCCTTATGATGGTATCAAAGCTACCGGCACCAGATCTGAAGGGCCGGTATCGGTCGTGAACCTCAGCCGGCCCGTCCAGGGTTATCTTCACCGTTTCAAGGCCGAGCGGGGTTAGTTCTTCGGCTACCTCCCTTTTGAAGAGGGAGCCGTTGGTGACCAAAGTAAAGTGGTAAGAACCACCTTTGCCTTCAATTAAGGGCTTGAGGGCCTTTGAAATCGATTTTATAAGTCCAATGGTTAAGAGGGGCTCCCCTCCGTAAAAATCGATAAGGAGATACCTCTTGTTACGAGTGAATCTTTCCTTGATAAAATCTACGAGGAGGTGGGCAGTCTCCTCTGACATGTAGAGCCTCCCCTTCGTCCCCCCTTCGTAGCAGTAGAGGCAGGAGAAGTTACAGTCTAGGTTGAGGACAACAGTCAGGTTCAACCCGGGATTCCTTGCATTAAGCTCGTCGAAGAGATCAAGCACGGCTCGCTTCTCCTCCTCCTGGTCGTCTACCATCATCCCCAGCCTTCTTAGCTGTTGCTCATCTGGAGGGGGGAGGGTACCTTCTTCGATCCTTTGGTAGGTCTCCTCTCTTATAAGAATAAGGGATGCCTTTTTGGTGGAGTAAAGGAGTTGGTGACGCGAGCCTTCTCCGTAAGGGTAAGCCTTGATGTAGTACGAAAGCTGCATAAAGGAAAGAAACGCGTCTTACGTAAGGAAAAAGGGGAGGTGATGCTCCCCCTTTTCCTCTTCAGTTATTACCTAAAAGCACTAAATGTACCCGCGCAACAAAATCCCCTGAGGCCTACAAGCTCATCCAGGTCAATACCTTCATAAAGTACTACTATTTCCCTTCTTTCTTCTCTCTTTTCGCGTTCCATACTTTCCTCCTTATACTCTAACGGGTTAACAAAATTTACCTCCCCCTACACAAAAGAGTGTGTACACCATAACATATACTAATTAAAAAAGCAATACTAAAATTTAACCCTTATCCCGGCCTCCACCCATCTTCGGGGGTTCTTAACGTCCCCGAACGTGTACTGAGCACCGTTAAAGAGGTTGTGGCCCGTAAGAAAAAGCTCAGCAGTGGCCTTCTCTGTCGACCACACCTTCCTTTTGAGGTTGAAGTCCCAGATAGAATCATTGTAGCTTCCGTAATAAAACGCATCCGCGTCCCACCATATATAGTGGCCAAAGAGCTCGGCCTGAAACGTATCCCGGTTATCATACCTGAGAGCGAGGGTATATTCGTGTATGTCCTTAGAACCCATCTCGCCAGAAGGGGAAAGACGAGTGTAGGCAAACCCGCCTCGAAGGGAGAGGTTATGGAATGGGGCTGTTTCTGCCTCAAGCTCAAGGCCCTGACGGCAGATCTCTCCTTCATTGACAAAGATGTCGCTAGAGCCATCATTATGCTCCGTTCGTTTCAGGGCACCCTTCAGCTCGTGGCGAAACAGGGTAGCCTTTAGCCACAGGTGCTTCGATGCACTCGATTCCACCCCGGCCTGGCAGGACCAGATCCTTTCCGGGTCAAGGGAAGGGTTCGGATCAATGAACAATGACCCTCCTGCAGTCCATGAGAGGGGGGGTAGGGTAAAGCCCGTGGCCACCGTGCTCCTTAGGATTGTATGTTCACCCAGCCGGCAGGTAATCCCAAGGCTTGGGCTCAAAAATGACCCGGCAATGCTATCGTGGTCGTACCTGATACCAGGGGTGATGGACCATCGGTCAATGATTAGGGTATCATTGACATATAAGGCCCACCGCTCTCGGCGCGGACGGGTGACGGATACTGGAGGAGCGCCTTGTGACTGGAGGACAGAACCAGCATAAAGGGTCTGATCAAGATCCCCTGACTCAAAATCCACACCGAACACACCAGTGTGCACACCCTTTTCCCACACGAGCTTACCGCTCCCCCCGGTGGCCTTCTCGTCACATATGTTATCCAAAAAAAGTTCTCCTGGAGGACCGCTAACCCCCAATCCCAGGGCATCACTCACCACCCTGGAGTTCTGCCTAAGATGGCGAAAGGAAACGTTTAAGCTCAGTTCCCTCGTGAGGGACCCACCAAGGGAGGCAGTTGCAAAAAAGGTACGGCCGAATCCTGTTTGTGTTATATCACCGCTCGGATAATCACCAAGCCTTATCTCTGGTTCGCTGTAGCCCATGGTGAGGCCCAAATCTATATCCTTTGAGAGGGGGATCCTAAACTTGGAATAGAGGCTGTAGTTATGAAAATACCGGGAACCCATGAGCCCGTTTGAGTCCTGGTATCCGGCAAAGAGGTAATACCCCACGCCGTGGGTCTGGCCAGAGACCTCAGCGCGGTAGTCCTGGGTTGCCCTCTCCCCATAAGAGGCGCTTACAGAGCCAGAAGGTCTTTTGGTGGTGCCCTCAGGCTTGGTTATGATGTTTATCACTCCACCCAAGGACGAGCCCCAGGCAGATGAGGCCGGTCCTTTGATGACCTCTATCCGGTCTATTATCCCCACAGGGATCGAGTTGGTCTCTGCGTGCCCGCTGTTCAGGAAATTCCAGGGGACCCCGTCCACCACGACCAGGACATGTCTCTCCTCCGAGCCCTGCACCTGTATCAAAGAGGTAGAGCCAAAACTTTCCACCCCCTGGTTAAAACAGATAAAAAACCCAGGGATCCGCTTCAGGGCCTCGGCCACGGTATGGGCATTCATCTCCTCGATCTCCTTGGCAGTGATAACCGTGACATTCTCCGCCACTTGGGAGATTGGCTTGGAATGCCGGGTGGGGGTTACTACAAGCTCCTCATCCTTATAGAACATGCGGAGGATTTTCATCTCCTCATCGGATTGGGCGGCCACATTAAGGCTAAAACAGGACCAGGAGAGGAAAAGGACGACCAAAAGAATATAGGGCTTGAAAAGGTGTCTGGAGACCTCATCCATTGTAGTTTAAAAATACCGCAGCATATTAGGTGTTATGGAATTCAGGACGGTCATGGATATCGTGTTGTTAGACAACAAGCACAAAAAATATGTCGATGACCACCACATGGGTTACAAAGAGATAAGAATAGGTACAAAATGCTTTAATTAGGGGGCAATATGTGTTAGTTTGGAGAAAATCTAACATTAATTTTCATATTATTCAAGCCAGTATTTCTACTAAAGTCCAGAAATGCAGGAGCCACGATACCAGAAGGTCCCCGAAATCCAGCAATCCGCGATTACGGCATTCCTTACCCGGCTTTTTCTCCTCCTGATCTTAATCCTTTCCTATGTACGAGCCTTTGCAGGGGAAAAGGTTGTTGTTGTCCAGAGCATAAGGGTCAAGCCGTATGAGGAAGCATTCCAAGGGTTTGAAACGTCCTGTCATAACGAGATTATCCGGCTGATCATGTCCGAACTTAAAGGAGAAGATGTGGAGGAGAAGATCCGTGCGCTGAGCCCGGCTCTCGTAGTGGCCATCGGAAGGGATGCCCTATTAAAGGTAACAAAGATTAAAGACGTCCCAATCCTGTATTGCCTAGTCCTCCATCCTCCTTCTCTCCTCTCTGGGAAAGAGAATATCGCTGGTGTCAGCATGAGCATACTGCCGGAAAGGCAGCTTATCACCTTTAAGGAGGCCCTCCCGAAATTGGAGACCGTTGGCCTCCTTTATGACCCAAAGCGGACCGGATATTTCGTAAAAAAGGCCCGGGATGCAGCCCGAAAGGTCGACATTCAACTGATCGCAGAGGAGGTTTATACCCCCCGGGATGTTCCTTCGTTGATAAAGGGCATGAAAGGAAGGATAGATGCCTTCTGGATGCTTCCAGACATAACAGTGGCTACTCCTCAGACCGTGGAGTTCCTCCTTCTCTTCTCCCTGGAAACCAGCATACCTATCCTTACCTTTTCCAAGAAGTATGTGGAGTTAGGGGCCCTTATGTCCATAGGGATAGATGCCTTTGACGTGGGGGTTCAGGCAGGAGAGTTGGCAGAAAGGCTTCTTTCAGGAACAGGTGTGCTTAATTTTCAAGAGGTTGAGGCCCGGAAGGCGGTTATAACGCTCAATCCGAAGGTGGCTAAGAAATTAGGGATCAGGTTGGGAAAAAAGATTATCCAGAAGGCGGTAATACTTAACCCCTAAATTCTGGATAACCTGCTTTTAAAACAGAGTGATAAAATAGAGATCAGACAGTTACATGAGATGCCGAACGTAGGTAACTGGGAAAGGTAATGAATCCAAATATTCTGAAGGCCTTTACTGAAAAATTCAGTGTAAAGATCTTTACCATCTATGCCACTTTTATGCTTCTCATCTCTTCTTCCTTTACATGCTTTTTTATCTATCACGAGACCAAGACCCTGACCGAGGCCCTGAAAAATAAGGGGAGTTTACTGGTAAAGGTGCTTGCTTATAACTCAAGGATAGGTGTCTTTTCAGAGAACGAGGAACTGCTCCGGCTCCCAGTGGAAGGAGTTATCCAACAGGGAGAGACTCTGGAAGCCTGGGTATTTAACCGGGAGGGAGAGGTCTTGACGAATCAGAAACGGGCGGGGATAAACATCCCTGAAAAACCGGTTAAAGAGAAGGAAAGGATAAGGAAAGAAATATTTGAGAGGCTCGAAAGGGATCCTGTTCCCATTTTCCTTGACAAGGGCGACACCCTGGAATTTTGGTCACCAGTAACCTCGTCAGGGGTAACGCTTTCATGGGATGATTCTTTACTATTTGAAGAGGGTCTGCCTCCAAAGAAAGACCGTATTATCGGGTTTGTAAAGGTAACGCTTGATAAAAAGATACTGAACAAGCAAATTAAAGACCTGCTGCTTAGAGCTGTTTTAATCGGACTTGTCTTCATGATACTTGGCTCTGGGATTGTATATTTCGTGGTAGAAAGGGTAACCAGGCCACTTAATAGATTAACCGAGGCGGTTAAAACCCTTGGAAAAGAAGGAGTGGCAGAAAGGGTGCCGGTGGAGACCAGAGACGAGGTAGGCAGGCTTGCTGATGCCTTTAATGATATGACTGAGTCTTTAAAGAAAAGGGAAGAAGAAAAAAGGGTTCTGGAAGAGGAACTAAGGCATGCACAAAAGATGGAAGCTATCGGGACCCTTGCCGGCGGCATCGCTCATGACTTTAATAATATTCTCACTGCTATCATGGGTTATGCGACCCTTTTGGAGATGAAGATGGGTAAAGACAACCCGTTAAGGTCCTATGTAGAACACATACTTACCTCTGGCGAAAAGGCAGCAAACCTTACCCAAAGAATCCTTGCATTCAGCAGAAAACAGTTAATCCAGCCCCGACCAATAAATCTCAACGCACATGTTGAAAACGTAAAGAAGTTGCTGGAGAGGCTTGTCAGAGAAGACATAACGATTAATCTGCAGCTTGCCCAGCAAGATTTAACAGTAATGGCTGATCCTGGACAAATAGATCAGGTCATTATCAACCTTGCCACCAATGCAAGGGATGCGATGCCTGACGGAGGAGTTCTGACAATAGCTACAGAATCAGTGAAGCTGGAACGTAATTTTTTTAAAGCCCAAGGGCCTGAAAAACCAGGCCGATACGCCCTTCTGGCCTTAAGTGATACTGGGACAGGGATGGATGAAGAGATCAGGGAGAAAATATTTGAGCCCTTTTTTACCACGAAAAGGTTTGGGGAGGGGACCGGCCTTGGTCTTTCAATGGTCTACGGTATTGTTAAGCAACATGGAGGTTTTATTGATGTCTCGAGCAAGTGTGGTGAAGGGACAACCTTCAGGATATATCTTCCAATGATTGAACGGACACTTGAAAGGAATAAGAAAGAAAAGACCCAGGATTTCCTGCCAGAGCGGGGCACACAGACAGTGCTGATAGCAGAGGATGATGAGAGTGTTAGAATCCTCTCAAAGGAGGTGCTTACGCAACATGGGTACAAGGTTATAGAAGCGATAGATGGAGAGGACGCCCTCAGGAAGTTTATCAAAAACAAGGAAAAGATTGAGCTCCTCCTCCTTGACGTAATTATGCCCAAAAAGAATGGAAAAGAAGTACATGAAGAGATAATGAGGATAAGACCTGATATCAAGGCACTCTTTATAAGTGGCTATGCTTCCGATATTATCCATAAGAAAGGGGTTGTTGAAGAAGGGTTGAACTTTATCTCTAAACCAATCTTGCCAGAAGTGCTTTTGCGGAAGGTAAAAGAGGTTTTGGAACAATAAGTGTGACGTTGTTAGTCCGATATCTCCTCTGGGTCGAGCTCCATAAGCTTGGACCTGTGTTCATGGGGCAACCTGCCAAATCTATGGGCATGGATGTGAGTATGGGGTACCAATTGCTCGTAAATGGAAATCTTCCCGTCTACAACGGCATATATCTTATCCGTGGTCTTGCAGAGAAAATCTAAATTGTGGGAAATAAAGACATATGTAAGGTCGAGTCCATTCAAGATATCAGTTATCTTCCCTTCTGTCGCCTCATCCAGACCATTAGTAGGTTCGTCTAAGAGGAGAACCTCTGGGTCCATTGCAAGTACTGTGGCCAGAGAAACAAGCCTTTTCTCCCCACCTGAAAGCTTATAGGTTATCCTGTTCTCGAAACCAGAGAGGCCAAGCCTGGCAAGTGTTTTTGCAGCAATCTCTCTTGCCTCTTCTGGCGATTTTCCTAAATTTAGTGGTCCAAAGGCTACGTCCTCTAAAACCGTGGGGCTGAACAATTGATCGTCAGGGTCTTGAAAAAGGAGACCGATCCTCTTTCTGGCCTCCCTGAAGTCTCTTTCCTCAATAGCTGGCTTGCCGAAGAGATCGATTCTTCCCGAAGATGGCCTTAAAAGACCCACAATAACATAAAAAAGTGTGGTCTTGCCGCTACCGTTTGGACCAATCAGACCGATCCGGTCTCCTCTACGGAGTTGAAAATTCAGGTGTTCAAGTACGGGTTTTCCTCCCGAGTACGAAAATGAGATATCTTTTAGATTAACGATCAGAGTGTTACTTTCCATTGTAGAATTACCAACCCTAAAATTGCGATCAACATCAGTGAAAGATAGAATACGTCCCTCATCTTAATGGAAAACTGAACCAAGGTATAGTACCTCCCGTTAAAGCCCCTGCAGATCATGGCCTTATGGATCCTCTCTGCCCTGTCGTAGCTCCTGACCAACAGCATGCCCACGAGATAGGCGTAACTCCGATAGGTGTGTATATTTGTATGAGGTATGAAGCCCCTTATTCTCATGGCATTTACCAGTCTGTGATATTCTTGAAAGATTACATGGATATACCGATAGGTAAACAAAAAAAGGTGGGTTATCTTATCCGGAAAACAGAGCTGACTCATGGCATGGCCTAGCGTAAAAATGGGTGTTGTTGCCAGAAGGGCTATCATGGTTAACAGGATAGCATTGCACTTGACAGTAATCTGGCTGGCATACAATAACCCCTCTTTGGTTGCAACAAGTGGCCCTATGTCAAACCACGTCTCCCCCTGGTATGTGAATGGAAGAAAAATCCACAGGAAGAGGATCAGCCCATTCACCAAGAATAGTCGATAAAAGACCCTTTTCATTGAAAGTCTGGCCAGAACCACAAGGATTAGCGATAAAAAGAGAGCAACCAGCAAGGAAACAAAGTTGCTCAATACTGCTACTACCACAGAAAAGAGAACAGCCACGATAATCTTGATCCTGGGATCGAGGCCATGAATGAATGATTCGCCGGTAGAGAATTCCTCATCAACCATTCTGGCCCTCTACTCTCTGTTCTTCCTTCTATATTTAAAGTATATTGCCACACCCATGAGACCAAGGATATACCCAATGCCACCTATTACTTCAGTAAGAGAAGGCCCCTTTGACTGCAATTCAGTCAGCACCATCTTGATTGGTCGGAGTTCCTTCTTTAAGGAATCCTCAATAAGTTCTCTCATCTCGGCTTTACTCAGGCCAACGCCTACAGGCTGGGAAGAACCGCCTCCTCCTTTCTTCTCTAAAAGACCGACTGCTTGCACAATCTCAGATTCCGGGATCGTCCATTCTGCCCTATGACCCATGGCCGCATTTAGAACGATCTTCAGATCGGTTACTTTGGGTATCCTGAACGAGAATTCTCCTTTATCATCTGTCCTTCCCTCCAGGAGTTGTTTGCCCTCTCTGTCATAGACTAAAACCTGAGCGTTTTTCGCCCGTCTTCCGCCACTAAATTTACTCACACTGAATATAGTGTCTCCTTCAACCCAGGCAAAGATGGTAACCTTGTGGGCTAATGCAGGAAGGGAGTCAGAAATTACAATGATAGATAGTAGAAGGAGTATCATTAAACGAATCCGAATATTATGACGCTTTTCCATAAACACCTCCCAACATTTCGGGTTTTACCCTCTTTAAAAACGCTACACAAAAAAGAGTAATAACCCCCTCAGCGATCATTACTGGCACGTGCGCCAGTATGATCAGCTTGGCCACTGACAAAAACGATTTTCCGGTAAACGCCAGAGATATCGCCACAAGGATACCCGATAATAGAACAGATAGAAAGCCACAGGCAAATCCGGAAGCCGAAGACAAAAACCTACTTTCTTGGTTTACCAGCCTGCCAAAAAGATAATAGCAGATTACACCCGGTAAGGCCATAGTAACCGTATTTACTCCAAGGACAGTAATTCCCCCAAATTGAAAGAGGATAGCCTGTAAGGCCAAGGCCACTAACATAGAAGGGAAACAGACCCAACCAAGCAAAAGGCCGTTTATGCCGTTAAGGATAAGATGAACACTGGACGGTCCAACAGGGACATGAATCAATGAAGCTACGAAAAAGGCAGATGATAGAACTGCCACCTGCGGAATCCTGTCGTAGTCCATCCTTTTCAAGCCAAGCGATATGCCAGCCACGGCAAGGGCCGTTCCCGTGATCAGCACGGGAGCGGATAATACCCCCTCAGATATATGCATTTACCTTCACCTCGTTCTTGTTTTGTCATCTTTTCTTAACCGTAGTACGACCGTAAATGGGCCATATATTGAACACCGTGTCGGTTAACCTCCCCCGGACGACCGAGACTGACCACCGACGAGGGGCTTTCTTCTCTGTTGTTGTTCTTCTCACGGCGATCCTCAACCAAAGCTTCCTACCACGCCATTCTGATCTTTCACCCCGTTAAATTTTCTAAGGCAAGCCTATCTAACGGGGTGAAATTCTAACGGCGTTTACTCACTCTTCCAGTCATGAAATCTCACCCATATGATTGCCCCCAGCTCAACATCTTTGCCATCAATCGTCTTTCCCGACTTATTCAGGGCTGCAAAGCCCCACCACCCGGCCTTGGGTGCTGCATAGGTAAAGACCCCGTTGATATCCGCCTTGATAGTCTGAGTGACCATGTAATCAGTTGGGGCTTGGGCTTTTCCGTCCTTGTTATAGTACTCAACCTCTACCTCGCAAAAAGGCACAGGCTTGCCGTCCAGCTTCACGACGCCCTGAAATACATTCCCGGCATAGAGGCCATAAGGCTTAGACAGTGGTACTATTTCTGTCTTGAGTCCGATCTCCTGATCCCAGCCCTCATCATCCCCAAAGGCAGTAACCACAGTCTTGGTATAATGCACTATATAAGTGTCCTCTGCTGGTTCCCAGTAAGGCTTGGGCTCCATGAAAAACATATATACACCTGGTCTCTTTATCTTGTAATAGGTTTCCCACGCAGTATGACCCATAACCTTTGTCATTTTTAATGTATTTAGTAGATCTATCCTTTTGCCGTTTGCCATGACCCCAAATGCAAGCGGCTTGACCAGTTCCATTCCTTGTCCCTCAAAAGGATGGGAAAAGGATAGCTTTAAGTTGATTAACCTATTGTCATTCTGCATAACCATGGAGTCAGACGGTATTATCATCCCGAAGTGTGCCAGGGCTAGTCCGGGTAGAATAGTGATAAATGAGCAAACCATAATCAAAACAAACAATCTTTTCATCCTTCTATACCTCCTTTTAAGTTTCTATTTCCAGTCTTACTTTTTTCTCTATACACTATTTGGCTTTGGTTTCTGGGCTCAACCTGAAAATCCGTCTTTCACCGCCCTGTAAGCAGTACAGCGGCATCTTATGGGTAACCATCTTTTTTGAAGGTCATCCCAAATTAAATGAAACGGTTATTTCTGATGTCATCCCCGTGAAAGCGGGAATCTACCCTGTTTTCAATCTGGCTAGGATTTTGAGTGCCCCATTCGCGGGCATGAGGTCCAAAAGGACGCTGTAGTAGCAAATCGACACCGAAAAAGATCGGCTTCCCTCGATGTAGCCAAAAGACTAAAACTCAACCGCAAGCTGGAATGTTACCATATTTGCATCATCGTCTGTCCCGCCGTCACTCTTACTGTAGTCTTCATCATGCAGGTATTCAAGTGTGATAGAGGCATTCTCTACAAGACCTGTGCCGATAGCAGCAAGATACCGGTCTTTTGGTAGCTCCAGTGCCAGGGCCTCGTCAGTCCCCTGATACCCCAGGGCAAAAGTCGTCTCCGAGCCCAGAATATCACGCGTGTAAGCCAGTTCAATATTCCAGGCCCTTGGTCTTGCGCCCCTACCCTTGAAGTCGAGCTCTCCATCGTGGAACTCATCTGTGGCACCTACATATTCGCCAATAAACGTAAAAGAACCAAGATTAAAGGTCAGGTGCAAGGCAAGACCGCCAACATAATCCCTGATGTGATCGACATTCTTTTCTTCAAACAGGAGATGAGGTGCTTGATTATCGGGTAGCCCAATCATTTTATAATGGTGCAAAATTGGTCATTGAAGAGAATGGGAATCATAGAT
>DTYH01000279.1 GCA_012961955.1 Desulfobacterales bacterium | reverse complement strand
TCCAAGGTGGTGCGGGGATACCCCGTGCCTTAGACCCTCTGGATCTTGTTCTAGGTACAGAGGAATTTTAGGTGTGGTTATATTGTCAACATAAAAAACAGGGAGTCAGGAGGTCTTTATGTCTGAGGAAACAAAACAAACAACGAGGCTTTTCAATAAAGAACATATCAAATTGATTAAGGAGAGCTATGAAAACTGGTTTAATACGTGCCTGAGAGACGTTGATAGAGAGATGGAAGGGAAGTACTTCACACACTCGGGAATCCCTATTAAGCTGATTTACACACCAGCCGATATTGAGAACGTAAATTATCTTGAGGACCAGGGCTTTTCTGGGCAGCCCCCCTTCCTACGTGGTGTGTATGCCAATATGTATCGGGGTAGACTCTTTACCGTACGCCAGCTTGCCGGTCTGGGAGCTCCCGAGGACTGTAACAAACGAGTCAAATACTTGCTGAAACATGGAGCTACCGGAGTGAATATCCTATTTGACCTACCCACCATTCGGGGCTACAATTCAGACGATCCTGAGGCAGAGGGTAATGTAGGTCATTGCGGAGCAGCGGTAGATTCCATCTGGGACATTGACGCATACTTTGCTGATATTGACCTTGGAAGCATAAGTACATCGATTGTGACCCATCTTCCTAGTACCAGCCTGATAATCCCGGGGATGTATTTTTCCGTGGCCGAACAGAGAGGAACACCAATTAAGCAGCTTGCAGGTACATGCCAGAACGACTTCATTATGGAGACGTGCGTGGGTAGCGCCCCTGAGATCCTGCCTCCTTCCGTATCTTTCAGGATGCAGTGCGATGTTGTGGAGTGGATATGCAAGAACGTGCCCCGCTGGAATCCCATCAGCTTCAATGGATATAACCTGAGAGAGGCAGGTACGGATGCCGTCACAGAGGTAGGTATTGCCATTGCAAACGCCATCCAAACAGCTGAGGAGCTGATAAAAAGAGGTATGAGTATCGATGAGTTTGCTCCCCGGATGTCATTCTTCTGGGATCTCCATAATGATTTCTTTGAGGAGATTGCCAAATGCCGTGCCAGCCGTAAGGTATGGTACAAGATTGTAAAAGAGCGATTTGGCGCGAAGAACCAGAGATCAATGCTCATGCGCTATCACGTACAGACTGCCGGGGTTACCCTGCCGGCGACAGAGCCTCTGAACAATATCGCTCGTTCCGCGATTCAGGGACTTGCCGCGGTGTTTGGCGGTTGTCAATCCTTGCACATCGACTCATATGATGAAGCCTATTCCGCGCCTACAGAAGAGGCCGCCCTTGTTTCGCTACGTACTCAGCAGATTATTCAGACAGAGACGGGAGTGGTAAACACAGTGGATCCCCTTGCAGGTTCATATTATCTCGAATATCTCACCGAAGAGATGACAGAGCGGATATTTGACTATGTAAAGAAGATCGAGGATATGGGAGGTCTTGTTGCCGCAGTTGAAAGTGGCTGGCTGCATCGTGAGATCAGCAACTATAATAACGAGTACCAGAAAAAGATTGAAACTGGAGAGATGAAGATAGTAGGCGTAAACTTCATGAGAGCAGAGGATGCAAGTGTTACTCCCATAGAGGTGTTTGAGTATCCTGAGACCTATTCAAGACAAAAGGCTAAACTGGATCGGCTGAGAAAGGAGCGAAACAATCAGAAGGTGAAGGAGAGCATGAAGATCTTGCGCGAGAAGTGCCACAGTAACGAAAATCTGTACCCGTACTGCATCGATGCGGTGAAGAATCTTGTAACACTGGGTGAGATTGAGGAGGTTTTCCGAGAAGAGTTTGGTCTTTGGTCATTTCCTCTCATTACATAAGCATCTATTCTGTTGCTGTTGAATGTTTGCTACATAACAAATTTATCTAATAGGAGGCAGAATATGGTTATGGATAGAAAGATCAGGGTTATAATGGCCAAATTAGGGCTTGATATACATTGGCGTGGAGTCTATCTTGTATCACAATTTTTGAGAGATGCAGGGATGGAGGTAATCTATTTAGGAAATAAATTTCCAGAACAGATCGTTGAGGCTGCGGTTGAGGAAGATGCTGATGTGGTTGGACTAAGTACGCTTGGGGGGAACCATCTCACACTTGGTCCGAAGGTTGTAGAATTACTAAAAGAGAAAGGTCTCGAGAACGTAAGGGTGTTTATGGGTGGGGTGATACCGCCTAAGCATATTCCTGTGCTGAAAGAGAAAGGAATATATGAGGTGTACGGACCCGATACCCCCATGGAAGTGATCATTAATGGTATTAGGGAATCGGTTCAAGTTAATTAGACTGTGCTGGATGAGGACTACTTATGGAGGAGATCGACAGGCTCATTGAGAAATCGCTGGAGGGCGAAAAGCTTGCCACCGCGCGCCTGATATCGATGGTGGAAAGGGGGGATGAACGCGCGTCCTATATATTAAGGAAGGTGTATCCCCACTCAGGTAAGGCATATTATATCGGGGTTACAGGCCCCCCGGGAGCAGGAAAGAGTACCCTGGTAGACAGATTGGTCAAACTGTTTTGTGTTAACGATTACTCAGTCGGTGTGATTGGTGTGGATCCTTGTAGCCCCTTCACTGGAGGTGCCCTATTAGGCGACCGGGTTCGGATGAATATAAAGCACAAGGAATGGGATGTCTTCTTTCGGAGTATGAGTGCGGGCAGGGTAATGGGAGGCCTTGCAAAGACAACGAAAGAGGCATCCCGTATACTCGATGCCAGTGGCAGGAAGATTATCATTATCGAAACCGTTGGGGTTGGCCAGTCTGAACTGGACATTGCCCAGGCTACTGACACAGTACTAGTTGTTCTTGTCCCAGAGTCAGGAGATAGCGTTCAGGTCATGAAGGCCGGTCTGATGGAGATTGCGGACGTCTTTGTAGTCAATAAGGCGGATCGACCCGGTGCAGAAAATATCGCACTATCGATCCAGGGGATGCTGGATCGTAGTCTTAGGAAGAGGGAATGGAAGCCCCCTATCTTTTTGACTTCAGCATCCCTGAATAAAGGGCTTGATCAGCTCTATGATGGGGTATGGAGCCATTATCGGCATCTCCATCACGATTGCAGGCTGGAGACACGAAGAAAAGCTCAGCTTAAGAATGAGTTGCGCCAGCTGATAGAGGCTCAGTTTTCTGAAGTGATATGGCGTAATATCATTAACAATTCAAAACTTGAAGAGCTAGTAGAAGACGTCTGGGAGCAAAAGATTGATCCCCAGACTATAGCCCGAAAGATTGTAAGGGAGCAGTTAAGGGATACTTTTGAAAATAATACGGTTGGATAGGTAAAGATCTCTTTGGAATGGACAGAACTGCTAGAGGGTTCAGTGGGTAGAGTTTTTGTGCGAGCAGCCTGGAGGAAGCGCCAGCGATCGTTGTGAAAAAAGACCTCTACCCAGTGAACGAGAGTAATAAGGGAAGGAGGAGAGAGAAATGCTAGATATTAAAGGTTCGGTTGCGGTCATTACTGGAGGGGGGAGCGGAATCGGTGAATCCGTAGCAAAGTATTGGATAAAGAATGGAGGAAAGGTTGTTCTGGGTGATGTTGTTCCGGAAGGTCTTTCCCGTGTA
>DTYH01000278.1 GCA_012961955.1 Desulfobacterales bacterium | reverse complement strand
TTGCCGAGCTCATGGAGACGGTAAGGGTGTGCTCTCTAGGCCAGATCACGAACGCGCTTCATGAGGTTGGCGGCCGATATCGTCGAGGGATGTAATGATTGTAGGTAGTGCAGAACCGGCTGAAGATGTTCTAGGTTATTTTTCTTGATTTATGTTCAAAATTCTGATTTGAAACTCTTCACAGTCTGTTTGACATAACCACGAATAGAGGTCAGGACTCAGGATCCATAATCGAGGCTGTATCCTGCATCCTGACCACAATTCCCGGTTATGAAGAATGCCCACGAAAGGTTACTACAGAAAGGAGGATCAATTGGTATGAAGACTACATTGAGTGTTATCAAAGCAGATGTCGGGAGTGTAGGCGGTCACATCAAGCCCAGCCAACGGCTTATTAACAGGATTGGAGAGTATGTTCATGATAATATGAGTGGCCTTGTGAACGATTACTATATAAGTCATACAGGGGATGATATCGCTATCCTCTTTAGCCATCAACAGGGAGTGGGAGATGAGGACATTCATAAGTTGGCATGGGATGCTTTCCTGGCCGGTACTCAGATTGCAAAAGAGCAGGGCCTTTACGGGGCAGGGCAGGATCTGCTTAAGAATTCATTTTCTGGTAATGTGAGAGGTATGGGGCCGGCAGTAGCAGAAATGGAGTTTGAAGAGCGGCCCAATGAACCTTTCCTAATGTTTGCCGCTGACAAGACCGATCCTGGGGCCTACAACTTACCCCTCTATTTAGCCTTTGTCGATCCGATGTATAATTCTGGGTTGATGCTATCCCCGAGCATGAACAAGGGGTTTAAGTTCACGATTATGGACGTTTCCTATGTAGAAGGAGACAAGGTTATTGAACTGAACGCGCCGGAGGATATCTATGACATTGCTGCTTTGTTGCGTGACAATCAGCGATTCGTGATTGAATCTATCCATTCCCGTAATACAGGGGAGATTGCTGTTTCAGTAAGTACGACCCGGCTTCACAACATTGCAGGAAAATATACCGGCAAAGACGATCCCGTCATGCTTGTTCGGGTGCAGGGAGTTTTTCCAGCTACTGGAGAAGTGCTTTCACCTTTTAATATCGGCCATTTTGTAGCAGGCTTTATGCGAGGCTCCCATACTGGTCCACTAATGCCGGTAACAAAGAACTCAGCGGTTTCCTACTTTGACGGCCCCCCGATCGTGAGCTGTCTGGCCTTTTGTGTCCACAATGGAAAGCTTACTCAACCAGCAGATGCCTTCGACCATCCCTACTGGGATTGGGTCAGGGACAGAGTATCTCAAAAAGCGACGGAGATTAGGGCTCAGGGATTTTCAGGAGCGGCAATGCTACCCTATTCGGAGCTGGAATACGGAGGTATTGTGGATAAGATGGAAAGACTTGAGGCCAGATTTAGAGTTCGTTCATAGGGGGTTAGCTCAAAGAGTTAATAATATGCGTAGGATCTTTTTTTTCGCGGGGATTAGGCACATCTCTGAACGAGTGGGTATTAGACAAGATGTCTTGGGTATAGAAAAACAGGGGCAATCCGTTTATTGCCCCTACCCTTTTTTATGTGAGTATTTTTTTTATGCTTTGCGACAGTTCTTCTATCTTGAACGGTTTCTGAATAAAGCCGTTACAGCCACGTTTTAGTATTTCAGTGGCTTCACCATTAATACTGTATCCACTCGAGAGTAAAACCTTTACCTGTGGCTTGATCCCCTTCAATCTGTCATAAGCTTCTCCTCCGCGCATGTCAGGCATGACAATATCAAGAATTACGATATCAATTATGTCCTGGTTTTGTCTATAAATCCTAACTGCCTCTTCTCCGCCACTCGCCGTTAATACCCGATACCCCAACACCTCGAGCAGCTCTTGACCGACTTTCAGGATCGACTCTTCATCATCCACAAGGAGGATAGTTCGGGTGCCATTGACGAGACTGCAGCGAGTCTCAGGAGTACTTGAGGCCTCTTTCTTGGATGCGGGGAGATAGATTAGAAACGTAGTACCTTTTCCTTTTTCGGACTCAACATCTATGTATCCGGAATGCCCCTTTATGATACCGTATACAGAAGCTAGGCCAAGCCCCGTGCCCTTGCCCATCCCCTTGGTGGTAAAGAAAGGATCAAATATGCGTTTCCAGGTGGCTTCGTCCATGCCTTCCCCGGTGTCTGTAACCCTCAGCAGGACATAGTTGCCAGGCTTTGGATCATATACCTTGCTTTTCATATTCTCATGGGTGGTGTTTATCGTCTTTATGAAAATCTCTCCACCTCCGGGCATGGCCTGCCATGCATTAACATACAGGTTTAGGAGCACCTGTTCAATCTGTGCTTGATCTGCTTCTATAACAAACAGGTCCCTGGCAAGGTCTTTACGGATCGATACCTCCCTTCTGGTCCTGGCAAATGTTTCAGAAGTCTTTTCTATCAAATCGTTTAGATTTATAGGTCTGACCTCATATCTACCCTTCCTTGCATACGCAAGGAGTTGACCTGTGAGTTTTGAACCGCTTTGCACCAATTTTTCAATGTTCTTCAGCCGTTCATAGTAGGGGTGGGTGTCACCAATATTTAAAAGCATAAGGGAGACATTCCCCTGTATCCCCATGAGCAGGTTGTTAAAGTCATGGGCAATCCCTCCAGCAAGGGTGCCGATGGCTTCCATCTTCCTGGCCTGTGCGAGTTGAGCTTCCATCCTTTTCCGATAGGTAACATCCTTTATGATTACAATTATTGTTTTTTGGCTGTCCTGTATGATAGGTATGATATTCATCGACACATGTTTGCTGTTCAGAGTAATTGGTGAATCTTCTGGAATCACGTACGGATCGGTTTCTATACCGTTCAATATCCGTTCGAATCTTTTACGATCGTCACCATGAAAGAAGTCTGTAAAAGGGGTTGACAGTAATTTTTCTTCAGAAATGTCAATAAGTGATAAGGCCGTGGGGTTAGCATAAACTATCCTTGATTCAGGAGTAATTTCTAAAATCCCTTCCGACATATTATTCAAGATGGCTTCATAGTGCTTTTTGGATGAAAGTAGTTCTTTTGTAATCTGCCTTGAATATACATTTTCCCGGCCAAATACGTTTTCCAATAGATGTGGTGGAGGATTATTCTCTAATTGAGCCAGAACCGACAGGATATTTTGAGACATTTTATTAAACGGTTCTTTTGCGATGCAGGCACTAGCCCCTATCTCATCAAGCCTTATTTTTTCCTCGACAGCAACAGCAGAGAGGATGACAATATGAACATGCTTGAATTCCGGCATCATGCGGATAGTCTTGGATAGCTTTACTCCGTCAATGTTAGGCATTACGAGATCTATAAAAATAACGTCCGGAATATAGGTTTTCTTCCTAAGCATATCTAGGGCAGAAAGGCCATCTGCTGCGGTCCTGACGCTATAATCATGCTTTTCAAGCAGATTACTCATGAGGGTCAGGATTACAGGATGATTGTCCACCACGAGCACTCGTCTCTTCCTTTTCATCCCTCCACTCCTTTCAGGTGAATATTTTACTTGGCAGTGTAGTTTGTAGACAGTGTCAGTTGCTGGTGTTGGCTACCGGTATCAGTCTCTGTGTCTGATAACCGACACTGACTCCCGACACCGTTTGCCAACACCGATAACTGTCGTCATTCCTATGGTCATTTTGAAGTGAAGTTGGTCCTAGGTCATTCTGAGAGGAGCTTCCCTTCACGTCATTCTGAGCGGAGCAAAGCGGTGTGAAGGATATCTTGACATGGTTCACTTGTGAAATACATGGCTTGCACTCAGCATGATCTTTTTTACCAGAGTAGTTAGTCCTCCAGCCTCACATTTTGAGGTCATGCCAGCGAAGGCGGGCTCCAGAATCCAAGCCACATTGAGAACAGGGTAGATTCCCGTTTTCGCGAGAATAACATTAGAAATAACCATCTGAAATAATTTAGGATGAAGCTCAGAGAGTTAGCCATAAGATACCCCTGTAGTGTTAGGAACTCAGTAATAATCTTCGCTCCTTTTTAGGTATTGCACAAAACCGAATAAATTACCCGATAGGGTTAACGCCGAAAAATCTATATGCAAGACAAGTGCCTGAAAGGCAGGATAGAACAGGATAGAATAGGTGGAGACATGTGCTAATTATCTTAAGGAAAAATTAAGTTCTTCACCCATTTGGTTGGCAAAAAGTAGCAGTTTAGCTCTTTGAAAACCACTGTTCGGCCTCGGCTGGAAGCCGCACCTACACTTAACTCTTCACTATTCCCAACCCCCTGCAGGAACAGCATCCTGCTGCGACAATTTTTTTCAAAACACTAGATTGTTACAAAGATATAATTGTACAGTTTCAGGCATTTGTGATATCTAGCCGTTCACAGGGCGAAAAGGAATACTTCGTCGTGCAGGCGCTCAATTTAGGGCATGATAGCGTCAGAGATCTGGACTTGTTGTTTAGAAATTTGACATTCCGTCTATCTGTCTGATTCAGCTTCAGACAAGAATCCCTTGCCATCCCTTCTAAAAATCTTTATTCACGGTAGAGATTTTTGCCTTACAACCTCGTGAGGGCTTGGCTCAAGTTCCTTTCCCCAGACCCCTGGAGACCTTTGCATAACCACTTTGGAGGAGATTTTAGCTATGTCAGAGGGGTTTCTTATCTTTGGAAAGGATAGATGATCTTTTACTACAGCGGCCCGTCAGGCCTATACCAGGCCAGGTAAACAGGTGAGATGTCTTGACATTGCGGGTGAGCAGAGGAGCTTAAGAGTATGCCAAGCACTCGGCTGGAAAACGTCGGGTGCCTGTAGTCGTGGAAAGAGACTCGGTCAAGCTAGGCTGCCAGTGCAGAACCTGAAGGGTCTGGATCTAGGGTTGTGTCCCGGGCGGACAGATAGAGCTCAGGAGACCAGGTGTGGACGAACCTG
This sequence comes from Desulfobacterales bacterium, assembly GCA_012961955.1. Lineage (GTDB taxonomy): Bacteria > Desulfobacterota > Desulfobacteria > Desulfobacterales > DTYH01 > DTYH01. Next base: position 1,825 of record DTYH01000278.1, on the reverse strand, counting down.
GTTGTAGACTCTCAGACCGCTATTTACCATTGGTCCCTGTATCGCTTTCTACTGCAGACGTGTCATCTTTCCTCTTTTCGGGAGCAGGCTGTATGCCGGTGGGAGAGAGGGTGGCCTTTGAATCGATCGGTTCAACTATTCCATCCAACTTGCCACCGGCTTCAATCGATAGAGTATTGCAGGTGATCTTTCCTGAAAATGAACCTGTACGGATTAACTTTAGTTTTCCATAGGCCGTGACATCCCCTTCAAAAACGCCTCCTATAGTCATGTTCTGAACTTTAGCCTTGGCAAAGACCCGACTCCCCTCAACTGTAACAAGGTTGTCGGCATCGATGGTTCCGCGCACGGTACCATATACAATAAGCTTTCCTTTTATTTTGAGGATGCCCTCTACCTCAAAATCTTTATCGATGATAGAAAGACCCTTGTCTTTTTTTGCCATTTGTATTCTCCATCATAATATTACGCCCAAATTGAGCGTCAATGCCATTAAGTTAGGATATATCCGAAGAAGGTACGCATGTGTTTTTTCCTTTGCCACCCCTGCTTGCCCCGGTTTTTTGTAAGGCCGGGATTTATCCGGCCGTAACCCGGCGGCATGTAAAATGTCGCCTTACAATGCCAAGCCCCCCTGGATAAGCTGAGCTCTCACTTCCGCGAAAGAGAGAATCCGGTTAAGTTAATGATATTGAATTGAGCATTACGAATTTGATGGTTTCGGAAAATTAGACTCTTTAGGAGACCATCAAATTTTGACATGATTAATACTACAGCGTCGTTTTCTAACATCATGCCCGCGAAGCTGTTCCTGACACGATCAGGAAGGGGGCATCCAAAATGCCAGCCACATTGAAGACAGGGTAGATTCCCGCCTCCGATCGGGATCGAGGACAAGCTTTTACGTCAAGTCAATGAGATTAGAAATAACTATCTCATATAATTTCAAACGAATTTCAGATAGTTAGCCATAAAATGCCGCTGTAGTCTTAATAAACAAACGTAATTTCGTTTGTCCCGTAAGAAAAGCCCCATGCGGATGCGCGGGATCCGAATCGAAATACCATACCTTCCTTTCACATGGAGTTTAACGCCCCGTATGAAATTCTAGGGGGGTTTACTCTTAACTCTGCTCTATTCCTTACCCCCGTAGGAGGAGTATCTTGCCGCGGCTCTTTTTTCTCAAAATGCAAAATTGTTACAAAAATATCAAGATTTGTAACCCGTCGGGATTGCCGATCTAGCCCGTTAGGAGTCCCTGGGAAGGTTCACACGTTTAGCCCCATTTTTTCGTATCAGGTTTTACTTCCTCAGATGGAAGTGAGGGGGCTTACAGAATCTCTTGCGTTGTTAAGGGCTTGAAAGTACCTTTGAGACATCTTTTTTGGAGTCTCTCGACGCGAAGCCAAAAAGGAAGCGGCAACAGAAGCTGAAAAACGAAAATAGGCCTAAGAATGCTCGATCCCGATTTCAGTCTTTCGGATGTGTTAGTAAGTACTTTAATCTAAAGAAACTAGCTTGCTTTTTGCAGAAAAGCCACATATAATATTAACAGAATTGCTGAAAATTCTTATCATAGATCCAGCGAAAATTCAAACAAGAAATTGATACTTTGTTAAGCATTACGTTTAAGGAATTTGACACAAGATCCTTTTCGCGTTTGCGTTTCTTGACAGATCCAAGGGTGTTTCATATCTGCACTCGAGCTGGATTTATAGCCGAAGGAAATATCCGAAAAGACTTTGAGCCTCTCTTGAGAGTCTGTAACAAATAAACACACGTCTCGTACCTATTCATTCCCCTCAGTGTGACGATTACTCCACCC